>DATAAV010000309.1:0-27019 GCA_036259935.1 Geodermatophilus sp. | reverse complement strand
GCGCACCCGGGCCGCGGCGGAGCGCTCGGCCTCGGCGGCGGCCGAGCGGGCCGCGGCGCCGAGCTCGGCCAGCTGCGCGGCGAACGTCGACCGGGTCCGGTCGGCCGCCTGGCGCGCGGCGAGGGCCGCGTCGACGTCGGCGGAGCGGGCCCGGGCGGTCTCGCGGGCGGCGGCCAGCCGGTCGGCGAGGTCGGCGGCGCGGGCGGCGGCCGCCTGCAGCTCGCGCTCGGCCTCGTCGACGCGGGCGCGCACCTCCAGTCCGGACGGCGCGTCGGCCTGCCCGCCGGCCGACCGGTCGGTGCCGATCCGGTCGCCGTCGGCGGTGACCGCGCGGACCCGGGGATGGGCGCCGACCAGCGCGACGGCGGCATGGAGGTCGGGCACGACCGCCACCCGGTCCAGCGCGCGGGCCAGCGCGGGGCGCAGCTCGTCGGGGGCCGTGACGAGGTCGAGGGCCCACCGGGCGCCGTCGGGCAGCGCCGGCCAGCCCTCCCGCGGCAGGGGTGGGAGGCCGCCGGTGACCAGCAGCCCGGCGCGGCCGCCGTCGGTGGCCTTCAGGTGGGCCAGCGCGGCCGCGGCGTCGGCGACCCCGGCTACGACGACGGCGTCGGCCATCCCGTCCAGGGCCGCGGCGACGGCGACCTCGGCGCCCGGCTGCACGGTCAGCTTGTCGGCGGCCGGCCCGAGCACCCCGGGGAGACCCGCGGCCAGCACCGCGGCGGCGCCGTCGGCGGGGGTCAGTCCGAGGGCGAGGGCATCGCGGCGGGCCTGCCAGGAGGCGCGGTCGCGCTCGGCGGCGCGCTCGGCCTCGGCCAGCTCGGTCACCGCCCGGGCCGCCGCGGTGTGCGCGGCGACGGCGTCCTGGTGGGCGGTGACGAGGGCGACGTCGGCGTCCTCCTGCTCGTCGACCTCGCCGCGCCGCTCCGCGAGCCGCTCGGCGGCGACCTCGGCGCGGTCGGCGGCCTCACCGGCGGAAAGCGCCAACCGCTCGATCTCGGCCTGCCCGGCAGCGACGCGGGAGCGGGCCGCGGCGACCTGGCCGGACAGCCGGGCCAGCCCCTCGCGGCGGTCGGCCAGGGCCCGGGCGGCGGCCACCCAGGCCCGCTCGGCCTCGGTGAGGGCCTGCTCCAGCTCGGCGCGGGCGGTGACCGCCGCGGCCAGCCGGCCGCGCGCGGCCTCCAGCCCGGCGGCGAGCTCGGCCTCGGTGGCCGCAACCCGGTCGGCCTCGGCCTCCAGCTGGTCGGGATCGCGTCCGCCGGTCGCCGCGGGGGCGGCGGCGGACAGGTGCCGGTGCCGCTCGGTGGCGAGCTGGCCGATGCCGCGGAAGCGCTCGGTGAGGGCCGAGAGCCGGTACCAGGTGTCCTGCGCGGCGCCCAGCCGCGGGGCGACGTCGGCCAGCTCCGCCTCCAGCGCCGCCTCGCGCCGGGACGCCTCGCCCAGCTCCGCCTCCACGACGGCCCGCCGCCGGCGGGCGGCGGCCTCGTCGGCGACGTCCCTCTCGAGCGCCTCCCGCAGCTGCACGAGGTCGTCGGCGAGCAGCCGCAGCCGCGCGTCGCGCAGGTCGGCCTGGACGCCGGCGGCGCGGCGGGCGACCTCGGCCTGGCGGCCCAGCGGCTTGAGCTGGCGGCGCAGCTCGGCGGTCAGGTCGCCGAGCCGGTCGAGGTTGGCCTGCATCGCGTCGAGCTTGCGGAGGGCCTTCTCCTTGCGCTTGCGGTGCTTGAGGACGCCGGCGGCCTCCTCGACGAACGCCCGCCGGTCCTCGGGACGGCCGGAGAGGACGGCGTCGAGCTGGCCCTGCCCGACGATGACGTGCATCTCCCGGCCGATGCCGGAGTCGCTGAGCAGCTCCTGGACGTCGAGTAGCCGGACCTTGTCGCCGTTGATCTCGTACTCGCTCTCGCCGGAGCGGTACATGCGCCGGGTGATCGACACCTCGGTGTAGTCGATCGGCAGGGCGCCGTCGGCGTTGTCGATGGTGAGGGTGACCTCGGCCCGGCCCAGCGGCGGGCGGCCGGCGGTGCCGGCGAAGATGACGTCCTCCATCTTGCCGCCGCGCAGGCTCTTGGCGCCCTGCTCGCCGAGGACCCAGGCGATGGCGTCGACGACGTTGGACTTCCCGGAGCCGTTGGGGCCGACGACCGCGGTGATGCCGGGCTCGAGCCGGAGGGTCGTCGCGGACGCGAAGGACTTGAAGCCCTTCAGCGTCAGGCTCGACAGATGCACGGGATGAGGACCCTAGCCCAGGACAGGGCTGCTGCCCCCGCGGCGGGGGGCGGGCGGTGCGGGTGGTGTGGCCGGGACGCCGGAGGCGTCAGGCCAGCGCCGGCTCGGCGTTGTCGCCGGCCATGCTCAGCAGCTCGTGGGCGATGGAGGCCTCGCGCTGAGCACGCAGCTCCTCCAGTTCCTGTTCCAGTCGGCGCACCTTGGCTCGCAGGACTGCGTTCTCCTCGACTACTCGGAGCTCGGAGGGTGCGACGACGTGACCGAACAGGGCCTTGGCCATGGTCTAAGCGGCCTTTCCAACTGCTTGAAGGAGGCCCGGCGCCCCGGAAGGCGGTCGGCGCGGGCTGGGTATATCCAGGGTGACAGGCCCGGACACGCAGGTCAACGGCAAGACTGGACGCCGACCGTGTCGGGGGGATGTCGTGTTCGTCACGCCGTCGTGAACCCGCGTTTGCCCTGCACCGGGGCGTCCCGGACCTCGACGCCGGTGACGTGGCCGGGCGCGCGGGGCCCGTCGAGTTCGGCGACGAGGGCGTGCACCGCCTCGGGCGGGCCCTCCAGGTCGACCTCGACACGGCCGTCGGGCAGGTTGCGGGCCGATCCGGCCAGCCCGGCCACCTCCGCCCGCCGGGCGACGAACCAGCGGTAGCCCACGCCCTGCACGAGGCCGGACACCAGCGCGACGATCCGGGCCCGGTCGCTCACGCGCCCTCCCGGCGGGCCCGCGGGCGCGGCTGGCAGCGCGGACAGCTGTAGCTGGAGCGGTTCATGAACGACTCCCGGCGGATCGGGGTGCCGCAGCGCGGGCACGGCCGGTCGGCCTGGCCGTAGACGGCGAGGAAGCGGGAGAAGTACCCGCTCTGCCCGTTGACGTCGACGTAGAGGGAGTCGAACGAGGTGCCGCCCTGGGCCAGCGCCTCGCCCAGCACGTCGCGCACGCCCTGGAGCAGGGCTCGGACCTGGGGGCGGGTGAGCGCGCCGGTGGGCCGGGCACCGTGCAGCCCGGCGCGCCACAGCGCCTCGTCGGCGTAGATGTTGCCGACCCCGCCGATCAGGGTCTGGTCCAGCAGCGCGCGCTTGACCTCGGTACGGCGCCGGCGCAGGGCCGCGTCGAAGGCGGCCTCGTCGAAGGCGGGGTCCAGCGGATCGATGGCGATGTGGGCCAGGCGCCGCGGGAGGTGGGTGCCGGCAGCTTCTCCGCCCGCCCCGTCGCCCCCGACCACGTCCTCCACCGCCAGGCCGCCGAAGGTCCGCTGGTCGACGAAGCGCAGTTCCCGGCCGCCGTCGGTGAAGGTGAACCGGGCGCGCAGGTGGGTCTCGTCGGGCTGCGAGGCCTTCTCGACGAGCAGTTGCCCGCTCATGCCCAGGTGCGCCACCAGGGCCTGGCCCGTCAGGACGCCGTCCGGCTCGGCCAGCGGCAGCCACAGGTACTTCCCGCGGCGGTGGGTGGCGGTGAAGGTGCGCCCGGTCAGCGCCTCGGTGAAGTGCTCGACGCCCTCGAGGTGACGGCGCACGGCACGGGGGTGACGCACCTCGACCGCGGCGACGGTGCGGCCGGCCACCCACTGCTCGAGGCCGCGTCGGACGACCTCGACCTCCGGCAGCTCGGGCACCCCCGTCAGCTCCCGAGCACGGAAGAGGCCGTCGGGGCCTCGGCCGACAGCGACCGCCAGGCGGCCTCGGCGGCCTCCTGCTCGGCGGCCTTCTTGGTGCGGCCGGTGCCGCGGCCGTGGACGGCGCCGCCGAGGACGACCGCGGCGGTGAAGGTCTTGGCGTGGTCGGGGCCCTCGTCCTCGACCACGTAGCTGGGCGCACCCAGGCCGAGTGCGGCACCGAGCTCCTGCAGGCTGGTCTTCCAGTCCAGGCCCGCGCCGCGGGTGGCCGCCTCGACCAGCAGCGGGTCGAACAGCCGGTGGACGATCGCCGCGGCGATGTCCAGCCCGCAGCCGAGGTGGAGCGCGCCGATCAGCGCCTCGAGGGCGTCGGCGAGGATCGAGTCCTTGTCCCGGCCGCCGGTGGTCTCCTCGCCGCGGCCGAGCAGCAGGTGCGGGCCGATGCCGCCGGATCCCAGCCGCCGGGCCACGCGGGCCAGCGAGGTCATGTTGACCACCGAGGCGCGCAGCTTGGCCAGCTGGCCCTCGGGCAGGTCCGGCTGGCTGCGGTACAGCTCGTCGGTGACCACCAGGCCGAGCACCGAGTCCCCGAGGAACTCCAGGCGCTCGTTGGTGGGCAGCCCGCCGTTCTCGTAGGCGTAGGAGCGGTGGGTCAGCGCCAACGCGAGCAGGCCGCCGGGCATCTCGACGCCCAGGGCGTCGCGGAGCCAGGCGGCCGCCCGCTCGGCGTGGGCCTCTCCCGCCGGGGAGCGGCCGGCGGACGCACCCCCCGGAGGGGGCGTGTCGGCGGCCGGGCTGCCCACGACGGGTCGATCCGCGGAGGTCAGACCGAGAGGACCTGGCGGCCGTCGTACTGGCCACAGTTCGGGCACGCCTGGTGCGGCGGCTTCAGCTCGCCGCAGGCCCGGTTCGGGCAGGGCGACAGCGTCGGCGCGCTCGCCTTCCACTGCGAACGGCGCGCACGGGTGTTGGCGCGGGACATCTTCCGCTTCGGGACGGCCACGGTCAGTTCTCCTCTGGGTTGTCCTCACCGGGGGTGCCCGGTGCGGAAGCGAAACGGCCGGCGAGCCCGGCCCAACGCGGGTCGACCACCTCGTGGGTGTGGTCGGCCGGAAGGTCGTCGAGCCGCTGGCCACAGTCGACGCACAGCCCGGCGCAGTCTTCGGTGCAGGTGGGCGCCAGCGGCAGGCTGAGGACCACCAGGTCGCGAACCATCGGCTCGAGATCGAGGAAGTCGCCCACGAGGCGGCGGACCTCGTCCTCCTCGCTGGTGGCCTCGGTGGTGCTGCCCTCGTAGGCGAACAGCTCCTGGACGTCGAGCTCGAGGGTGTCCTCGATCCCCTCCAGGCAGCGTGCGCACGAACCGGTGACGGGGACCTCGACCTCCCCCGAGACCAGCACGCCCTCCATCACCGACTCCAGCCGCAACCGCAGCCGGATCTCGGCGCCCTCGGTGGCGCCAATAAGCTCCACCCGCCAGCCCGCGGGAGCCGGCAGCGTCCGGTCCAGCTCCTGCAGGGAGCCGGCCCGGCGGCCGAGCTCACGCAGGTCCACCCGCCAGGGGTTGGCGGCAGGGCGCCGGGCGTCCGGGGACGCGGCGCCGGTGCGGCGTGAATGAGCGGCAGACATGTCGGTACTCGCGGTAGGCAGCGGGAGGGGCCGGCCGGGGCCGACCCGCGGGACGCGGGCCCCTCGACATCGGACCGGACGTCGAGACTACCCGATCGCCACCGGACGCCGTCCGGGCGAACCCCGGCGACGGCCGGCTCAGGGCTCGCGCAGGGCGCTGCGGGCCTTGTCGACCGAGCGGAGCATCCGCTCGAGGGTGGTGCCGAAGTCGGCCAGCCGGCTGTCGACGTACTCGTCGACCTCGGTCCGCATCCGGGTGACCTCGGCCACGGTCTGCGCGCCGAGCTCGTCGGCCCGGGCGACGGCGCCCCGGTAGACCTCGGTCTCGGTGATCAGCCGCTCGTGCTCGGCCTGCGCGGCGGCGAGCAGCTCGGCCTGCTGCGCCTGCCCGTCGGCGATCAGCGCCTCGCGGTGCCGCCGGCCCTCCTCGACGAGGCGCTGGGCCTCGGCCTCGGCCTCGGCGAGCAGGTCCTCGGCCTCGGCCTGCGCCTGGGCCAGCAGCTCGTCGCGCTGCCGGCGGGCGGTGCCGAGGATCTCGTCGCGCTGCCGGCGGGCGGCGACGACGACCTGCTCGCTCTCGCTGCGGGTGCGCCCGGTCAGCCGCTCGGCCTCGGCCTGGGCCTGCTCGAGGATCTCGGTGCGCTGCTCGACGATCGCCCCGGCCTGCTGGACCTCCTCGGGCAGGTTCTCCCGCAGGTCGTCGAGCAGGTCGAGCAGGATGTCCCGCGGCACCATGCAGGACGCGGACATGGGGACGCTGCGGGCGTTCTCGATGACCCGGCTGAGCTCGTCGACGGTCTCGTACAGCCGGTAGACGACCTCGGTCACGGGGCCTCCTCGCTGGCGCTCGTCGACCCCGTGCCCGACGGTGCTGCGCTCATGCGTGACCTCGCAAGCTCGGTCACGGGGCCTCCTCCGACGCGGACCTCTCGCGGTGGGCCAGCAGCCGATCGTGCACCGACTTGGGCACGAGGCTGGAGACGTCCCCGCCGAAGGTGGCGATCTGCTTGACCAGGCTGGAGGACAGGTGCCCGACCTGTGGAGCGGTGGGCACGAACAGCGTCTCGACCCCGGCCAGCTCGCGGTTCATCTGCGCCATCTGCAGCTCGTACTCGAAGTCGCTGACCGCGCGCAGCCCCTTGACGATCACCGGGATCCCGTGCGCCCGGCAGTAGTCGACCAGCAGCCCCTGGAAACTGTCCACGATCACGTTGGGCAGGTGCGCGACCGCGTCGCGGAGCAGCTGCATGCGCTCGTCGACGGAGAACAGGCCGGCCTTGCCGGGGTTGATCAGCACGGCGACGACCAGTTCGTCGTAGAGGGCCGCCGCCCGGTTGATGACGTCGACATGGCCGTTCGTGACCGGGTCGAACGAACCGGGGCAGACTGCGCGCCTCACGGAGAGCGACCGTACCGGAGCACGGCCTCCCCGTAGCGGCGGTCGCGCAGCCCGCGCAGGGGTGTCGGCCACTCCCAGGGCTCCTCGCGGCTGGAGCG
Source organism: Geodermatophilus sp. (assembly GCA_036259935.1). Lineage (GTDB taxonomy): Bacteria > Actinomycetota > Actinomycetes > Mycobacteriales > Geodermatophilaceae > Geodermatophilus. Next base: position 20,057 of record DATAAV010000309.1, on the reverse strand, counting down.
CTCGACCACCAGGACCGCCTCGGGGCCCAGCCATCCGTTGGTGGCCAGCGCCCGCAGCACCCCCAGCACCTCGGTCGCCGGGGTCGCGTACGGCGGGTCGGCCAGCACCAGGTCGAAGCGGGCCGGGGGCGGGCCGGCGACGACGGTGGGCACCGACCCGGCCACCACGCGGCCGCCCGGGAGGCCGACCGCGGCGAGGTTGGCGCGCAGCACCGGCAGTACCCGCGGCCCGGACTCCACGAAGACCACCTCGGCCGCCCCGCGCGAGAGCGCCTCCAGGCCGAGCGCGCCGGAGCCGGCGTAGAGGTCCAGCACCGTGGCGCCGTCGAGGTCGAGCAGGCCGCCCAGGCTGTTGAACAGGCCCTCGCGGGCGCGGTCCCCGGTGGGCCGCACCCCGGAGGGTGGGACCTTCAGCCGCCGTCCGCCGGCCACCCCGGAGATGAGCCGGGTCATGCCCGCTCGCCGGTCATGCCTTCTCCAGGTACTCGGCGCGCTCGTCGGTGGCCAGCGCGGCCACCTCCTGGGCCAGGCCCGGATGGTCGGCCAGCCCGCGCTCGGTGGCCAGCAGCGCGGTGGCCTCGGCGCGGGCGGCGGCGATGAGCTCCTCGTCCTCCAGCAGGGACAGCAGCTTGATCCCCGAGCGGCGGCCGGACTGCGCGGCGCCGAGCACGTCGCCCTCCCGCCGGGTCTCGAGGTCGAGCCGGGCCAGCTCGAAACCGTCGGAGGTGGCGGCCACCGCGGCCAGCCGATGGCCGGTCGAGGACGAGGTGGCCGCCTCGGTGACCAGCAGGCACAGCCCGGCGTGCGCGCCCCGGGCCACCCGGCCGCGCAGCTGGTGCAGCTGGCTGACCCCGAAGCGGTCGGCGTCCATGATCACCATCACGGTGGCGTTGGGCACGTCGACCCCGACCTCGACGACGGTCGTGGCGACCAGGACGTCGATCTCGCCGGCGGCGAAGGCCCGCATCCGGGCCTCCTTGTCCTCGGGGCTCAGCCGGCCGTGGAGCACGTCGAGCCGCAGGCCGGCCAGCGGGCCCCCGCGCAGCGCCTCGGCGACGTCGAGGACGGCCAGCGGCGGCCGCCGGTCCCCGTCGTCCGGGGCGCCGTCCCTGCCCTCGGGCTCGTCCTCGTCGGTGCCGTCGTCGCCGATGCGCGGGCAGACGACGTAGGCCTGCCGGCCGGCGGCGACCTCCTCGCGCACCCGCGCCCACGCCCGGTCGAGCCACGCGGGCTTCTCGGAGGCGGGGACGACGGAACTGGCCACCCCGCCCCGCCCGCTGGGCAGCTGGCGCAGCGTGGAGGTCTCCAGGTCGCCGTAGACGGTCATGGCCACGGTGCGCGGGATGGGGGTGGCGGTCATGACCAGCACGTGCGGCGGCCGGTTGCCCTTGGCGCGCAGGGCGTCGCGCTGCTCGACGCCGAAGCGGTGCTGCTCGTCGACGACGACCAGCCCGAGGTCGGCGAACTCCACCCCCTCCTGCAGGAGCGCGTGCGTGCCGACGACGATGCCGGCGCTGCCCTCGGCGACGTCGGCCCGCGCCTGCCGGCGGGCGGCGGCCTTGAGCGAGCCGGTGAGCAGCACGACCCGCGTGCCGTCGGGGTCCCCGTCGAGCTCTCCCGCGCGGCCGAGGGGGCCGAGCAGGGCGCGGATGCTGCGCGCGTGCTGGGCGGCGAGCACCTCGGTGGGGGCCAGCAGGGCGGCCTGCCCGCCGGCGTCGACCACCTGGGCCATCGCGCGCAGCGCCACGACCGTCTTGCCGGAGCCGACCTCGCCCTGCAGCAGCCGGTGCATCGGCTGCTCGCGTGCCAGCTCGGCGGCCAGCTCCTCGCCCACCGCCCGCTGTCCCTCGGTGAGGGCGAACGGCAGGGCGGCGTCGACCGCGTCCAGCAGGCCGCCGCTCCTCCGCGGCCGGGCGACCCCCGGCTCGAGCGCCGCGGCGCGGCGGCGGGCGGCGAGGGTCAGCTGCAGGGTGAGGGCCTCGTCCCACTTGAGCCGGTGCGTGGCCCGCTCGACGTCCTCGGCGCTGGTGGGCCGGTGCACGTCGAGCAGCGCGGCCGGAAGGCTGAGCAGACCGTGCCGGGCGCGGATCGCCTCGGGCAGCGGGTCGACGACGAGGTCGCCGAGGCCGCCGGAGGTGTTCAGCAGGAGCTTGACCGACTTCTGGATGACCCAGCTGGAGACGTCCTTGCTCGCCGGGTAGATGGGCACCAGCGCGCGGGCCCACTCCTCGTCGTCCTCGCCGCTGAGGATGTGGCAGTCGGGGTGGGTGAACTGCAGCTTGTCCCGGTACTGGCCGACCGTGCCGGCGAACAGGCCCCACTCCCCCGGCCGCAGCCGGGCGTGCTTGTGGTTGAAGAAGACGAGCTTCATCGAGCCCGCGCCGTCGCCCACGGTGACCTCGGTGATGGTGCCGCGGCGCTGGCGCATCTTCCGGCTGTCGACGGAGCGCACCTGGGCCAGAACGGTCACCCGGTCACCGACCTGGAGGTCGTCGAGGCGGGTCATCTCGCCGCGACGGGCGTAGCGGCGCGGGTAGTGCCGCAGCAGGTCGCGCACGGTGTGCAGGGACAGCTGCTCGGCCATCGCCCGGGCGGTCCTGGCGCCGAGGACGCGATCGAGCGACGTGCCCATCGTCACCGCCATGTCACTCGACCCCTACCTGCAACGGGACCGTGCCCGAGCAGCCGTCGTAGCGGGTCACCTCGACCGTCGGGTGCGCCCTGGCCAGGTGGGCGCAGACGGCCTCGCCCAGCGCCGCGTCCGGGCCGACCACCAGCGTGGCGAGCTCACCGCCGGCGGAGAGCAGGCGGTCGAGCAGCTCGCAGGAGACGGCCGCGAGGTCCTCGCCGATGAGCACGACGTCGCCCTCGGCCGAGCCGAGCACGTCTCCGGGGCGGCAGCGGCCGGCGGAGGTCAGCGCCTCCTGCTCGGCGACGGTCACCTCGGCCCAGCGGGTGGCGGCGGCGGCCTCGGCCATGGCGATGACGTCGTCGCCGAAGCGCCGCGCCGGGTCGGCCACCGCGATGGCGGCCAGGCCCTGCACCGGCGAGCGGGTGGGGACGACGACGACGTCGCGGCCGTCCTCGCGGGCCCGGGCGGCCGCGCGGGCGGCGACCGCGGTGAGCTCGGCGTCGTTGGGCAGCACCACGACGTCCCGGGCGGCCGAGGCGATGACCTCCTGCAGCACGTCGTCCTCGGAGACGCCCCCGCTGCGGCAGGTGACCACCCGCACCCCTTCCCGGGTGAACAGGTCGGCCAGGCCGTCGGCCGGCACGAGCGCCACGACGGCACGCCGATCGGGCCGGGGGGCCGGCGGGGGCACCGGAGCCAGCGGGGTGACCGAGATGCGGTGGGGCCGGCCTGCCTCGATGCCGGCCTCGATGGCGGCCCCGATGTCGCTGACGTGCACGTGCACGTTCCACTCCCGGCCCGTGGGCGTGTCGGCGCCGACGATGACGAGGCTGTCGCCCAGCTCGGCCAGCCGGCGGTGCAGGCGGGCGACGGAGACCTCGTCGGCGCCGGCCAGCAGGTACTGCACCTCGCTGCCGGGCCCGGCGGGCGGCTGGTGCGGGCGGTCGGCGTCGACGGCGGACGGATGGCGGGCCGTGCGGCGGACCAGCGGCGGGCGGGCCGGTTCCACGCCGGTCACCGTGGTCACCAGCGCGTCGAGCACCAGGCACAGCCCGGCGCCGCCGGCGTCGACCACCCCGGCCTCGCGCAGCACCGCCAGCTGGGCGGGCGTGGCCTCGAGGGCGGCACGCGCGCCGTCGGCGGCGGCCCGCACGACGTCGGCCAGCCCGGTGCGGCCCTCGTCGACGGCGGCGACCGCGGCCTCCCCGCCGGCGCGGGCGACGGTGAGGAAGGTCCCCTCCTCGGGATCGGCCACCGCGGTGTAGGCGGTGTCGGCGGCCTTCCGCAGGGCGGCGGCGAACGTGGGGCCGTCGGCCGGTTCCTGGCCGGCGAACTGGTCGGCCAGGCCGCGCCACAGCTGGGCGAGGATCGTGCCGGAGTTGCCGCGCGCACCCAGCACCGCGCCCCGGGCCAGCACCGTCCAGGCCGACTCGCCGCCCTCGCCCGTCTCGTCCAGGGCCGCCTGCGCCGCCTCGGCGGTCAGCAGCAGGTTGGTGCCGGTGTCACCGTCCGGGACGGGGAAGACGTTGAGGTCGTCCAGCTGCTCCCGGGACGCGGACAGCGCCAGGACCGCGGCCCGGCACCACCGCCCGGCCGCGGCGTCGTCCAGCGCCTGCAGCACGGCCGGAGGGTACCCACGAACGGCGACATCGCCGGGGTTCCGCCCCGGATCGGGGCCGGATCCGGGGCGGCGTCCGACGGCCGCGGCGACGAGCCGCCCGGGGAGCGGTTAGACTGTCGGACGGTCTGTATGCGGTCGCCACCTGCGCACCGCCTCTGTGAACGAATCTCTGGGAGTGATCCGCCGTGGCTGCCGTGTGCGATGTCTGTGGCAAGGGGCCCGGTTTCGGCATGTCGGTGTCGCACTCGCACCGCCGCACGCCGCGCCGTTGGAACCCGAACATCCAGTCCGTGCGGGCCCTCGTGGCCCCCGGCAACCGTCGCCGGATCAAGGCCTGCACCTCGTGCATCCGCGCCGGCAAGGTCGTCCGCGCCTGAGCGCCGTCGACCGCTGACACCCCCGGCCCCGGCCGGGTGAACCCCGGAGGTCTGACCTCCGGGGTTCTTCGTGTGCGCGCCCCGGACCGCGGGCTCAGTCCGGCCCGATCCCCCGGGCCCGGGCGGCGGTGACCACCAGGTCGACGACCGCCTCCAGCGGCAGCGCCGTGCTGTCGATCACGAGGTGGTAGTGCCGCGCCGCCGAGGGATCGCAGCGGTAGAAGTGCCGGACGTAGGCCTCCCGAGCGGCGTCGTTGGCCTCGAGCTCCCGGCGGCACTCCTCCCGCGGCCGTCCCGACCGGGCGGCGGCCGACTCGAGGCGGCGCTCCCGCGGGCCGTCGAGCCGGACGTGCAGCGCATCGGGGCGGTCCCGCAGCACCAGGGCCGCGCCGCGGCCGAGCACCACCCCGCCGCCGCCCTCGGCGATCTCCAGGAGCACACGCTCGGTCTGCTGCCGGTAGGCGCGCTCGTCGGGCTGCGGGGAGGTCGGGAGCACGCCGCCGACCGGGTCGGGCATCGTGCCCAGGGACGCGACCAGCCGCCACAGGCCCCGGGCGATCTTCTCGTCGTTCTCCTCCGCCTCGGCCAGGGTGACGCCCAGCCGCCCGGCCACCCGCGCCGGGATGGCCCGGTCGTGGAACGGCAGGCCCAGCCGCTCGGCCACGGCGGGGGCCACCTCCGCGCCGCCGGCTCCGTAGGAGGCGGAGATCGTCACCACGCCCACGACGCCTCCTTGCTCTCCAGAGGTGCCGCGGGCAGGTCCTTGCCGAGGAAGACCGCGCCGTGCGCGTCGGCGTAGATGCCGTAGCCGGGCACCGGCCGGTAGCCGGCGGCCGCGTAGAGGGCCAGGGCCTCGGGCTGGCGGTCGCCGGTGTTGAGGACCACCGCGCGGTGGCCGGCCCGCGCCGCGCTGCTCTCCAGCGCGTCCACGACCAGCCGGGCCAGCCCCTGCCGGCGGAACGCGGGCTCCACGTACACCCGCTTGATCTCGACCACCCCGGGGGCGTGCACCCGCCAGGCGCCGCATCCGGCCGGGACACCGTCGACCTCGGCGACGAGGAACGCTCCCGCGGGCGGCTCGAACTCCGCAGGATCGACGACCGCTCCGTCGGGCCCGCCGTAGCGGACGACGTACTCCCCCTGCACCCGCTCGACCAACCGCTGGGCCACCGGGTCCCGGTAGGGCACGGCGCGCAGGCGGACGGCGGAGGTGTCGCGGGTGCGGTGCTCAGCCGAAGTGGACATGCCCCGTTCCTTCCGCGCCGACGGCCGCGGCGGCGGCCGCCGCCGGTTCGCCGCTCACCAGGACCTCCGGTGCGGTGCTCACGGTCCGTACGGCACCCACCGGCGTCCACCCCTCCGGCAGCGCGGCGTCCGGGGGGAATGCTGCCAGGAGGGCGTGGTCCTCCCCACCGGTGAGCACCCAGGCCAGCGGGTCGACTCCCAGCGCGGCACCCACCTGCTGCAGCGGTCCCGGCGGCTCGAGGGTGGCGCGGACCAGCGCGGCGCGGTCGATGTCGACGACGACGCCGCTCCGCTCCGCCAGGTGCCACGCGTCGGCGAGCAGGCCGTCGCTGACGTCGCACATCGCGGTCGCCCCCGCCGCGGCGGCCGCGGGGCCGGCGGCGTACGGCGGCGTGGGCCGGCGGTGCGCGGCGACCGCCGCCAGTGGGCTGGTGAATCCGCGCCGGAGGACCGCCAGCCCGCACGCCGACCAGCCCAGCCGGCCGGCGATCGCCACGACGTCCCCGGGTCGCGCGCCGGACCGCAGCACCGGCGCCCGCCCACCGAGGTCACCGAGCGCGGTCACCGACAGCACGACCGCCGAGCTGTCCGGCGCCGCGGCCACGGTGTCCCCTCCGACGACGGCGGCCCCCAGCGGCGCGCACTCCGCCGCCAGGCCCGCCGCCACGCCCTCCAGCCAGGAGGTCGAGGTGCCGGGCGGGCAGGCCAGGCCCACGAGCAGGGCGGTGGCCACCCCGCCCATCGCGGCCACGTCGGCGAGGTTGGCCGCCGCGGCCTTGCGGCCCACGTCCTCCGCCGACGACCAGTCGCGCCGGAAGTGCCGCCCCTCGACCAAGACGTCGGTGGTGGCCACGACCCGGCCGTCCGGCGTGCGCAGGACGGCCGCGTCGTCGCCCGGTCCCACGTCGGCGACCCGCGCCGAGCCGGCCCGTGCCGTGACCCGGGCGATCACCCCGAACTCGCCCACGACCCGGACGCTGTCCGCCGGATCCTCCCGCGGCACGAGCGGACGCGGCCGTGTCACCGGCCCCACCCCACCGCTGCGGTAGGTTGCGCACCTGTCCGCCAGCCTGCGCGGACGCCGCATCGGCAGCGCTGCCCGAGGAAAGGTCTCCCGTGGTCCACGCCTACATCCTCATCCAGACCGAAGTCGGCAAGGCCGCCCAGGTCGCCTCGGCGATCAGCGAGATCGACGGCGTGACCAAGGCAGAGGACGTCACGGGTCCCTACGACGTGATCGTGCGCGCCGAGGCCGAGACCGTCGACGATCTGGGTCGCCTGGTCGTCGCCAGGGTCCAGTCGGTCGACGGCATCACCCGCACCCTGACCTGCCCCGTCGTCAACATCTGAGCCGCTGAGCGAGGACGACCGCCGGCACACGCCCCCGGCCGGGCCGGATCCGGCCGGGGAGGATTTCGGCACGCCCGCGGAAGGCGGCACGCGGGACGACGCCCGCCCCCCGCAGGACGCCGCGCCGGCGCGCCCCCAGGACCCGCTGCGCCGGATCGCCCTGGTCGTGACCGCGCTGGCGGTCCCGGTGGTCGCCGTCCTGCTGGTCCTGGTCAACGTCGTCGGCCGGGACACCGGCGAGGGTTCCTCCGGTGCGGATCCCTCCGGCGGTCCCGCCGAGGTCGAGGGCACCTCCGGGCCGCAGCGCGCCGACCTGCCGGTGCTGCCCGTCGACGTCCCACCGGTCACGCCGGAGGCCGAGGCGGCCTGCCCCGCGCTGATGGGCGCGCTGCCGCTGGAACTGGCCGGGGAGCCGTCCCGCCGGGTGCGGTCCGACTCCCCCTACGCCTACGCCTGGGGCGAGCCGCCGATCGTCCTGGTCTGCGGCACCGAGCGGCCGGCCGGCTTCCTCGCCGGCGTCGGCCTCCTCCAGATCAACGGCGTGCAGTGGTACGTCGACACCTCCGACCCCGACACCGTCGTGTGGACCGCGGTCGACCGGCCGGTGTACGTGCAGGTGACGGTCTCCTCGGAGACCGACAGCGCAGCGGTGACCGCGCTGGGCCCGGTCATCAACTCGGCGCTGCCCGCCCAGGAGCCGCAGCCCGGTCCCTGACGGGCGCGGGGCACGCACCCGGCGGTGCGGCACCGCCCGGCTCAGGTCGGCAGCCGGTCCAGCTGGGCCTGCAGGACCGTGTGCACCTCGTCCGAGGCGGCCGTCACCGATTCGGCGACCGCGCTCACCGAGACGCTGAAGACCCCGCGCCCGCACCAGGCGAACACCGCCGGCCCGGCCAGCCCGGACGCCGGATCGGGGTCCTCCACGACGAGCAGCCGGCAGCCGCCGGGCAGGTGCGGCGGATCCTCCCGCAGCACGCCCTCGTAGTGCTCCGCATCGTTGGCCGCGAGGTCCTCGGCGTAGGCCCCGGCACCCGCCCGGTTCTCGAACTGGTCGATGAACACGCTGGTCAGCGGGCCGGAGCCGGAGCTCCAGAACCGCTCCCAGCCGAACCGGTAGCCGTAGTCCTCCAGGACCTCCCGCTCCCGCTCGGGGTCCTCCGCGTAGCCGGCGACGTCGTGGACGGTCTTCTCCCCCGCCGGCGGATGCAGCACGTCGTCGGGCACCCGCGGCAGCCCGGAGGGCACGTCGGTGACCAGCAGGGCCTCGAGCTCCTCGGGCGAATCCGGGGTCGGCGGTGCCGGCGCCGCCGTCGCGACGCCGTCCACCGCGCGGGCGCACCCCAGCAGGGCGCCGGCGACGACCAGTCCCAGGGCGGCGGCCACGCCCCGCCAGCGGGACGGCGCCGCGCAGGTCACCGACCGATCCGGGAGCCGTCCAGCGCGGAGGCGGCCGGCGGGCGGGCGCCCGCCAGGGCGGACTCGACCAACCGGTCCACCAGCTCGGGGTAGCTCACCCCGCTCGCCGCCCACATGCGCGGGAACATCGAGATCGGGGTGAACCCGGGCATCGTGTTCACCTCGTTGACCACGAGCCGATCCTCCCCGTCCGGCCCGGTGCCGAGGAAGAAGTCGACGCGGGCCAGCCCCTGGCAGTCCAGCGCCAGGTAGGCCCGCCGGGAGACCTCCTGCACCGCCCGGGTCTGCTCGGGGGTGAGGTCGGCGGGGACGTCGAACTCCACGGCGTCCTCGAGGTACTTGGCGGCGAAGTCGTACCAGTCGGTGCCCGGCCGCAGCCTGATCTCGGCCGGCAGGCTGGCCTCGGGCGCCCCGCCGCCGGGGCCGGCCAGCACGCCGCACTCGATCTCCCGGCCGGGGACGGCGGCCTCGACGATCACCTTGGAGTCCACCGCCGCCGCGGTCGCCACGGCCGCCGGGAACTGCGCCCAGTCGGTCACCTTGGTGATGCCGATGCTCGAGCCCGCCCGCGACGGCTTGACGAACACCGGCAGTCCCAGCCGCTCCCGCGTGGCGGCGTCGAGCACGTCGGGATCGGCCGACAGCGCACCGGAGGCGTCGCGCAGGACCACGTGGTCCCCCTGCGGCAGCCCGGCGGCGGCCAGCAGCTTCTTGGTGAACTCCTTGTCCATCGACGCCGCGCTGGCGAAGACGCCCGAGCCCACGTAGGGCAGCCCGCTCATCTCCAGCAGGCCCTGCATCGTGCCGTCCTCGCCGTAGGTGCCGTGCAGCACCGGAAAGACGACGTCGACCTCGGTCAGCCGCGGCAGCACGCCGTCGCCGGGCTCGAGGACGGCCAGGCCGCGGCCGGCCGGGTCCCCCACGAGCGCCACCGGGGTGCCGCGGGTGACCTCGGGGAGCTCGCCGTCGGTGATCGCCAGCCGCTGCCCGGGATCGGGGAACACCCAGCCCCCGTCGCGGGTGATGCCGACGGGCACGACCTCGTACCGGTCCCCGTCCAGCGCCGCGATCACGCTCCCGGCGGAGACGCAGGAGATGGAGTGTTCCGCGCTGCGGCCGCCGAACACGACCGCGACGCGCAGCTTGCCTGCCGATCCGCTCATCGCGGCCGACCCTAGTCGAGCCGCTCCGCGCACCCCTGGCGGCGGCGCCGGGACACCGCTCGGAAGTCCCCCGCCGAGCGGCCAGCCGGGCGTGCGCGGCCGGTCCGCGCCCGGTGTGGGAACCTCGCCGGATGCGCGAGAATCCGGCCCCCGCGGTGGATCCGCGCCCCGCGGGATCGCCCGACGGGGGCGGTCCGCCGCGCTTCCCGGCCCGCCTGCGGTTGGCCGGGGCTGCGGTGCACCTGTACACCGCCTTCGGTTCGGTGCTGGCGCTGCTGATCGTGCTGGCCGCCTTCGACGGCGACGCGGTCACCGCCCTCTGGCTGGGCCTGGCCGCCCTCGTCATCGACGGCACCGACGGGATGCTGGCCCGACGCGCGCGGGTCAAGGAGACGATCCCCTGGTTCGACGGCGCCCGGCTCGACGACATCGTCGACTACCTGACCTACGTCTTCGCGCCGGTGGTGCTGCTGTGGACGACCGGCGCCCTGCCGGAGGGCCCGCCCGGCTGGGCGCTGGCCGCGCTGCCGCTGCTGGCCTCCAGCTACCAGTTCTGCCGGGTCGACGCGAAGACCGACGACCACACCTTCCTCGGGTTCCCCAGCTACTGGAACGTCGTCGCCTTCTACGCGGTCGTCCTCGACCTGGGCCCGCAGACGCTCGGCGCGATCCTGGTGGTCTGCTCGGCGCTGGTGTTCGTCCCGGTCCGCTACCTGTACCCCTCGCGCACCCGGTCCTTCCGCCGGCTGAGCCTGGTGTTCACCGCCGTCTGGCTCGGCACGTACGCCGTGCTGCTGCTGCAGGTGCCCGACCCGCATCCCGCCGTCGTCGCCGTATCCCTGGGCTACCTCGTCTACTACCTCGCCCTGAGCGGCTACCTCACCGCCGCCGCGGCCCGCCGCCGCAGGCAGCAGCCCACGGCGGCCTGACCGGCCCCTCGGCGCGGAACCGGACGGCGACCCGACCGCCTCAGCGCCGCAGCGGGTTGCGCAGCACCAGTTCGACGTTGCGGTCCTCGGGCCCGCCGGCCAGCCCGGCGTCCAACCCGGCCCACGGGACGTTGGCCGACAGCTCCCGGTGCAGCGCGGCCAGCGCCGCGGGCGTGCGGGCCGCCGGGTCCAGCGGCTGCGGCGGCCGGGCGGGGCTGTCGTGGTCGACCATGGTGCAGACCAGGGACAGCGTGCCGTCCCCGTTGTCGAGGAACTCCACCAGCCGGGCCTGCCCGGGCCAGTCGATGACGGCACAGGTCGTGACCTCCCAGAACCCGCAGCCGGCCTCCTCCGGGTTCGGCCACGGGCGCACGTCGCTGACGTGCGTGTGCCCGTTGAGCCACAGGACGACGTTCGGGAAGCGGTGGAGCAGCGCCACCAGCTCCGGGGCGCCCAGGACGCCCTCGTCGGCGGCCGGACGCGGCCGGAACGGGTCCTCGCGGGCCAGGGTGGTGGAGCCGTGGTGGGACAGCAGCACGACCAGCCGGTCCTCGTTGCCGGTGTGCACCCGCGTACCGTCGGGCTCCAGGTGGGACGAGGACACCTCGCGCAGCCGCTCGGTCAGCCACCGCGCCTGGTCGGCGTCGATCGAGCCGTCCCCACCGCCGGTGATCCGGGTGGTGTCCAGGCAGATCAGCCGGATCCCGGGCAGGCCGTCCCACGCGTAGTAGGCCGTGCCGTCGCGCAGGTTGGCCGGCGTGAAGCCGTGCCCGGCGGGCTCCCCGCCGTCGGCGAGGTGTGCCGCCACGAAGTCCCGGCGGTCGATGAACCGCCGTTCGGCCAGCGGCGTGACCGTCCGGGCGCCGGCCGTCGTGAACACCTCCGAGGACTGCGTGAACAGCCGCAGGGCGTCCTCCAGCGGCACGTCCGCGGCGAAGTCCACCGGCTTGCGGTCGGCCAGCAGCAGCCCCTGCAGCGCCGGGGTGGGCACGCCGACGCCGGCGATGAGCGCCTCGTGGTTGCCGTGGCAGCCCAACCACGGCAGCCGCAGCCCCTCGGCGGTGAACGCCGCGAACGCCGCCTCCAGCAGCCCCGGCCGGTCGGGAAAGCCGTACCGCGCCCGGTAGATGTCCGGCTCCCCGCCACCGTCGCACTCCGGTCGCCAGAACAGGTCGTGCGGCCATCCGGAGGCCTGCACGCCGTCATAGGCGGTCAGGCCGGCGCCCGGGGAGACCTCCCCGCCGCGGAGGATGTCCAGCAGCAGGCGCAGCTCGTTCCACTGGGCGTTGTCGATGGCGTCGCCGGTGGTGACCACCAGCTGCACCGGATGCCCGGTGCGCGGCCCGCCGGCCAGCCGGTTGAGGGTGCGGACCAGTGCGTCGATCGCGTGCGCGGTCAGGGCCTCCTGCGGCCTGTGCATCGGCACCAGCGCCCGCATCCGTGGATCGGCGAAGTGGCCGTTGAAGAACTCGAACCGCGCCGGCGAGCACACGTCGGCCAGCTGCAGGTCGGTGACGTGGGCCAGGCAGGCCAGCGCCCGCACCCCGGTACGCGGCGGCGTCCAGGTGGGGCCGGCCAGCTCCCGGCGCGCCCGGTGCGGCTCGCCCGGGTGCCAGACCAGCGATCGGTAGTCGGTCTCGCGGCCGCGGCGCAGCACCGGGCCGGCGCCGAGCACCCGCTCGAGCGTCGTCCGGCTCATGCCGGGACGGCGGAGGTCGGCGCGGCCACCCTCTGCGGGTAGCACCTCGCGGGGGGATCGAAACGCGCCGTCACAGGAGGTCGAGCCCGGCGGCCAGGTCCGCGACGAGGTCGGCGGTGTCCTCGATCCCGCAGGAGAACCGCACGAACCCCGGGGCGACGGCGTCCCCGCCCCACTGCGCCCGCCGGTCGACGGTGCTGTGCACCCCGCCGAAGCTGGTGGCCGCCGTCCACAGCCGGGTGGCCCCGAGCAGCCGGCGCACCGCGCCGTCGTCGGGGAGCTCGGCGGAGACCACGCCGTTGGGCCGCAGCATCTGCCGGGCGGCCAGCTCGGCCGACGGATCGCCCGGCCGCCACGGCCAGCGGACGCCGGTCACCGCCGGATGGCCGGCCAGCAGGTCGGCCACGGCGGCGGCGGTGATCGCCTGGCGGGCCAGCCGCAGGTCGAGGGTGCTCAGCGACCGGTGCCCGAGCCAGGCCTCGAACGGGCCCGGCGTGCTGCCGGTGTGGTCGCGCCAGGCCTTGAGCCGGGCGTACAGCTCGTCGTCGGCGGTGCTGACGTGCCCCAGCAGCAGGTCACTGTGCCCGGTGAGCGCCTTGGTGTCGCTGCCCACCGTGAGGTCGGCGCCCAGGGCCAGCGGCCGCTGCCCGAGCGGGGTGGCGGTGGTGTTGTCCACGGCCAGCAGCGCGCCGGTGGCCCGGGTGGCGCGCGCGACGGCGGCGATGTCGCAGACGTCCAGCTGTGGGTTGCTCGGCGTCTCCAGCAGCACCAGCCGGGCGCCGTCGAGGTCCCCGCGGGCGGCGACGGCGGTGATCTCCGGCGTGGCCACGTACTCGGCGCGGACGCCGAACCGCTCCAGCTCCTCGCGGGCCAGCATCCGGGTGGCGTAGTAGCCGTCCGAGGGCAGCACGACCCGGTCGCCGGCCCGCACCGGGGCGAGGACGGCGGCGCTGATCGCCGCCATGCCGGTGGCGAAACTCAGGCAGCGGCCGCCGTCGAGCTCGCCGACGGCGTGCTCGAAGACCCGCAGCGTCGGGTGCTCGGTGCGCGCGTAGGCGTCCGCGCCGCCGGTGCGGGGCGGCTGGTCGCCGAGGTGGTAGGGGGCGGCGAAGACCGGCGAGGGCCGCAGCGGCGCCCCGGGCACGGCCGCGGGCTCCCCGGCCCGCACCGAGCGGGTGCCGTCCCCCCAGGAGGGGTCGAGCCGAATCACTCGGGCTTGGCCTCGCGGGACATGATCTCCTTGACCATCTGGGCGGCCGGCACGCCCTCGTGGCAGACCCGGACGACGGCCTCCGTGAGCGGCATGTCGACGCCGTGGGCGCGGGCGAGGTCGAGCACCGGCCGGCAACTCTTCACGCCCTCGGCGGTCTGGCGGGTGCTGCGCTGGGCCTCCTCCAGCGTCATGCCGCGGCCCAGCTTCTCGCCGAAGGTGCGGTTGCGGGACAGCGGCGAGCTGCAGGTGGCGACCAGGTCCCCCAGGCCGGCCAGCCCGGCGAAGGTGGCCTGCTCGGCCCCGAGGGCTGCCCCCAGCCGGGCGGTCTCGGCCAGGCCCCGGGTGATCAGGGAGGCGCGGGTGTTGTCCCCGAAGCCCAGCCCCTCGGTGATCCCGCAGGCCAGCGCGATGACGTTCTTCACCGCACCGCCGAGCTCGCAGCCCACCAGGTCGCGGTTGGTGTAGGGCCGGAAGTACGGGGTGTGGCAGGCCGCCTGCAGCGCGGCCGCGCGCCGCTGGTCCCGGCAGGCGATGACGGTGGCGGCGGGCTGCTCCTCGGCGATCTCGCGCGCCAGGTTGGGCCCCGACAGTGCCGCCACGCGGTCGGCGCCGGCGCCGGTCACCTCGCAGATCACCTGGCTCATCCGCTTGGTGGTGCCGAGCTCGATGCCCTTCATCAGGGACAGCAGGCTCGCGTCGGGCGGCAGCAGCGGCGCCCACGCCGTGAGGTTCTCCCGCAGCGACTGCGACGGGACGGCCAGCACCACGATCTCGGCGTCCACGAGCGCCTCGGCCGGGTCCGCGCTCGCGCGCAGCGACTGCGGCAGTCGCACCCCGGGCAGGTAGTCCGGGTTCTCCCGGTCCTCGGTGATCGCCTTGGCCAGCTCCGGGCGCCGGGCGTGCAGGGTCACCGAGCAGCCGGCGTCGGCCAGCACCTTGGCGAAGGTGGTGCCCCAGGAGCCCGCTCCCAGCACCGCTGCGCGGGTCACGCCGCGGTCCCCGGGACGTCGCCGGGCAGTTCGCGGCGCGGGCGGGGGTGGAAGGCCCGTGGCGCCGGCTCGCCCCGCAGCTCGGCGAGCTGGTCGCGCACCCGGGACATCAGCAGGTCGGTGGTCTCCCGCAGCAGCTCGCCGGTCAGCGGGCGCCCGGCCCGGATCTGCGCGCGCAGCCCGGAGAGGTCCACCGGCTCCCCGACCAGGTAGTCGGCGGGCACGCGCAGCCGCGGGTGCAGCTTCTTCTCGTGGTAGTCGTGCAGCCGCTGCGGACCCCACTGGGCCACCGGCAGCACGGCGGCGTCGGTGCTCAGCGCCAGGCGGGCCACGCCGGTGCGGGCCTCCATCGGCCACCAGTCCGGATCGCGGGTGACCGAGCCCTCCGGGTAGATCACCACGACGTTACCGGCCCCGAGGTCGGCCTCCGCGGCGGCCAGCGAGTCCTTGGCGTCGGCCGATCCGCGGGCGACGGGGATCTGGCCGGCGGCGCGCAGGATCCGGCCGGCGAGGCCCTTGAAGACCGACTCCTTGGCCAGGAAGTGCGGAACCCGTCCGGCGTCCCACACCAGCCGGGCGCAGGACAGCGGATCCAGGATCGACACGTGGTTGGCCACCACCAGCACCGGGCCGCGCGCCGGCATCCGCTCGGCGTGCCGGTAACGGATCCGGAACAGCAGCGCGGACACCGGATAGACCACGAGCACGCACAGCCCCAGCGCCACGGGCACCGGACCGCGAGTCCGCCACCTCGGCGGGCGCCGTGCGGGCCGGCCCGCTCCCGCCGCGCCCACCGGGGACACCTCGTGGGTCACCGGCCGCCTCCTTCCGCCACCCCGCACCGCCCTGTGCCGTGCTGTGATCTACGTCCTGCAGTCTGACCATGATCGGGCCTCGGCGTGCGACTCCCGCGCACCGGGTCCCGCCACCGGCCCTGCGGCGTCCGGCGGTGTGCTGACATTGTGGCCGTGCGGACGTGGTCGATCGTGGTCCCGGCGAAGCGGCTCGCCGTGGCCAAGACCCGGCTGAGTCCGCTCACCGAGGCGCTCGGCGGGCCGCCCGGGGCCGCGCACGCCGAGCTCGTGCTGGCCCTGCTGGCCGACACCGTGACCGCGGCCCTGGCCTGCCCGGCCATCGCCTCCGTGCTGGTCGTCACCGACGAGCCCGCGGCGGCCGCGACCGTGCGGGCCCTCGGCGCTTCCACGGTGCCCGACGAGCCCGACCGCGGCCTGAACCCGGCGCTGGCGCACGGGGCACGGGCGGCCGCCACCGGCGCGGTCGCGGCGCTCTCCTCCGACCTGCCGGCGCTGCGCCCCGGGGAGCTGGCGGCCGCGCTGGAGGCGGCGGAGGCCGCGCCGCGGTGCTTCGTCGCCGACGCGCAGGCCACCGGGACGACGCTGCTCACCGCCCGCGGCGTGGACCTCGACCCGCGCTTCGGGAGCGGTTCGGCGCAGCGGCACCGGGCCGCCGGTGCGGTGGAGCTCCGCGGCGAGTGGCCCGGGCTGGCCCGGGACGTCGACACCGAGGCCGACCTGCGCGCGGCGCTGGCCCTGGGGGTGGGCCGGCACACCGCCGCGCTCGTGGAGCGGCTGCTGCCGGCCTGCGCCGGCTGCTGACCGCTCCGGCGTCGACCGCCCGCGGCGGACCCGGGTGCGGCACGATGAACTCGTGCCTACCCCCGCGTCCGGGCTGCCGGCCGACCGATTCCTCAACCGCGAGCTCTCCTGGCTGGATTTCAACGCCCGGGTGCTCGATCTGGCCGAGGACGACTCCCTGCCGCTCCTCGAGCGGGTGAAGTTCCTGGCGATCTTCGCGAGCAACCTCGACGAGTTCTACATGGTGCGCGTCGCCGGGCTGAAGCGCCGGCAGAGCACCGGGCTGACCGTCCGCTCCCCCGACGGGCTCACCATCCGCGAACAGCTGGCGCGGGTCAACGAGCGGACCCAGGACCTGGTGCACCGGCACGCCGACGTCTTCAACAAGGACATCGAGCCGCGGCTGGCCGACGCCGGGATCCGGATCGTGCACTGGGACGAGCTGGCCGATACCGAGACGATGCGGCTGCGGGAGTACTTCCGCGACCAGGTCTTCCCCGTGCTCACGCCGCTGGCGGTGGACCCCGCCCACCCGTTCCCCTACATCAGCGGGCTCTCGCTCAACCTCGCCGTCTCGGTCCGCGACCCCGACACCGGCGCGCCGCGGTTCGCCCGGCTGAAGGTGCCCAACAACGTGCCCCGCTTCGTGCCGGTCAGCCCCGGGGACTCCCGTACCACGTTCCTGCCGCTCGAGGACCTCATCACCGCGCACCTGTCGCAGCTGTTCCCGGGGCTGGAGGTCATCGACCACCACCTGTTCCGGGTGACCCGCAACGCCGACCTGGAGGTCGAGGAGGACCGCGACGAGGACCTCCTGCAAGCCCTGGAGCGGGAGCTGGCCCGCCGCCGTTTCGGCCCGGCGGTCCGGCTGGAGGTCACCGAGTCGATGGACCCACAGATCCTCTCGGTCCTCGTCTCGGAGCTGGAGGTCAACCCGGAGGACGTCGTCCACGTGCCGGGCCTGCTCGACCTGGGCGCGCTGTGGGATCTCTACGACCTCGACCGCCCGGAGCTCAAGGACGACCCGTTCGTGCCGGCCACCCATCCGCGGCTGTCGGAGGGCGAGACGCCCAAGAGCGTGTTCGCGACCCTGCGGGAGGGCGACGTGCTGGTGCACCACCCCTACCACTCGTTCGCCACCAGCGTGCAGCGCTTCATCGAGCAGGCCGCCGCCGATCCGCAGGTGCTGGCGATCAAGCAGACCCTGTACCGGACCTCCGGCGACTCCCCGATCGTCAACGCGCTCATCGACGCGGCCGAGGCCGGCAAGCAGGTCGTCGTCCTGGTGGAGATCAAGGCCCGCTTCGACGAGGAGGCCAACATCACCTGGGCCCGCTCGCTGGAGCGGGCCGGCTGCCACGTCGTCTACGGGCTGGTCGGGCTGAAGACCCACTGCAAGACGGCGCTGGTGGTCCGGCGGGAGGGGCCGATCATGCGCCGGTACTGCCACATCGGCACCGGCAACTACAACCCCAAGACCGCCCGCACCTACGAGGACCTCGGCATCCTCACCGCCGACCCGCGCGTGGGCGCCGACCTCACCGACCTGTTCAACACGCTCACCGGCTACTCCCGGCAGAACACGTACCGCACGCTGATGGTGGCTCCGCACGGCGTCCGCAACGGGCTGGTCGAGAAGATCCGCCGGGAGGCGCGGCACGCCGCGGAGGGGCGGCCGAACGGCATCCGGATCAAGGTCAACGCCCTGGTCGACGAGCGGATCATCGACGCCCTCTACGAGGCCTCCCTCGCCGGCGTGCCCGTGGAGCTGTTCGTCCGCGGCATCTGCGCCCTGCGCCCCGGGGTGCCCGGGCTGTCGGAGAACATCCGCGTCCGGTCCATCGTCGGCCGCTTCCTCGAGCACTCCCGGGCGATCTGGTTCCGCAACGGCGGCGATCCCGAGTGGTGGATCGGCAGCGCCGACCTCATGCACCGCAACCTCGACCGCCGGGTGGAGGTACTGCTCCGGGTCACCGACGAGGCGGCCCGCCGGCACCTGCAGAGCGTGTTCGACGCCGCCATGGCCCCCGGCGTGCGCAGCTGGGAGCTCGACACCGACGGCACGTGGACCCGCTCCGGCGAGCGGGACTACCAGGCCGGGTGCATGGCCTCGATCGTCACGCCGGCGGACTGAGCCGGGGATGGTCATCCGCGCGGCCGGCGGGGTGCTGTGGCGGGCCGGGGACGGCGGCGGCACGGAGACCGCCGTGGTGCACCGGCCCCGGTACGACGACTGGTCCCTGCCCAAGGGCAAGCCGGACGGCGGGGAGCACCTGCTGCAGACGGCGGTGCGGGAGGTCCGGGAGGAGACCGGGCTCGACGTCGTCGTGGGCCGCCGCAGCCTGCGGACCGAGTACGGGACCAGCGCCGGCCCCAAGCAGGTCGACTACTGGCTGATGGAGGTCGTCGGCGGGGGGTTCGCGCCCAACTCCGAGGTGGACGAGCTGCGCTGGCTGCCGCCCGGCGAGGCGGCGGCGTTGTGCACCCACGAGCACGACCGCGCGGTGGTCGCCGACCTCGCCCGCACCGACGTGCCGCAGGCGCCGTCGCTGCTGCTGGTCCGGCACGGGACGGCCGGGGACAAGTCGGAGTGGGACGGCCCCGACGAGCTGCGTCCGCTGGACCGGCGCGGCCGGGCGCAGGCGCGGCGGCTGGCCGAGGTGCTGCCGCTGTTCGGGCCCACGGCGGTGCTCTCCGCCGACCGGACCCGCTGCCGGCAGACCGTGCAGCCCCTGGCCGAGCGGCTGGGGCTGGGGGTGGGCACGGCCCGGGAACTGGGCGAGGAGGAGTTCGAAGCCGACCCGCAGGCCGGGCTGGCGCTGGTCGAGCGGCTGCTGGACCCGGCGTCCGGGGTCACCGTGGCGTGCAGCCAGGGCGGGACGATCCCGTCGGTGCTGATGAGCCTGGGCGTGCGCTGGGAGGGGCTGTCCGGGCGGCTGTGGCCGCCCGCGGCCAAGGGCAGCACGTGGGCGCTGGGCGGCCGGCCGGGCGCGCTGGCCGCCGACTACTACCGCGACTTCGCCCCCGGCGCGCCGGAGGGGGCGCCGGGGCCGGGTCGCAGTCGTCAGGCCGGCAGTGCGGGCAGCGCCTTGGGCAGCCAGGCGGGCCGCTTCGTCTCGTAGGCCTCGATGTCGGCCAGGTGCCGCTCGGTGAGGCCGACGTCGTCGAGCCCCTCCAGCAGCCGCCAGCGGGTGTAGTCGTCGATCTCGAACGGCACGACCGTGCCGGAGTACCGCACCTCCTTGGCGACCAGGTCGACGGTCACCTCGGTGGCCGGGTCGGCCTCGATCGCCTGCCACAGCGCCTCGACCTCCGGCTGCGGCAGCAGCACGGTGAGCAGCCCGGCCTTGGTCGAGTTGTTGCGGAAGATGTCGGCGAACCGGGAGCTGATGACCACCCGGAAACCGCCGTCGAGCAGCGCCCAGACGGCGTGCTCCCGGGAGGAGCCGGTGCCGAAGTCGGGGCCGGCGACGAGGATCGAGGCGTCGGCGTACTCGGGCTTGTTGAGCACGAAGTCCGGCTCGTTGGTCCGCCAGGCCACGAACAGGCCGTCCTCGAAGCCGGTGCGGGTGATCCGCTTGAGGTACTCGGCCGGGATGATCTGGTCGGTGTCGACGTTGGTCCGCCGCAGCGGGGCCGCCGTGCCGGTGTGGGTGGTGAAGGCGTCCATCGGGGTCAGACTCCAGCGGTCTCGAGGTCGGCGGACTCCAGGTCGGCCGGGGCGGTGAGCTTCCCGGTCAGCGCGGTGGCCGCGGCGACGGCCGGGCTGACCAGGTGGGTGCGCCCGCCCTTGCCCTGCCGGCCCTGGAAGTTGCGGTTGCTGGTGGA
>DATAAV010000308.1:0-11832 GCA_036259935.1 Geodermatophilus sp. | reverse complement strand
CTGCCGGGCCGCCGCCCGTCCCCACCCCCCTGTGCGGCTGCGGGCACACGCTCAGCCAGCACGACACCGAGACCAACACCTGCTACGCCGAGCTGCGCCGGGACACCTTCGACAAGCGGGGCCGGTGGGCGGGGCACACCTGGGTGCCCTGCACCTGCCGGCAGTACGTCGGGCCGCGCCCGATCGACGAGGTCTTCCTCCCCCGCCTGCTGCCGCCCGCGGCCGACTGAGGCCCGCGACCGGTCCGCCGGCCGTGACTTCCGGTACCGAAGGTCCTGGCGCGGTCAGAAGTTGCCGCGCCGGGCCTGCTCGCGCTCGATCGCCTCGAACAGGGCCTTGAAGTTGCCCTTGCCGAAGCCGAGCGAGCCGTGCCGCTCGATCAGCTCGAAGAAGACCGTGGGCCGGTCGCCGATCGGCCGGGTGAAGATCTGCAGCAGGTAGCCGTCCTCGTCCCGGTCGACCAGGATGCCGCGCTTCTGCAGCTCCTCGATCGGCACGCGCACCGTGCCGATCCGGGCCCGTAGCCGCGGGTCCTCGTAGTAGGAGTCCGGGGTGGAGAGGAACTCGATGCCCTCGGCCCGCAGGGCGTCGACCGAGGCGAGGATGTCGTTGGTGGCCAGGGCGACGTGCTGGGCGCCGGGGCCGCAGTAGAACTCGAGGTACTCGTCGATCTGCGACTTCTTCCTGCCCGGCGCCGGCTCGTTGAGCGGGAACTTCACCCGGTGATTGCCGTTGGCCACCACCTTGCTCATCAGGGCCGAGTACTGGGTGGCGATGTCCTCGCCGATGAACTCGGCCATGTTGGTGAACCCCATGACGCGGTTGTAGAAGTCGACCCAGCGGTCCATGGCCCCGAGCTCGACGTTGCCCACGACGTGGTCGACGGCCTGGAACAGCCGCTGCGGGGCACCCGCGCGCTTGACGTAGGCCGACGTCCGCGCCACGTAGCCGGGCAGGTACGGGCCGGTGTACCGGGACCGGTCGACGAGGGTGTGCCGCGTGTCGCCGTAGGTGGCGATGGCGGCGAGGCGGACGGTGCCGTGCTCGTCGGTGAGGTCGCGCGGCTCCTCCAGCACGGTGGCGCCCTGCGTGCGGGCGTGCGCGATGCAGCGGTCGACGTCGGGCACCGCGAGGGCGATGTCGACGATGCCGTCGCCGTGCCGGCGGTGGTGGTCGGCCAGCGGGCTGGACGGGTCGTAGGCGCCGGTCACGACGAACCGCACCGCGCCGGAACGCAGGACGTAGGCGACGTGGTCCCGGTTGCCCGTCTCGGGCCCGGAGTAGGCGACCAGCTCCATGCCGAACGCCGACTGGTAGAAGTGCGCCGCCTGGGTGGCGTTGCCGACGATCCAGACCAGCGCGTCCCACCCGGAGACCGGGAACGGGTCGCCGGAGGCGTCGTACTCCACCAGGCCGACGAGCTGCCGCAGCTGGTCCAGGTCCAGCTGCGCCAGGCGTTCCTCGTCGGTCAGGGTCTGCTCGAGGGTCATGCTCGTCTCCTCCCGTGACAGACGGTGCCCCTACTGGACATGCGGCGCACGAGCAGCGCAAGGGGCACCGGCGACGCCGGAGGCCGAGCGCGGCACCCGGTCACCGGGAGAAGGCCCCGATGACGTACTGCGTGCTGCAGCGGTAGGTCAGCAGGCTGTAGTCCAGGGCGGCCAGCGACCGGTGGGCGGCGTCGACGTCGACGACGCCGCACGCGTCGTCCACCACCACGGGGAGGAAGCCGAGGTCGGCGGCGTGCCGCGCGGTCGGCTCGATGCCGATCTCGAGCACGGCGCCGACCAGCACCAGGGTGGTCACCGCCCGGTCGCGCAGCACCGCCTCCAGAGGCGTGCCCACCAGCGCCGACATGCCGAGCTTGTCGAACACCGGCTCGCCGTCCGCCGGGGCGAGCTCCGCCACGATCTGCGTCTGCGCCGCGTCGGGCGGGAACGTCGCCCGGACCTCGTCCGCCCGGCTGACCCGCTGCCACGCCATCGCCGTGCGCAGCGCCCCGACCCCCATGTGGGACGGCGGGAGCGAGACGTGACGGACGTAGAGCACCGGCACGCCCGCCGTGCGCGCGGCCTGCAGGATCGCGCCGATCCGCTGCACCAGACCGTCGGCGTCCCGGACGTGGGCCAGGATGCCGGCCTGCGCGTCGTACACCAGGACCGCGGTCGTGCTGGGCCGGCACATCTCCGCGACGGTGTCCGGGACGGCCATCCCGAAGGCTTCCTGCATGCGGGGAGCTTGGCAGCCCGCCCGCGGCTACGCCTCCGGACCGCCCCCGCCGACGGGGCGCAACGAGCCGTAGACGCGCGCCAGGTCCGGCAGCTGGTAGTGGGCGTTGAGGCCGCTCGGGTTCGGCACCACCCACGTCGCCGCTCCCCCGACCCGCTCCGCCTGCAGCCCCGTCGTGGCCCTCGGCCGGCCGAACGCCACCCGCCAGGCCGTGACGCCCAGGACGGCGACGACCCGGGGCCGGAACCGGGCCACCAGGTCGGCCAGCGCGGCGGCCCCCGCGCGCAGCTCGGCGGGTTCCAGCTCGGCCGCGGTCCGGGTGGGCCGGTCCACCAGGTTGGTCACCCCGAGGCCGTAGCGGGGCAGCTCGCGGTCCTCCTCGGGCGCGAGCCGACGGTCGGTGAGACCGGCCAGGTGCAGCGCGGGCCAGAACCGGTTCCCCGGCCGGGCGAAGTGGTGCCCGCGGGCGGCCGAGACCAGGGACGGGTTGATGCCGCAGAACAGCACGTCCAGGCCCGGCGCGACGACGTCGGGCAGCGGCTTGGTCGCGGAGGAGGCCGGGGTCAGCAGGTGCCGCTCACAGCGGCCAGCGGATCTCGACGTGGGTGAAGGAGATCTCCACGCCGGGACCGGAGGACGCCCGCCCCGAGCCGGCCTCGAGCGCGTCGCGGGCGACCTGCAGCGCCATCCGGCCGGCCACCTCGGCGACCTTGGTCGCCGCCATCGCCGCGACGGCGACCGCCGAGGCGGTGAGGAGCGGGCCGGCGCTCGCGACCCGGGCCAGCCCGGGCAGCAGCCGCCGGGAGACGGCCGGCGTGGCCGCCGCCGTCGCGCGGGCATACGGGAGGCGCCGTCCGTCCCTGGCGTAGATGGCGCTGGGCTCGACCGGTTCGTCGTTCGTCATGGGTCGTCCTTCCACCGCGGCCACGACGAGCCCATTGCACCACCGACGGCGGCGCCGTGAGCGGGCGGCCGCGCCGGTGGCGATCGGCGTCCGCGTCCTCCGCCCGGCTGCGTCCGGCCGAGCCGTGTGGGAGGGGCGATGTGGGGTACCCGAGGCGCCGCAGCGCCGCCCGGGCCGACCCTGGGCCCGGGCTCTCCCCCCGCGGGCGTCATCGGGAGGGTGAGGAGACGACGATGAGCGAGCGCGTCACCTGGGAGCGGTGCCCGAGCTGCGGAGCCCCTGCGGCGGTCGGGTGGCACCCGACCATCCACCACGGCGGCGAACCCGCGCGCGAGGACCCGGTCGAGTTCGACTGCACGTCGGGCTGCCTGGTGACCGTGTCGGAGATCGTGCACGCCTTCTCCGGGCGGCACCGCGCCGATCAGGCGTAGCGCGCGACGAAGTTCGCCAGCATCCGGCCCGGCTCGGTGACCACGGCCGGGCGGAGCCGCGCGATGAGCTCCTCCAGTTCGGACGGCGGGAAGTAGCCGGCGTGCTGGTAGACCCGCGCCCGGGTGATGATCCCGGCGACGTCGAGCTCCGGGTGGAACTGGGTCGCGTACACGTTCTGCTTGACCCGGAACATCTGCACGGGGCACGCCGGCGAGGTCGCCAGCAGCACCGCCGTCGGCGGCAGCACCCGGCACGCCTCCTTGTGGCCGACGAAGGCGTCGAAGGTCTCCGGCATGCCGGCCAGCACCGGGTCCTCCCGGCCGGCGGCCGTGAGCACGATGGGCACGCAGGAGATCGGCTCGGCGTAGGTCCGGTCGACGACCCCGCCCTGGTGCACCCCCAGCGTCCCGACGCCGTAGCAGGCCCCGAAGAAGGGGAAGTCCCGGTCGACGACCTCGTCCAGCAGCGACCGCAGCTCCGCCTCGACCCGGAGCTGGACCGGCGACTTGTGCTCGGGCGGGTCGCTGGAGTTGAACGGCCCGCCGCCGACGAAGATCCCCGAGTAGTCGTCCAGGTCCAGCCGCGGCAGCGGCCCGGCCTCCATGCGGACGCGACGCAGCTCGTCGGGAGACAGGCCGGTCCACCTCAGGAACGCCGCGTACTCGCCGTCCGCCGCCTCGTCCTCGGCCCGCGAGGCCAGCAGCAGGAACGGCCTCACGGCGCGATGCTAAGCGAGCGCCGGTGCCCTCCGGCGGCCGGAACGCGCTAGAGCTCGCGGGACAGCCCGCGCACCGCTGCCATGTCCAGCTCCCGGATGGTGCCGATCAGCAGTTCCACCGAGTCCTCGGGCAGGGCTCCGGGCTCGGCGAAGACCAGGACGCCGTCCCGGAACACCATCAGCGTCGGCACCGACCGGACCCCTACCGCGGCCGACAGCTCCTGCTGCGCGTCGGTGTCGACGGTGGCGAACAGGATGTCGGGATGGCGCTGCGCCGCCGCCTCGAGGACCGGGCTGAACCTCTGGCACGGCGGGTACCAGGCGGCCCGGAAGTCGACCAGGACGATGCCGTCGGCCAGCACCGTGTCCGCGAAGTCCTCCACCGAGAGGCTGACCGTGCTCATGCCGCGCTCCTCCCGCGCGAGGATGCCCGCCTCCGTCATACCCCGGTGCGTGCGGTCACCCCCCTGCGGCCGCCCGGGACCGTGGCGGGGGCTGCGCGCCGGCCGGCTGCCCGGGGGACCGCTGGAACAGCACGTAGAGGTAGGCCAGCGCGGGGAGCAGCACGACGGCCCCGACGACCAGGGCGACCAGCATCGCCACGAGCGTCGCCCGGCCGCGGGCAGCCTCCTCGATCGTCACCTCGGGCAGCAGGACGTAGGGGTACTGGGCGACCGCCCAGCCGGCGAGGATGGCCGCGACGGCCAGGCCCGAGGCGGCCCGCGCCGGGACGTACCGCCGCGCCGCCAGCAGCGCGAGCGCGGCCAGCCCGGCCACGACCGAGAGCACCACCACCGGCAGTGCCCGCCCGGTGAGGCCCTCGAACAGCAGTGCGGCGTCGGCCCGCAGCACGAACAGCCCGGCGATGCCGACCAGCCCGGTCAGCGCCGAGGTGACCAGGGCGCGGGCGCGGAAGGCGTCGGCGAGGTCCTCGGCGCCCTCGCGGCGGGCGTCCGCGCACAGGAACACGGCCGCGAGGTAGGCGCAGACCAGGACGGCGAGCACGCCCCCGAGCACCGACGTCGGGTTCACCCAGCTGGTGACGACGTCGCCGGCAGCGATCCCGGCCGGCACCCGACCGGAGGCGACACCGCCGACGACGGCCCCGAGGAAGTACGGGGTCACCAGCGAGGACAGCGCGAAGCAGGCGCCGAGGAAGCGGCGCATCCCCAGGGTGCTGACGCTCTTGCGGAACGCGAACGCCGCGCCCCGGGCGATCATCCCGAACGCGGCCAGCGTCAGCGGGATGTAGAGGGTGGTGACCACGGCGGCGAACGCGCCGGAGAACGCCGTCCACAGCACGACGAGCACGAAGATCAGCCAGACGTGGTTGGCCTCCCAGATCGGCGCGATCGAGTGCTCGATGAGCTCCCGCTGGCGCGCACCGCGGCGGGTGCCACCGGCGAGCAGGTCCCAGATGCCGGCCCCGAAGTCGGCGCCGCCGAAGAGCCCGTAGGCGATGAGGCCGACGAACATGATGCTGAGCACGACCTCCGCCAGCGTCATCGCACGGCCATCTCCCCGGCGCTCCGGTCGGGAGGCGCGGCGTCGACCTCCTGCGGCGCGGGGGTGTCGGAGCTGTGCGCCAGCCGCCGCAGCACGAACACGGTGAGCGCGGTCAGCAGCACGTAGATCACGACCACGGCGTAGAAGCCGAGGTACAGCCCGGGGGCCGGGCTCACCGCATCGGCGGTGCGCAGGATGCCGTAGACGATCCACGGCTGGCGGCCGACCTCCGTGGTGATCCAGCCGGCCTCCATCGCGACGATCGCCGCCACCCCGGAGACCGCCACGGCGCGCAGGAACCACGGCGTCCGCGGGAGCCGGCGGCGCCGCCACCAGGTCCAGCCGAAGACGAACGCCAGGAGCAGCAGCCCGAACCCGATGCCGACCATCGCGTTGTAGGCCAGGTGGACGACGTTGACCGGCGGGCGCTCGTCGGGCGGGACCTCCTCCAGGCCGGGCACCACCCCGTCGGGATCGTGGTGGATCAGCAGGGACAGCCCGTCGGGGATCTCCAGCGCGTAGTGCAGTTCGTCGTCGTAGTAGATGCCGCCGAGGGACAGGTCGGCGCCGGCCGTCGTCTCGTACTGAGCCTCCATCGCCGCGAGCTTGGCCGGCTGGTTGTCGGCGACGACGTTGGCGATCCAGTCCCCGACGCCGATCTGCACCGGCGTGATCACCGCCGCGAAGGTGAGCGGGATGAGCAGCCCGGCCCGGTGACGGCGGTCGCGGCGGCCGCGGAGCATCCCGACCGCGTAGACCGAGGCGAGGGTGAAGCCGGTGACCATGTAGGCGGCCAGCAGCATGTGGACCACCTGGGGCCACGTGGACGGCCCGAACATCGCCGCCCACGGCTCCGCGTCCACCACCCGGCCCTGCTCGTCGAGCCGGAAGCCGGTGGGGTTGTTCATCCACGCGTTGGCCGCGACGACGAAGAAGGCGCCGGCCATCCCCGACACGGCCATCGGCAGGGCGCTGAGCATGTGCGCCCGGGGGGAGAGCCGGTTCCAGCCGAACAGGTAGACGCCGACGAAGATCGCCTCGATGAAGAAGGCGAACCCCTCCAGCACGAAGGGGAAGCCGTAGACCTCGCCGAAGCGGTCCATCAGGCCGGGCCAGAGGATGCCCATCTCGAAGGACAGCAGCGTGCCGGAGACCGCCCCGGCGGCGAAGAGCACGCCCATCGCCTTGGCCCAGATGTGCGCGAGCCCGAGGAGGTCGGCGTCGCCCCGGCGGTGCCCGCGCCACTCGGTGAAGACCGTGATCAGGGGAAAGGCGATGCCGAAGCAGGCGAAGACGATGTGCCAGCCCAGGGACAGCGCCATCTGCATCCGCGCCGGATACAGGTTCTCCGCCGCGTCGGCGACGATGTCCCAGGTCATCACGCGGATCCCCGCTCCCCCACCGGCCTAGGGCGAGCATGGGCCGCCGTCCGGCCGGGTGCAACGGGAGCGACCGCGGCCGGGGACCGGCTCAGGGAGCGCGGTCGAACGTGACGGTGACCTCCTCGTAACCGAGGGACCGGGCGAGGGCGGTCAGCATGTCGCGGGTGTTGTCCTCCGCGCGGTCGAGCAGGTCGCTCCCGGTGGCGGCGTCGGCCAGCCGCTCCTCGGCCAGCGCGTAGAGCTCGCCCTCCGCCGAGGGGTTGTCCGAGAACATCCCGCCGATCCGGTCCAGCAGCCCGCGGTCGCGGTCGAGGACGCGGCTGGCGTCGGGGTCCACGCTCGCCTCGCCCAGGCTCGGGGCGGGCAGGGTGATGGTGACCTCGCGCCGGTCGGGAGAGGTCTCCACCCGCTGCGGGCCCAGGTCGGTGAAGTCCACGTAGGCGTCGACCGTGCCGGTGGCCAGGAACGTCGTGCGCTCGCCGCTGATCACCGACGGCACGTACCGGGTGTCGTGCTCCAGGTCGATCACCACCTGGAAGGTCCCGGTGGCGGCGTGGTACTCGTGCAGGTCCTCGAGCGCGAGCAGCAGGGGCGGGGTGCTGCGGTCGACGACGTCCTGGCGGAACGGGTTGTCCCAGCTCGGGAGGATGTCGAAGGCGCGGTCCGCCAGCGGGACGAGCACGGCCAGGCCGATCCCCGCCGCGGCCAGCCGCACGGGCAGGCGGCGGCGCCGGCGCCGGACCTGCTGCACCGGACGGGGGCTCGTGACGTCGGGGTTCCGCTCCTGCAGCAGGGTGGACATGCGGGACTGCCTCCACGGGCTCCGGGGGATGTACGGGATGACAACGACCGGGGGCGCGAGCGCATTTCCGCCCGCGCCTGCGGCCCATGACGCAGCGCCGGTGTTCCGTTCCCGCGGGCCGGCGCGCTGCTCGCACCTCACACATCAGGGGTCGGGTCCGCTGTGATGTGCCGGTCGAGGTCGTCGCGGCCGCCGTTCTCGAGCCACCGTTCGACCCCCGCGGGATCCCGCCGCGAGAGCTCGTCCAGGACGAGTGCGCGGAGCCGGACGAGGGCCATGCGGCGTTCGGGGTCCGTCCCGCTGCGCAGCTGCGTGCCCGCCCACCGCCACTGGGTGAGCAGCGTCCGGGTCGGCAGGTCGCGGATCCGTTCGTGCAGGCCAGCCGGGTCCGCCTCTCCAGTGGCCGGTCCGTCGTGCTCTGCGGGTCGCCGCGCCATCCAGCCGAGAGCCGCTCCCCCGGCCATCGCCACCAGGGCCAGCACCACCATCCCCCCGACCGTGCCCAGGAAGCCGATGCCGGCGGCGAACGGCACGAGCAGCGTTCCACCGACGCCCGCGAGCAGCGCCGTGCGGCGGACGGACGAGCCCCCGGGAAAGGCCGCCTGCGCGAGCGCCGCGTGGGTGGCGAACACGATGCCCAGGGCCGGTGCGACGAGCAGCATCGTGACAGGCGGGGTGACGACGGCGCCCAGGAGTGCGACGGCGACGACCACCGTCAGGAGCACGGGGGCCAGCCGGGTCAGTGCGGTCCACGGCCACGCGTGTGCACGGGGGCCGTTCACGCCGGTGGTGCTGGACATGGCTCATTCCGCTCATCGGGCCGGCAGGGCGGGCCGGTCCAGCCGGTGCCCGACAGCGAGGTCCGGCACCGCCGCCTCCGCCCGTTCTGCCGGATGGTGTCTGGTTCGAGTGCGTTCTCCGTGCCCACCCCCGGCCCACATGCGCTGCGGTGCACAGGACCGACATGAACACGTAAGCCCGCTGCAATACCGGGCGGCCCGGCCGAGCATCGCGTCGTCCCTCAGCCCAGCGTGGCGGTCAGGGTGACGGTGTCCTCCTGGACCGTCGTGCACTCGAGGGTGAGCGGGCCGGCCTCCGTGGTGTCACCCTCACCGCAGGTGAGGTCCTGGTCCCCGACGCGGAAGGTCGCCTGACCGTTCTCGACGCCGCCCAGCACGATCGTGGTCCCGAGGATGTCGGCTTCTGCGCCGTCGCCGGACAGCGTCACCGAGCAGGAGTTGCCCGTGCAGTCGACGTCGGCCCCGGTGCCCCCGCCGGCGGTGTCCCCCGCGTCGGTCGGCTCGGTGGTCTCGCCGGTCTCGTCGGCCGGGGTCGTCTCCGTCGCGGTCGCGTCCGCATCGCCGGTCCCCGCGGTGTCCCCGCAGGCGGCCAGAGGCATCAGCAGGAGAGCTCCGGCGAGCAGGCCGGAGACCCCTCGGTACGCCGTCCTCGTTCCCATGTCCCGACGGTAAGTCGGTGTGACCCAGGTCTCACCGTAGAAGCGAGCTCCTTCATCGCTTCGTGACCCGCCGGGCGGCGCGGCTGCGAGGCGACGCACACCGAGCCCGAGGAGGGGGAAGAGGAGCACGTCCCCCGGCGCCACCCGACCGACCGAGGTCGACCGCCTGGTCGGGTTCCGAGGGCGGTGGGGTCACTCGTCCTTGTGCTCGTCCTTGTCCTCCTTTTCCTCCTTGCCGTCGCCGCCGCCCTCACCGTGGCCGTCACCGTTCCCGCCGCCGTTCCCACCGTCGCCGTCGCCGTCGTGGCCGTCGCCGTTGTGGCCGTCGCCGTTGTGGCCGTCGCCCTCCTCACCGGAACCGCCGCCGTCGACCGGAGCGGGGGCTGGCGGTGCGACGGCGTGGGTGACGGTGACGACCTGCCCCGGCTGGAGATCCCCGGTCGGCTCCACGGCCAGCACCTCGCCGTCGGGGACGTCGGCCGTGGCGATCGGGCGGAGCTGGACCTGCAGCCCCAGGCCGGTCAGGTCCGCCTCGACGTCGGCCACCCGCCGGCCGACGTGGTCGTCCGCGATGACCTGGACGGCCGGTGGCGGGGTCGTCCCCTCCGGCGTTCCCTCCGCGGGCCCGCCGACGCCCTGGAGCAGGCCGACGACGACGGCGACCAGGCCGACGACGGCGAGCAGGGCGAGCAGCGCGCGCCGACCCGACATGAGTCGGCGGGCGGGCGCCACGGCCGACGCGGGCGCGGCGGGCCCGACGGACGCCGGCAGCACGCGCGTCGACAGGACCGCCGTGGCCGTACGCTCCCGCGGCGGTAGAGCGCCGCCGCCCCGCACCTGGTCGACGGCGTGGCAGAGCGCCGCGCCGTCCGGGAAGCGGTCGGCGGGGTCCTTGGCCAACGCCCGCTCGAGAAGACCGCGCACGGCCTCCGGGACCTCCGCCGGCAGCGGGGGCGGAGGCTCCTGGACCTGCCGCAGCGCGATCTGCGCCAGGCTCTCCCCGTCGAAGGCGCGCCGACCGCTCAGGCACTCGTAGGCGACCAGGCCGACCGCGTACACGTCGGCGGCGGGGCCGGCTTTCGCTCCCTGGACCTGCTCCGGCGACAGGTAGTGCGCGGTGCCCATGACCTGGCCCGTCCTGGTGAGCGGCACGCTCGACGTCGACCAGGCGATCCCGAAGTCGGTGATCTTGACGATGCCGTCCGACCGCACCAGCAGGTTGGCGGGCTTGATGTCCCGGTGCACCACCCCGCTCGCGTGCGCGGCCGCCAGCCCCGCGGCCGTCTGCCGGATCACCTCCAGCGTCCGGTCGACGGTCAGGCGCCCCTCCCGGGCGAGGACGGCCGAGAGGGGCTCCCCCTCCACCAGTTCCATCACCAGGTAGGCGAGGTGCTCCCCGGCAGTGGTACGCGCCTCGCCGTAGTCGAAGAGGGTGGCGATGTTCGGATGCGTGAGGCGGGCGGTGAGCCGGGCCTCGGAGCGGAACCGGGCGAGGAAGGACGGGTCGCCGGTGAACTCGCTGCGCAGCACCTTGACGGCGACGGGCCGGTCCAGGAGGAGGTCCCGGGCCCGCCACACCTGTCCCATGCCGCCGCTCGCCAGCAGCGACAGCAGCTCGTAGCGATCGCCGAAGACCTGCCCCCCGGGTTGCATCAGGCACTCCTCCACGAGTCGGCCGTTCTCCGGCCGCCCTCCCGGATGACCGCGTCCACCTACACGTCAAGGTTCGCAGACGGCTCCGGGTGGAGAAGATCCCGCTGTCCGGCGTCGGGGCGATGCCGCCCCGCGCAGTTCGGCGGCTACCGGGTCAGAGGGGGATGTCGTCGACGTGGGCCCACGGGCCCCTGTGCTCGGGGCGCAGCTCCGGGTGCGGACCGGTGAGGTAGGTCAGCACACCGTCGAGCGAGGCCAGTCCGAAGGTGGTGAGGTTGAGCAGCGGGTTCCAGCGCGTCATCACGAGGTCTCCAGGAAGTGAACAGTGACGGGTGCCACTGATCATCGGCTGGGCCGTGCGGAAGTGACCGGCGACACACCGGAGTCGGCACGTTTCTTTGCGTGAGGAGGCCGGGGCCGCCCGGGCTCACCCGACGTCCCCGGCCTTTCCCTCAGCGCACGACGACGAGCAGGTCACCGCCCTCCACCTGCTGGACCTCGCCGATGGCCACCCGCTGCACGGTGCCGGCGATCGGGGCGGTGATGGCGGCCTCCATCTTCATCGCCTCGATGGTGGCGACGGTCTGGCCGACGTCCACCGCGTCGGCCTCGGCCACCTTGAGGGTGACGACGCCGGCGAAGGGGGCCGCGACCTGCCCCGGGTCGCTGCGGTCGGCCTTCTCCGCGGCCTTGACCTGGGCCTCGATCGAGCGGTCGCGGACGGTGACCGGGCGCAGCTGCCCGTTG
>DATAAV010000307.1:0-6305 GCA_036259935.1 Geodermatophilus sp. | reverse complement strand
CTTGCGGTTGCCGCGCACCGTCCGGAACGCGGCCAGCAGCGCGTCGCGGGTGGCGCCGGCGCTCCTCAGCACCGCGCCGGCCTCGCCCTCGGAGCCGGCGAGACCGACCAGCAGGTGCTCGGTGGAGACGTACTCGTCGCCGAGGGCGCCGGCCTGCTCGCCGGCGGCGTTGAGCACCTGCAGCAGCTCACGGGACGGCGAGGGCGCGGGCACGGTGGCGCCGGTGACGCTGGGCATGCGCCGGACCGCGGCCTCGGCCTTCGACCGGACCTCGGCCGGGTCGGCCCCCACGGCCTTGAGCAGGGGCCCGGCGATGCCGTCGGTCTGCTCGAGCAGCGCCGCGAGCAGGTGCAGCGGCTCCAGGGCCGCCTGCCCACGAGCGACCGCCAACCGCTGGGCGGCGGCGATCGCCTCCTGGGAACGGGTGGTCAGCTTGCTCTGCATGGTGGGTGGGAAAGGTCCTCTCAGAAGTGCCGGAGAACGGCCGTGGGTGTCGAGGGGTCCAACGACGACAGGGTTGAGTCTGTTCCACTCAACCTGGCTGCGTCCATCCCGGGCAACGAAACTCCTCCTAGGCTTGGAAAACCACCGGAGGGCCGGGTTCTCGCCCCCCGAAGCCGCCCTAGACTCGGAGAATGACGCGTCTGCCGGCCCCGAGCGTGGTCCTGGAGGACCAGCTGTGCTTCGCGCTCTACGCCGCGTCGCGGGCCATGACGGCGCGGTACCGGCCGATGCTGGACGAGCTCGGGCTGACCTACCCGCAGTACCTGGTGATGATGCTGCTCTGGGAAGAGGACAACCAGACCGTCGGCCAGCTCGGTACGCGCCTGTCCCTCGACAGCGGCACGCTCTCGCCCCTGCTCAAGCGGCTCACCGCGGCGGGCCTCGTCACCCGCCAGCGCCGGACGGAGGACGAGCGCTCGGTGTCGATCGCGCTGACCGACGCGGGGCGGGCGCTGAAGGAGAAGGCGCTCCCCGTCTCCGAGGAGATGATCTGCGCGATCGACCTGGACACCCGGGACTTCGACGACCTCAAGATCCGGCTGCGCCAGCTCACCGAGCGGCTCGGCCCGGGCTGAACGCCGCGCCACGGTTGTGCGCAACGGACCGGGGTAGGGCGACCCCCGGTCGCCCCGCACGGCCGCCACCCCGATCCCGACGGAGGAGAGAGCCATGGCCACTCGCACCGCCCGCACCGCCTGGAAGGGGACCCTGCAGGAGGGCTCCGGCCAGGCCGAACTCGTCAGTTCCGGGATGGGCACCTTCGACGTCTCCTGGCCGAAGCGCACCGCCGACCGGGCCGACGGCACCACGAGTCCGGAGGAGCTGATCGCCGCTGCCCACGCGTCCTGCTTCTCGATGGCCCTGTCGGGAATCATCGCCAAGGCCGGCGGCACACCGCAGCGACTCGACGTCACGGCCGACGTCGACTTCGGCCCCGACCAGGAGCGCGGCGGCTTCATGATCAGCGGGATCCACCTGACCGTCCGCGGCCAGGTCGACGGACTGGACGCCTCCGGCTTCGAGAAGGCCGCCCAGGACGCCAAGGTCGGATGCCCGGTCAGCAAGGCGCTGGCCGCCGTCCCCATGACCGTGGACGCCTCCCTCGAGTGAGCCGGCGACGGTCGGCGCTGCGCGAGGACGAGTGCCGCTCGCCCGGCCGGGGACCGTTCCCCGGCCGCGGCGTCGCGGTCAGCGGCCGACCGCGGGAGGAGGGGGCTCGGCCGGGCCGGTCCACGGCGGGACGTCGCGGGCCTCTCCCAGCCGGTTGAGGCGGCCGAGCAGATCGGCGAGCGTGGCGACGTCCTCCGGCGGCCAATCGGCGAGGTCGGCCTCCCAGCGGGCGCGCCGGGCCGCGCGGATGCGCGTCAGCCGCGCCGAGCCCTCCGCCGAGGTGCGCAGCACGTGCGCGCGGCCGTCGGCGGGATCGGCCTCCCGGCTCACCAGGCCCAGGTCGACCAGCGCGGCCACCTGGCGGCTCACCGTGCTCTTGTCCAGGCCCAGCCGGGGCACCAGGTCGCTGGCGCGCAGCGGGCCGGTGTCCTCGAGGAGGGCGAGCAGGCCGTAGGCGCCGCCGTCCAGGTCGGGGTGCAACTCCCGGGCCAGCTTGGCCGAGATCGCCCGGGACCGGCGCAGCAGCAGGGCGATCTCCCGCTCGACCCGGCCGAAGGCCTCGTGGCGGTCGACGCCCCCCGAGGAGGTCACCGCTGCTCCCGGGGCCGCCAGACGACCAGGGCCGCGGACGGCGCCCGCAGCGGCAGCAGGTCTCCCCCGTAGCCGGCGCGGGCGGCGGCCTCGGCGGCGATCCGCCGGTTCTCGGACATCTCCAGCTCGGCGGCCAGCTCGTGCACCCGCTGCTGGAGCGCCTCCACCTGCGACTCCAGCTCGATGATCCGCTTGATCCCGGCCAGGTTGACGCCGTCCTCCTGCGAGAGGCGCTGCACCTCCCGCAGCAGGGCGACGTCCCGCGGGCTGTACCGACGCCCGCCGCCGGGGGTGCGGCCGGGCCGGACCAGGCCCAGCCGGTCGTACTGGCGCAGCGTCTGCGCGTGCATGCCGGCCAGCTCTGCCGCCACCGAGATCACGAAGACCGGCGCGTCCTCGGCGACCGCACGGCCGGCGTTCCGGCGCTCCCGGGCGCCGTCGGCCGGAGCACTCACCGCACCCTCCCGTTCTGCACCGCGGCGGTGATCTGCGGCCGCGGATCACCGAGCTCGGCCTCGAGGGTCTTCACCGCCTGCTCGGCCGCGGGCGAGAGCCGCTTGGGCACCGCCACCTCGACGGTGACGAGCAGATCACCGGGCCGCCCCTTGGCCGGCACGCCCCGCCCCCGCACCCGCAGGGTCTGGCCGCTCGCCGTGCCCGGCGGGATCTTGAGCGACACGCTGCCGTCCAGCGTGGGGACGGTGATCGTGGCGCCCAGGGCCGCCTCGGCGAACGTGATCGGCACGGTGAGCGTGAGGTCGTTGCCCTTGCGGCCGAACAGTTCGTGCTCGGAGACGTGGACGACGACGAAGAGGTCCCCGGCCGGGCCGCCGCGTCGTCCGGGCGCGCCCTTGCCCGGCAGCCGGATCCGCTGGCCGTCCTTGACCCCCGCCGGGATCCGCACCGTGATGGTGCGGGTCTGGGTGGTCACCCCGCTGCCGGCGCAGGTGGCGCACGGGTCGTCGATCACCTGGCCGGTGCCACGGCAGTTGCGGCACGGCTCGGAGAAGGCGAACGCGCCCTGGCTGCGGCTGGTCACCCCGGCGCCCTGGCACACCGGGCAGGTGTGCGGCGCGGTGCCCGGCCGGGCCCCGCTGCCGCCGCAGGTCTGGCACGGGCCCGGGCTCTGCATGCGCAGCGGCACGGTGACGCCGAGGATGGCCTCGTCGAAGGAGAGCGTGGCCTCGGTCTCGACGTCCTGCCCGCGGGCCGGCCCGGACGCCGCCTGGCTGCGGGCGCGGGGGGTGCCCGTGCCGCCGCCGAACAGCCCTCCGAAGAGGTCACCGAGCCCGCCGCCGCGCCCGCCGGTCGCGGAACCGAAGAGGTCGCCGAGGTCGAACGCCTGGCCGCCGCCACCGGGGAACCCGCCCGGGAACCCGGCCCGGCCCCCCGCTGCGCCGGCCCCGAACAGCCGGCGGGCCTCGTCGTACTCGGCCCGCCGCTTGGGGTCGGAGAGCACGTCGTAGGCCTCGGAGACCTCCTTGAACTTGGCCTCCGCGTCGGCGTTGCCCGGGTTCTTGTCCGGGTGCAGATCGCGGGCCAGCTTCCGGTAGGCCTTCTTGACGGTGGCGGCGTCGGCGTCCTTGGGGACGCCCAGCACGCCGTAGTAGTCCTTCTCGATGAAGTCCTTGGTGCTCATCGGGCGCCCCCTCTCTCGGACGGCTCGGCGGTGCGGACGGCGGGAACGGTGCGGCTCAGCCGGCGGCCGGGGCCTCGCCCGGCTGCGGCTCCTGCGGGCTCTCGGCCGCCCCCTCGGCCGGCGCTTGCGGCGCGGGCGCCAGGATCTCGGGATCGGTGACCGCCACCATCGCCGTCCGCAGCACACGGTCGCCGCGGCGGAAACCCTGCCGCAGCACCGTGGTCGCCGTCGGGACGCTCACGTCGGGCGACGTGTCGTGCATGACCGCCTCGTGCAGCGCGGGGTCGAACGGGTCCCCCGGCTTGCCGAAGGCCTCCACCCCGAGCCCGTCGAGCAGGCCGAGGATCCGGTCGGCGACCACCTTGAAGGCGCCGGTGAGGTCACCGTGGTCG
This sequence comes from Geodermatophilus sp., assembly GCA_036259935.1. Classification (GTDB taxonomy): domain Bacteria; phylum Actinomycetota; class Actinomycetes; order Mycobacteriales; family Geodermatophilaceae; genus Geodermatophilus. The sequence continues at coordinate 2,069 of DATAAV010000307.1, read as the reverse complement.
CGTGCCCGTTCGATGTCGTCGACGATCGGGAACAGCTGGACGGCGAACCGCTCGGCGGCCTGGTCGACGACCAGCGAGCGGTCCCGGTCCACCCGGCGCCGGTAGTTGGCGTACTCGGCGGTGACCCGCTGGAGGTCCTCCGTCCGCTCGGCCAGCTGACGGGCCAGGTCGTCGTTCCCGCCCGCGGCGGTCGGCTGCTCCTGCGCCACCGAGGTGTGGTTCTCGCTCATCTGCTCCCTCTGCACGGATGGGCCGGACGGGGTGCCGGCCGGCTGCTCGCCGGCCGGCACCCGCACCGTGCCGCTGGTCGGGTCGATCCGCCGCTTGTCGCGGATCACGACCCGCGGCTCCTCGTCGCCCTGCGGCTGTGTCATCAGTGACCTCCGCCAGGTCCGGTCATGGTGTGGTGACGGCGCGGCTCAGGCCCGCCGGCTGTCGTCCTCGTCCACGATCTCGGCGTCGACGACCTCGTCCTCACCGGACGCGGTCCCGGAGCCCGCACCGGCCCCCGGGTTCCCGGCCCCGGGGTTTCCGGCCCCGCCGGCACCGGCGCCGGCCGCCTCCGCCTGCTGGGCGTAGAGCGCGCCGCCGACCTCCTGCGAGACGCGGGCGACCTTCTCCTGGGCGGCCTTGATCGCGTCGATGTCCGAGCCGCCCAGGGCCGAGCGCAGCTCGGTCAGCGCCTCGCCGAGCTGCTCCTTCTTGTCCGCGGGGATCTTGTCGCCGTTCTCCGCGAGGAACTTCTCGGTCTGGTACTGCAGCGACTCGGCCAGGTTGCGGGTCTCGGCCTCCTCGCGGCGCTTGCGGTCCTCCTCGGCGTGGGCCTCGGCGTCGCGCATCATCCGCTCGATGTCGTCCTTGGGGAGGGCCGAGCCGCCGGTGATGGTCATCGACTGCTCCTTGCCCGTGCCGAGGTCCTTGGCGGTCACGTGCACGATGCCGTTGGCGTCGATGTCGAAGGAGACCTCGATCTGCGGGACGCCGCGCGGCGCCGGCGGCAGCCCGGTCAGCTCGAACATGCCGAGCTTCTTGTTGTAGGCCGCCATCTCGCGCTCGCCCTGGTAGACCTGGATCTGCACGCTCGGCTGGTTGTCGTCGGCCGTCGTGAAGATCTCCGAGCGCTTGGTCGGGATCGTGGTGTTGCGCTCGATCAGCTTGGTCATGATGCCGCCCTTGGTCTCGATGCCGAGGGACAGCGGGGTGACGTCGAGCAGCAGGACGTCCTTGACCTCGCCCTTGAGCACGCCGGCCTGCAGCGCGGCGCCCACGGCGACGACCTCGTCCGGGTTGACGCCCTTGTTGGGCTCCTTGCCGCCGGTCAGCTCACGGACCAGGTCGGTGACGGCGGGCATGCGGGTGGAGCCACCGACGAGGACGACGTGGTCGATCTGGGAGACCGAGATGCTGGCGTCCCGGATCACCTGGTTGAACGGCGCGCGGGTGCGGTCGAGCAGGTCCTGGGTCATCCTCTGGAACTCGGCGCGGCTGATCGTGACGTCCAGGTGCAGCGGGCCCTCGGCGCCGGCGGTGATGTAGGGCAGGTTGATGTTGGTCTGCTGCGCGCCGGACAGCTCGATCTTGGCCTTCTCGGCGGCCTCGCGGAGCCGCTGCATGGCCAGCTAGTCCTTGGACAGGTCGATGCCGTGCTGCGCGTTGAAGGTCCGGACCAGGTGGTCGACGATCCGCTGGTCCCAGTCGTCACCGCCGAGGTGGTTGTCACCCGCGGTGGCCTTGACCTCGATGACGCCCTCGCCGATCTCCAGCAGCGAGACGTCGAACGTCCCACCACCGAGGTCGAAGACGAGGATCGTCTGCTCCTTCTCGCCCTTGTCCAGACCGTAGGCCAGCGCGGCCGCGGTGGGCTCGTTGATGATCCGCAGCACGTTGAGGCCCGCGATCTCACCGGCCTCCTTGGTGGCCTGGCGCTGGGCGTCCTCGAAGTAGGCCGGCACGGTGACGACCGCGTCGGTCACCGTCTCGCCCAGGTAGGTCTCGGCGTCCCGCTTGAGCTTCTGGAGGATGCGGGCACTGATCTCCTGCGGGGTGTACCGCTTGCCGTCGATCTCGGG
>DATAAV010000306.1:0-12645 GCA_036259935.1 Geodermatophilus sp. | reverse complement strand
GTCGTGCTCGGCCAGCAGCTCACCGCCGCGGGCGGCCTCGGCCCGGCCCTTCTCCGACAGCGGGACGTCGACCCACCCGGTGAAGAGGTTGGCCTTGTTCCACTCGCTCTCGCCGTGGCGGAGCAGCACGAGCGTTCCCGTGGGTGTCCTCGTCACGCCGCCATCCTGCCCGACCCCGCCCGGCGGGGCAGGAGCACCTCAGCCCGCGAGCGCCGGCCAGACCAGCCACGCCTCGAACAGCGCCGGCGGCAGCAGGCCGGCCAGCAGCCAGGGGCTGCGGACGCGGCGCTCGGCGCCCCACCGGAGGGCCGCGACGACGGCGACGCTGCACGAGACGGCGACCACCAGCCACAGGACCACGGCCGCGACGTCCATCGTCAGCAGCTGGGCGAAGACGAGCTGCACCGCGCACAGGAGCAGGGGGTAGACCAGCGCGGAGGCGGCCACGACGCCGACGAGCGCCCGGAGGAAACGCTGCTGCGCGGTCCTCTCCCCCATCCGCTCACGCTAGCCGCTTCCGGGCCGACGCAGTCCGCTCCCGTGCAGGACGCAGTCCGCTCCCGTGCAGGATCGGGGCATGACCGCCGTGGAGCGCTGGGCGAGCGAGCTGGCCGCCTGGGCCATCGACCCGGAGATCCTCGCCGCCGCGCCCGAGTCGCCCTACGGCTTCCCGCCGGGGCTGTTCGGCGCCGACCGCGGCACGCCGGCCACCGTCGCGGCGGCCCGCGCGGCCGGTCCCCGCAGCGTGCTCGACGTCGGCTGCGGCGGGGGTGCGGCGAGCATCCCGGTGGGAGCGGCCGAGCTGCTGGCCGTCGACGAGTCCGCCGAGCTGCTGGAGCGCTACCGGGCCGCGGCCGGCGCCATGCCGGTGCGGACCTGGCGCGGCCGCTGGCCCGACGTCGCCGGGGAGGTGCCGGCCGCGGACGTCGCCGTGGCCGCGAACGTGGTCTACAACGTGCCCGACATCGCCGAGTTCCTCGTCGCGCTGACCGACCACGCACGGCGGCGGGTGGTCGTGGAGCTCACCGACGCGCACCCCTGGACCTCCCTGGCCGGGCTGTGGCGGCACTTCCACGGGCAGGACCGCCCCTCCGGGCCGACGGCGGAGCTGTTCGGCGAGGTGCTGGCCGAGCTAGGGCTGGCCGCGGAGTCGGTGATCGAGCCCCGCACCGACCCCTGGCGGGAGGCCCCGGAGGATGTCGTCGTCGCGTTCACCCGGCGCCGGCTGTGCCTGCCGGTGTCCCGGGAGCCGGAGGTCGCCGAGGCGATGCGCCGCTTCCGGGACGACCGGCCCCGGACCGCCACCGTCTTCTGGTGGGCCGGGACGGCCTAGCTAGGTGCTCCGGGTGGCCGGAACGGCCCGGGACGGCGTCGGCTCCCGGCGGCCGGGCAGCCAGAGGAACACCACGACGGCGGCGACCGCGGCCGCGGCGGCGGTGCCGATCGCGGTCAGGTGCATCGCCGCGACGAAGGCCTCGTGGGCGGGCTCGACGACCCCGGCGGCCGCACGGGCCAGCTCCTCGTCCCCGCTCGCCTGCGCGGCCTCCACCGCCTGCAGGGTCGAGACGATCGACGAGCGGGCCTCAGCGCGGTCCGCGGCCGGCAGCATTTCGACCGTGCTGCCGAGCTGGGCGGCGTAGGCCGCGGCGAGCACCGAGCCGAGGATGGCGACGCCGAGCGCCCCACCGATCTGGCGCACCGAGTTGTTGACCGCAGCTCCGGCGCCGGCCTTCTCGCGCGGCACCACCGACATGATCGACTCGGTGGCCGGCGCCATCACCGCACCCATGCCGGTGCCCTGCACCGTGAGGATGCCGAGGAGCAGGGCCAGGGGCGCGGTCTGGTCGAGCAGCTGGAAGCCGGCGAAGGACAGCGCGATGAGCACGAAGCCGGTGCCGCAGACGACCTTGGGGCCGAAGCGTTCGACCAGCCGGGAGGTCAGCGGGGCCATGACCGCCATGCCGAGGGCCACCGGGATCAGCGTGGCCCCGCTCTGCAGCGGCGTGTACCCGCGCACGCCCTGCAGGTAGTAGACGAGGTAGAAGGTCGCGCCCATCAGGGCGAAGAAGTTGAGCCCGAGGGCGGCCGCGGCGGCGGAGAACGCGCGGTTGCGGAACAGCGAGACGTCCAGCGCCGGATGGGTGGACCGCAGCTGGAGCCACACGAACAGGGCCAGCAGCAGCAGGCCGCCCACCAAGGGGACGAGGACGCCGGCCGAGGTCCAGCCGGCACCGGAACCGCCGTGGATGATGCCGTAGACGATCCCGGCCAGGGCGGCGACGGAGAGCAGCACGCCCGGCAGGTCGGGCCGTCCCGGGTGGGGGTCCCTCGACTCGGGCACCACCGCGAGAATCCCTGCGATGCCGAGCAGGGCCACGGGGACGCCGACCAGGAAGACAGCGCCCCACCAGAAGTGCTCGACGACCGCGCCGCCGGCCAGCGGTCCCCCGGCGACGGCCAGCCCGGCGGTGCCCGCCCAGATGCCGATGGCCCGGCCGCGCTCGGCCGGGGGGAACACGTTGCTGATGACGGCGAGGGTGGTCGGCTGGACCGCCGACGCGCCGATGCCCATCACCGCCCGCCACAGGATGACCTCGATCGCGGTGGAGCTGAACGCGGCCAGCACCGAGCCGACGGTGAAGACGCTCAGCCCGATGAGCAGCACGCGGCGGCGGCCGACGCGGTCGCCGATCACGCCCCAGGAGAACAGCAGGCCGGCGAAGACCAGGATGTAGGCGTCCACCGCCCACTGGAGCTCCCCCTGCGTGGCCCCCAGCTCGCGCTGCAGCGTGGGGATGGCGACGTTGAGGATCGTGTTCCCCATGATCACCACGAGCAGGCAGACGGTCATGGTGGCGAGCACCCACCACCGTCTGGCGTAGCCGGGATGCTCCTCCTCGGAGGCGGGCCCGGGAACCGGTCGCGTGGTCGCCGTCACGCCCCGCCGTCCGGACCCGTGCCGGTCGGGGTGCGGGAGGTGGGATCGGCGAAGGCGGCGAACGCCTCCAGGTTGCGCAGCGACTCCCCGCGCTTGACCCGCCACTCCCACTCCCGGCGGATCGAGCTGCCGAAGCCGATCTCCAGCATGGTGTTGAAGTGGTCGTCGGCGTAGCTGAGGACCGCGCCGAGGAGGCGATCGATCTCCTCGGGCGTCACCGCGGCGTGCGGCAGCCGGCCGGTCAGGTAGATGTCCCCGACGCTGTCGACGGAGTAGGCGACGCCGTACATGCGGGCGTTGTGCTGCAGGAGGAAGGTCCACAGCTGCTCGCGGTTCTCGTCGGGCCGGCGGCAGACGAAGGCCTCGATGCGCAGCGCGTGCGGCCCGACGATGAGCCCGCACACGGTCTTGAGCTTCTTCGTGCCCGGCAGGTCGACCAGCCAGCGTCCGGGCGCCGGGTGCTCGTGCACGAGGTCGCCGTCCCGCAACGCGCGATCGATCACCGCGTCCAGTTCCGCGATCGTCGACCGGTCCCCCATGCCGCTCCTCCCGCTCGTCGGTCCTACCGCCGCCCCGTCCACCCGCTCACCGCGCCACCTGCGCCCCGGGCAGGGCCCGCAGCGGGCCGAGGGCACGCTCGGCGAACGGACGCCGCGCCACCCCCGCCATCTCCTCGGCCGCCGCGGTGTAGGCCGCGACGAGCGAGTCGACGGTGCGGTCCCACGAGAACGCCGCGGCGTGCCGGCGGGCGCCGGCGGAGAGCAGTTCGCGGCGGCCCAGGACGGCGCGGACGGCGGCCGCGTAGTCGGCGGGGTCCCGGCCGTCGACGAGCACGCCGGAGACGCCGTCGCGCACGGCCGTGCGCAGGCCGCCGACGGCGGCGGCGACCACCGGGGTGCCGCAGGCCTGCGCCTCCAGGGCGACCAGGCCGAAGGACTCGTTGTGGCTCGGCACCACGGCAACGTCGGCGGCTCGGTAGTGCTGGGCCAGCCGGTCGGCGTGCTGGGGCGGCAGCAGGCGGACCCGGTCGGTGATGCCGAGCGTTCCCGCCAGCTGCTCCAGCTGGCGGGGGGCTTCCAGGCCCGAGCCGCTGGGGGCGCCGATGACGTGCACCTGGAGCCGGTCGCGGAGTGAGGGGTCGTCGGCCAGCATGCGGGCCGCGGCGTGCAGCAGGAGGTCGGGCGCCTTCAGTGGCTGGACGCGGCCGACGAAGAGCAGCACGACGGCGTCACCGGGGATGCCGAGGGCGCGACGGGCGGCGGCCCGGTCACCCGGCGTGAACCGGTCGAGGTCCACGCCCGGCGGAACGACCAGGGTGCGCCGCGGATCGGCACCGTAGTGGGTCACCAGCTGCCGGGCCTCGTCCTCGGTGTTGGCGATCAGCCGGTCGGCCTCGGTCACGACCTGCTCCTCGCCGATGACCCGGACACGCGGCTCGGGGCTGTCGCCGGCGGCCAGAGCGGCGTTCTTCACCTTCGCGAGGGTGTGCGCGGTGTGGATCAGCGGCACGCTCCACCGGTCCCGGGCCAGCCAGCCGACCTGGCCGGAGAGCCAGTAGTGGGAGTGGACGACGTCGTAGAAGCCGGGCTCGTGCTGCGCCTCCTCGCGGAGGACCGCGGCGGTGAAGGCGCACAGCTGCGCGGGGAGTTCCTCCTTGCGGAGACCCTCGAACGGGCCGGCGCTGACGTGCCGGACGGTGACCCCGGGGCTCATCTCGACCACCGGGGGGAGGTCGCTGGACGTGGCCCGGGTGAAGACGTCGACGGCGATGCCGCGGGCGGCCAGCCGGCGGGAGACCTCGACGATGTAGACGTTCATGCCCCCGGCGTCACCGGCGCCGGGCTGGTCCAGGGGACTGGTGTGCACCGAGAGGGTCGCCACCCGCCGGGGCACGCCGGGGCGCAGCAGGCGGCGAGCGGCCACGTGCGTCCTCCCGCCCCTGGATCTGCTCCGGATCGAGGCCCGACCGGCCCCCTGTCGTCTGTTCATCCTGCAACAGCGCCAAGATGGCTCTCATGCCCGGTCCCTCCCCCATCCACTCCTCCGAGCACCGCGGTCTGCCCGGCACCGGCCGCACCGCCGTCGTCACCGGAGCCTCCAGCGGCATCGGGGCGGCCACGGCCACGCGGCTGGCCGCCGAGGGTTTCGACGTCGTGCTGGGTGCCCGCCGGCTGGACCGGCTGAGCGAGCTCGCCTCCTCGATCGGTGCGCGGGCGCTGCCGCTGGACGTGACCGATCCGACGTCCGTGGACCGGTTCGCCGCGGCACTGGACCGGGTGGACGTGCTGGTCAACAACGCAGGCGGGGCCTTCGACGCGGCCCCGGTCGCGCAGGCCGACCTGGCCGCCTGGGCGCGGACCTACGACGTGAACGTGCTCGGCACGGTGCGGGTGACCAAGGCGCTGCTGCCCGCGCTACGCGCGTCGGGCCGGGGCGACGTGCTGTTCGTCGGCTCCACGGCCGGCTTCATCAGCTACGAGGGCGGAGCGTCGTACACCGCGGCCAAGCACGGGGTGCACACGCTGGCCGAGACGCTGCGACTGGAACTGTGCGGTGAGCGGGTGCGTGTGATCGAGATTGCTCCCGGCATGGTCCGCACCGAGGAGTTCGCGCTCAACCGGCTGGGCTCGGAGGATGCGGCCGACGAGGTCTACCGCGGGGTGCGCGAGCCGCTGGTGGCCGAGGACGTCGCCGACTGCATCGCGTGGGCGCTGACCCGGCCGCACCACGTCAACGTCGACCTGCTGGTCGTCCGCCCCCGCGCGCAGGCCGCGCAGCACAAGGTGGCGCGGGAGGAATAGCACTGTCGCGACGAGTGGGGGCCGAAGGCCTCCGCGAGGAGCGACGCAACGGCTCTACGGGAGCCGGGGAACGGCAGTTGGACGCGGTGTCGCCCGGTAGGGCGACAGTGTCATCGGCTGGGCGACCACCGTCGGCTCGCGCTCCAGCGTGACGCCGAACCGCTCGCGGACCGCCGCCACCACCCGCTCGGAGAACGCGATCAGCTCCTCGGCCGTGGCGCCGGGTTCGGTGGTCAGGGCGAGGCTGTGGCGCGACGACGTCCCCACGTGCCCGTTCCGCGTGCCCCGGCCGAAGCCCGCGTGCTGGACCAGCCAGGCGGCGCTGAGCTTGACCAGCCCGTCGCCGGCCGGCCAGCTCGGACAACCCTCGACCGCCCGGGCGGCGGGCACGATCGGGTTGGTGAAGAACGACCCCGCGCTGCGGCTGTCGGGGTCGCCCGGGTCGAGCACCATCCCCTTGCCCCGGCGCAGCTCGAGCACGGCGGCCCGGACGTCGGCCAGCGGGGCGGTGCTCCCGAGCTCGACCCCGAGGCGGCGGGCGAGTTCGGCGTACCCGACCGGCCGGGAGTGCTCGCCGGGATCCAGGGCGAACCCGACGCTGAGCACCACGAACCGGCCGGGTTCGCGCTTGAGCCGGCTGTCCCGGTAGGCGAAGCCGCACTCCGCCGGCGAGAGGGTCCGCTCGACGCGCTCCAGCCGGTCGTAGACCCGGACCGCCGTGATGATCTGCGCGACCTCCTGGCCGTAGGCCCCGACGTTCTGCACGGGGGTGGCACCCGTGGAGCCGGGGATCCCGGCCATGGCCTCCATCCCGGCGAGCTGCTGTTCGACCGTGTAGGCGACCAGGTCGTCCCACGGCTCACCGGCCTGGACCTCCAGGTGCCCCCTGTTCCGCTCGACGCCACGGCTGCGGACGACGACCACGTCCCCAGGCCACCCGGCGTCCGGGGCGATGACGTTGGAACCGCCGCCGAGGAGGAGGAGCGGGCGCCCGGACTCGTCGGCGTCCCGCACCGCCTCGACGAGCTCCGCCGCGTCGATGACCTCGACGAGCCGGTCGATGGGGCCGCCCACGGCCAGCGTGGTGAGCTCGGCGAGGCGGGCGTCATGTCGGACCTGCACCCGACCACGCTAACCGGGACTACCCTTCGAACCGGTGAGCGAGGCAGGCAGCGAGCACAAGCGCCGGGCGTCCCTCGCCCCCAAGCGCGCCAATCCCCGGCTAGCGGCGGGACGCGCCCGCGCCCTGGGGCTGCCCACCCGCGGCACGACCAACGCCAACCGGTTGCGCCGGGTGGACCGCTGGCTGCTGGCCACCCAGATCCCCCGCCTGCGGGACGCCGCCCGGCCGCTCGTCGTCGACCTCGGGTACGGCTCGTCGGCCGTCACCACGCTGGAACTGGCCGACCGGCTCGGTCCGGAGGTGCCCGGGCTCGAGGTGGTGGGCCTGGAGATCGACCCCGCGCGGGTCGAGGCCGTCGCCGCGGACCGCGATCCGCCGCGGGTCGACTTCCAGGTCGGCGGGTTCGAGCTGGCCGGCCTGCGGCCGGTGCTGGTGCGGGCCTTCAACGTGCTGCGCCAGTACGACGAGGGTTCGGCGGCGCGGGCCTGGGAGACCATGTGCGCCGCCCTCGGCCCCGGAGGGCTGCTGGTCGAGGGCACCTGCGACGAGTGGGGCCGCCGCTCGGCCTGGGTCGCCCTGGACGCCGACGGGCCGCTCACGCTCACGCTCGCCGCCCGGGTCTCCGACCTGAGCAAGCCCTCGGACCTCGCCGAGCGGCTGCCCAAGGCGCTGATCCACCACAACGTCGCGGGGCAGCCGATCCACGAGTTCCTGCGCGCCCTCGACGCGGGCTGGGCGACTGCGGCGGGCCTGTCCACGTTCGGACCCCGCCAGCGGTGGACGGCCGCTGTCCAGGCGCTGGCCGACGAAGGCTGGCCGCTGGTGGGCTCCAGCCGCCGTTGGCGCCACGGCGAGGTGACCGTGCGCTGGTCGGCGGTCGCGCCGACCTGAGTTCTGATCGGGCGGTCCGGCACGATGAGCGGTGTGTCCTTGAAGGGTGAGCGCCTGTGGCAGCGGTGCATCGAGGCCGTGGCCGACGAGGGCCGATGGTTCGGCGTCCTCGCCCGGGACCTCCAGGCGGGAGCGCTGCCGGCCAGGAAGGGCCTTGACACGCAGGTGCCGTGGATCCCGGCGTGGACCGCTCGCGACCTCGTCGGCCACCTCGGCACCGTGCACCGCTGGGCCACCGGCATCGTGCGGGCCGGCACCACGGAGCCGCCGGCGTCCCGCCCCGAGCCCCCGGACGACGGGCTGCTCGACTGGTACGCCGCCGGGCTGTCCGGGCTCCTGGCCGCCCTGCGCAGCACCCCGCCCGAGGCCCCCGCCTGGCACATGAGCCCGGCCGCCGAGAAGGTCGCCGCCTCCTGGGCCCGCCGTCAGGCGCACGAGCTGGCCGTCCACCGGATGGACCTCGAGACCGCCGCCGGGGTCCCGCTCACCGCGCTGGATCCGGAACTGGCCGAGGACGGCGTCGACGAGCTGCTGAGCATCGTCGTGCCGCGCTGGGCGCACACCGAGCCGCTGCGCAGCGCCGAGGCGACCGTCGGCGTGGTCGGCACGGACACCGGCCGGGAGTGGTCGGTGCGCGTCATCCGCGGTGCGGTGGAGGTCCGCACCGAGCGGGACGGCGCCGAGGACGCGACCCTCATCGCTCCCGTCGCCGCCCTTCTCCTGCGGCTCTGGGGCCGCCCGGCCGGGGTGACCGTGACCGGCGACCCGGCCGCCGAGGCTCTGCTGCGGGGCCGGTGAGCTCGCACCGATGACCCGACGGCTGACGACGCGGCGGCAGGGTGGGGCGGTCGTTCCGCCCGGCCCCACGACGGTCGCCGGCGGCACCGCCGAACTGCTCGGCGACGCCGACCGGGAGGGCTCCTGGGTGCTGCTGGTCAACGGCACGCCGCAGTCCCACGTCGATCTCGCCGATCCGGCCCACCTGGAGTTCGAGTACGTCCGCCGGCTGGGCCACGTGCTGGACTTCGCCGCCGAGCCCGGCCGCCCTGTCGACGTCGTCCACCTCGGCGGCGGCGCGCTCACCCTCGCCCGCTACGTCTCCGTCACCCGTCCCGGGTCCCGCCAGCGGGTCGTCGAGGTCGACCAGCCCCTCACCGATCTCGTCCGCACCCATCTCCCGCTGCCCCGCGGCGCCCGCATCCGCGTCCGCCCCGACGACGCCCGCGCCGGTCTGGTGGTCCAGCCGTCGGCGACCGCGGACGTGGTCATCACCGACGTCTTCGCCGGGGCCCGCACGCCGGCACACCTCACCAGCGTCGAGTTCGCCGTTGAGGCCCACCGCGTGCTGCGGCCCGGCGGGGTCTACGCGGCCAACGTCGCCGACGGGCCGCCGCTGCGCTTCGCCCGCAGCCAGGTGGCCACCCTGCGCGCGGTGTTCGCCGACGTCTGCCTGCTCGCCGAGCCCGGCACCCTGCGCGGCCGCCGGTTCGGCAACCTCGTCGCCGTCGCCTCGGACGCGCCGCTGCCGGTCCACCGGTACGTGCGCGCCTGCGCCGCCGACCCCATGCCGGCCCGGGTGGTCGCCGGCGCCGACCTCGAGCAGTTCACCGGTCGGGCGCTGCCCGTGCACGACACCGACGCCGTCGCCTCGCCCGAGCCCCCCGCGGGCGTGTTCAGTCGCTAGCCCGCAGCGCCGCTTCGAACGCGGCCAGCGCCCGGTCGTCGAACAGCACGAACAGCACCTCCTGCACGTGCTCGACGGAGGCGGCTCGCACCCCCGCGACCGCCTGCACCGCCGCGTCCTCCAGCGGCCAGCCGTAGACGCCGGCCGAGATCGCCGGGAACGCAACGGTCCTGGCCCCGAGGCTGTCGGCCACGCGCAGGCTCTCGGTGTAGCAGGACCGCAGCACCGCCGACTGGTCGCGCGTCGGCGACCAGATGGGCCCGGCCGTGTGCACCACCCACCGCGCCGGCAGGCGTCCCGCCGTCGTCGCCACCGCCTGCCCGCGCGGCAGCTCCCCGCCGGGCAGCCGCGCCCTGATCGCCCGGCACTCCTGCAGGATCTCCGGCCCCCCGGCCCGGTGGATCGCCCCGTCCACCCCGCCGCCGCCCAGCAACCCGGGGTTGGCGGCGTTCACGACGACGTCGACGTCGACCTCGGTGATGTCCCCACGGACCGCCCGAATCTGCACGATCTGACCGTAGGGTCGGAAGCATGACCTCGCCCGCTCCGCGCCGGCTGCGGCGCGACACGAAGCACAAGGTGATCGGCGGCGTCTGCGCCGGCATCGCGAACCGCTACGGCCTGTCGCGCAACGGCCTGCGCCTGGCGTTCGTGCTCTCCTGCGTCCTGCCCGGGCCGCAGTTCATCGCCTATCTGGTGCTCTGGGTGCTGATGCCGCCCGACGACCGGCCCTGACCGCCGGGCTTCCGACTCACCAGCCGCTGTTGCCCCGGCGCAGCCCTCGGACGGCGGGCCGGACGTCGACCAGGTAGACCACCGCGGCGATCACCGCGGGCAGGCCGAGGAAGCTCATCGGCCCCTGCCAGAAGATGACGAGCACGGCCAGCGCCGTGATCGCGCCCCAGGCCGGCTTGGTGAGCTTGCCCGCCGCGACGTAGGCCGCGGCCGGCCGGATGAGCGCGTCGACGAGCGCCCAGGCGGTGAGGGCCAGGGCTCCGTAGTACAGCACCAGGAAGACGAGCCCGTCGAACGACAGCATGGCTGGAGGGTACTCGCCGGACGGCACAGGGCCCCGGAGCGCGCGAGGCAGCTCCGGGGCCCTGGTCCTGTGGAACGTCGGCCCTCAGGGGGCCGGACGTCAGTCGTTCTTCGCGGGGACGACCGTGGGGTCGGTCCGCTTGGCGGTGCGGGCGCGGGTCACGCGGGTGGAGGTCGTGGCCTTGGCCGGGCTGACCTTCTTGGCCGCGCTCTTCCGGGCCGGCTTCACCGCGGCCTCCTCGGCCCCTTCCAGCGTGGCCTTGGCCGACTCGGCCGCCGCCTGGGCCTTCTCCTCGACCTGGTCGACGGCCTTCGCCGTCTTGGCCGCGGTCTTCTGCGCCACCGAGGTCACCTCGTCGGAGGCCTCGGAGACGGCCTCGGAGGTGTCCTCGAGAACCTCCTCGAGGGTGTCCTCGACGGTGTCGACGGCACGCTCGGCGCGGGCGACGATCCGGCGGAAGGCCGGCTGGCGACGCAGCTCATCGATCACCTCGGCCCCGCGCTCGGCGAGGGCCTCGACGGTGCCGAGCGCCTGGGTGCGGGCGCTCTCGACCAGACCGGCCACGGTGCTGGCGACCGTGTCGGGCCGGACGGAGGTGACGAGCTGGCGGCCGCTGGTGCGGGCGTGCTGCACGGCGTCACGGGCGCGGCCGGCGGCCTCCTCGGCCCGGGTCCGGACCTGCTTGGCGGCCAGGTCGGCCTGGACCTGCGCCTCGCCGGGCAGGGCCACGGCGCGCGAGCGCAGGGAACCGGCGACGGTGCGGGCCCGCTCGACGGCGAGGTCACCGGCGCCGATGGTGGCCAGCAGCACGGTCTTCTGACGCTCGACCACGGTCTCGCCGTAGTGCTTCAGGGTCTGGGTGGGGGTCATGCCGACTCCTTCGAAGAAGTGGAGGGGACGCTCTGGTGGGCGCCCGCAGGGGCGCTGGTCGTGTGGTCGCGGACGCCGGCGTCGTGTTCACGCACGTACGTCTCGTAGAGCTCCAGCAGAACCGCCTTGTGGCGCTCGGAGAGCGAGCTGTCGGAGCGGATGGCCGCCACCGTGTCCGGGTTCCCGGACCGGCGGTCGAGGATCCCGGCCTGCTCGTAGAGCGTCTCGGCCGAGATCTTCAGGCCCCGGGCGATGGCCGCGAGGATCTCCGCCGACGGCTTGCGCAGCCCGCGCTCCACCTGGGACAGGTACGGGTTGCTCACCCCGGCGGCGCGGGCGAGCTCGCGGAGGGAGACCCGAGCGGCGTTGCGCTGGTCCCGGATGAACTCGCCGACCTGGGAGCTCACCGCCGAGACGTTCGACCGCTCGGCCGCCATCGTCTCGGCGACGCTGCCGGCGAGCTGGTCGACCTTCTCGCGGACGGTCGTCACCTGCTCGCGGACGAACTCGGTGGGTTTCTGCACGACATCGACGCTAACCAGCCGTGCTAGCTCTTGCAAGCGGTTGGGTTAGCACCAGCGGGTGAGCCCGCTCACACCCGGCGATTCGGCTTCAGAGCTCGAGGGCTCCGGCCGAGCGGACCTCACCGACCACGCCGTCCCCACCGGCGACCGGCACGATCGCCCAGGGCACGAGGGCCTCGACCGGCACGCCCAGCCGGCGCAGGCCCGCGGTCAGGGCCGGTGTTCGTCCCCGGTCACCGCCGTCGTCGAGCTTGAGCGCCACCGCGCCCCGCCCGGGCAGCGCGGCCACGTGCACGCCGTCGGCCCCGCCCTTCACCAGCAGACCGGGCACCGCCCGCATCAGCTCGGTGTCCTCCCGGCCGGTGCCGGCGACGTACCACGGGTGCGCGCGCATCGCGTCGGCGACGGCCCGCTCCCGACTGCCCGGCGCCCCCTCGACCAGCGCGAACACCCCGCGGGCCAGCCCGGCGAGCGGCAGCGCGTGCTGCGGTGCGCCGCAGCCGTCGACCACCACCGCGGCCACCGGCGCCTCCGCCGTCTCGGCCAGCCGGGCCTCGATCGACAGCTGCAGCGGGTGCTCGCGGTCCAGGTACCCGTCGGTCGGCCAGCCCGCCGCCACGCAGGCGGCCAGCATCGCCGCGTGCTTGCCCGAGCAGTTCATCGCCAGCCGCTCCGGGGCGCGGCCGGCGCTCAGCCAGGCCGCCCTCGTCGGCTCGTGCGAGGGCAGGGCCGGCGGGCAGCCGAGGTCGTCCGGGCCCAGTCCGGCCGCGGCGCG
>DATAAV010000305.1:0-5359 GCA_036259935.1 Geodermatophilus sp. | reverse complement strand
GTCCACGCGCTCCACGTGGACGGTGGGCTCCTCCAGCGGCAGCAGGTAGCCGATGTCGGTGAGGAACGCCTCCAGCGCCTCGACGTCACCGGCCCCGTGCTCCCGGTACCAGCCGTCGATCTGTTCCTGCAGTTCGTCGCGACGGCGCAGCAGCTGCTCGACCCGCCCGGCGAACCGCCGGTGCAGCTCGGCGACGGTCGACCAGAACCACGACGGCGTCAGGTCGAGCCCCGGAAGCAGTTCGTCGGCCACGAAGTCGCGCAGAGCGGGGTCCACTTGCAGCCCTGCCGTCTCGGTTCCGTCGGTCACGATCTCCACCCTCGTTCCTCTCGTACCTCGGGACCACGTCCCGCTCGTCGTCCGTCTCGTTGCGCGAGCCGCAGGTGTGTCGGCACGACACCTGCGGCCGTCGGTTGCTTCAGAAGGTGCCGGGCTCGGCCGTCCGGGCGTCGTGGTGCGGTCGGTTCCGGCGACCCCTGGTCGCGGCGATCGGATCCTCCCCGCGGATCGAGGCGTCCAGCAGCTCGACGGGGTGGAACATCGGCAGATCACCGGGCCAGTACCTGCGGATCTGCAGCAAGCAGCCGGGATTCGCCGTGGCCAGCGCGTCAGGGGCGACCGACAGCACCTTCTCGACCTTGCGCCGGCCCAGGTCCGCGGCGGGTTCGGGGTTGACCAGGTTCCAGATGCCGGCCGAACCGCAGCAGATCTCCGCCTCGGGGATGTCGGTGACCTGCAGCCCCGGGATCGTGCGCAGCACGTCACGCGGTTGGCTGCGCACCCCCTGGGCGTGCCCGAGGTGGCAGGCGTCGTGATAGGCCAGGCGGGCCTCGATCGGGTGCCGCGGGGCCACCGGGCCCAGCTCGGCCAGCAGCTCGGAGACGTCGCGCACCTTGGCCGAGAAGGCAGCGGCCCGCTCGGCGTACTCCGGGTCGTCGCGCAGCAGGCGACCGTACTCCTTGAGGCTGGAGCCACAGCCGGCCACGTTCGAGACGATGGTCTCCACCTCCGCGTCGGCGAAGGCGTCGATGAGCCGCCGGGCCCGCTCCAGCGCCTCCGGCTCCCGCCCCGCGTGCTCGCTGAGCGCACCGCAGCAGCGCTGCGTCCGCGGAGCGACGACGTCGCACCCCTCGGCGGTGAGGACGCGGACGGTCGCCGCGTTCACATCGGCGAAGAAGACCCGCTGGACGCAGCCGGTGAGGAAGCCGACCCGGCGCCGGGACGTCCCCACGGCCGGGGTGAAGGCGGGGGTGCGGGCCGCCAGGTGACGCAGCCGCGCCGGGGGCATCAGCTCTTCCACGGCCTGTAGCCGCGCGGGCAGCAGCGACCACAGCCGGCTGCGGTGCAGCAGGCGGCGCAGCCCCAGCCGGCGGTACAGCTCGCCGAACACGGCGGCGACACGCAACCGGCTCGGGTACGGGAACAGCGCGAAGATCAGCCCGCGGAACAGCCGGTCGAGCAGGGCACGGCGGTGGTTGCGCTCGAGCTGCGGGCGGACCGCCTCGATCAGCTGGTCGTACTGCACGCCGGACGGGCACGCGGTCACGCAGGCCATGCAGCCCAGGCACGCGTCGAAGTGCTGGGTGTAGGTGTCGTCGAGCGGGACGGCGCCCTCCTTGCCCAGCTTCATCAGGTAGATGCGGCCGCGGGGGGAGTCCATCTCCTCGCCCCACAGGGCGTACGTGGGGCAGGTGGGCAGGCAGAATCCGCAGTGGACGCAGTCGGAGATCAGCTCGTTCGACGGCGGGTGGTGCAGGTCGAAGATGCCGGCGCCGTTCCCGGCGGTCGCCGGTGGGGCGACCGTCACACGCTGGTCCTCGTGGCGGCTGGGATCGGTCATGACCTCGTGGGGTCCTCTCCGGGAGCCGAGGGCGGGAGCCACGAGCCGAGCCGACCCGGGGCGCAGCGACCCTGGGGGTCGAGTTGACGGTGCAGGGAACGCAGCAGCCCGACCGAGGACGGAGCCGGGCCGAGGGGGTCGACCTCGGCGTCGACCGCGGCGGGCCGGTCGCGGAGCACGACGCTGCCGCCCAGCGCGAGCATCTCGTCGCGCCAGGCGCTGACGGCCCGCCCGACGGCAGCGGGCGGGCCGTCGAAGCGTGCGGTGTGCAGCCCGAGCGCGGGTCGGGCGGCGAGGGCGGTGCGGACTCCGGCGGTATCCCCGGCCTCGGTCAGCGCCCGGGCGACCTCGGCGGTGCGGCTGGGCAGCGTGCCGACGGCGGCCACCGTGCTGCCCTCCCCGGCGCGGTGCTGCTCGGCCAGCCGCTGCCACACGGCCTCCTCCTCGGCTCCGGTGCGCCAGTCGGCCGCGGCACCGCCGGCAGCGAGCAGCTCGAGGACGGCCGCGCGCCGACCGTCGACACCGGCCGTGGTGCCCTCGAATCGGACGGCCAGCAGGCCGCCGTCGACGTCCGCCCAGTCCACGGCGGCGGGCTCCAGCGCCGACGCGCGCAGCTGCAGCGCCAGGTCGCCGGCCCGGTCGACGGCCACGGGCACCGTGGCCGTGGCGCTGGCCTCCGGACGGGGATGCAGCCGCAGGACCACCTCGGCGACGAGGCCCAGGGTCCCCAGCGAGCCGTAGAGCAGCTTGGGCAGGTCGTAGCCGGCGACGTTCTTGATGACCGTGCCACCGCCGTGTGCCACGGTGCCGTCGGCCAGCACGAGGGTGACGCCGATGACCAGGTCGCGCAGGGCGCCGTAGCGCAGGCGGCGCGGCCCGGAGTCGCCCGTGGCGAGCAGGCCGCCCACGGTGGCCCCGGCCGTCTCGGTCCCGGGATCGAGCGCCAGCCACTGCCCCTTCTCGCCGAGCAGGGCCTGCAGGTCGCGCAGCGGCATGCCGGCGCCGACCGCCACCGTCATGTCGGCCGGGTTGTACGCCAGCACCTGCGCCAACCCGCGGGTGTCGACCACGAGCGCCGGCTCCACGGGTCGCCCGGCCCAGGACTGCTTGGTGCCCGCGCCGCGGAAGAGCAGCGGCCCGTGCGAGCTCCGCAGCAGGTCCGCGGCCTCGGTGACCGAGCCGGGCCGCGCCGCGTCCACCGATGTGTCGTCCACCAGGGTCACGCGCGCCTCACATTCGCTCGATGACGCCCGCCGACTCCAGCGGGTGGGGTCGGTAGGGGCCCGGACGTTCCCCGCACAGCCGCGGCGTCGGCAGGACCTTGCCTGGGTTGCAGATCCCCTGCGGGTCGAAGGCCGCGCGGATCCGCGCCATGACGGTGAGGTCCTCGGGGCTGAACATCTTCAGCATCGAGCAGGCCTTGTCGCTGCCCACCCCGTGCTCCCCGGTGATGGACCCGCCCTGCTCCACGCACAGCTCGACGATGGCCGTGGCCAGGTGCTCGGCCTGCTCGGCCTGTCCCGGGACGGCGGCGTCGTAGAGGACGAGGGGGTGCAGGTTTCCGTCGCCGGCATGGAACACGTTCGCCACGCGCAGGCCGGCCGCGTCCGCCATCTCCCGGATCCGGGTCAGCGTGCTGCCGAGCCGGGTCCGGGGGATCACGCCGTCCTGCACGAAGTAGTCGGGGCTGATCCGCCCCATCGCCGCGAAGGCGGCCTTGCGCCCCTTCCAGATCCGCGCGCGCTCGTCCGCGTCGCCGGCGATCCGGATGTGCGAGCTCGCGTTGCGGCGGCAGATCTCCTGCACGCGCTCGAACTCCTCGTCCACCTCGGCGCTGAGCCCGTCCAGCTCCACCACGAGCGCGGCCGGGCACCCCAGGGTGTAGCCGGCCTGCGCCGCCTTCTCGCACGCCTCGATGGCCAGCTCGTCCAGCATCTCCACGGCCGCCGGCACGATTCCGGCGGCGACGATGTCGCTGACGGCGTTGCCGGCGTGCTCGGCGTCGGGGAAGTCGGCGACCAGGGTGCGGACCGCCTCGGGCCGGCGGAGCAGCCGGACGGTGATCTCCGTGACGATCCCCAGCGTGCCCTCCGACCCGAGGACCAGGGCCCGCAGGTCGGGTCCCACCTGGTCGGGCGAGTCGCCGCCCAGGGTGACGACGTCGCCGTCCGGGGTCACGAACGTGAGCGCCAGCACGTGGTTGGTCGTGAAGCCGTACTTCAAGCAGTGCGCGCCGCCGGAGTTCTCCGCGACGTTGCCTCCGATGGTGCAGACGACCTGGCTCGACGGGTCGGGGGCGAAGTACAGGTCGTGCGGGGCGACCGCGGCCGAGATGCCGGCGTTGGTGACCCCCGGCTGCACCACGGCACGCTGGTTCGCGACGTCCACCGACAGGATCGCGCGCATGCGGGCCAGGCCGATGACGACACCGTCGGCCACCGGCAGCGCCCCACCGGACAGGCCCGTGCCCGCTCCCCGGGCGACGAACGGGACCCGGTCCCGGGCGCACAGCCGGACGACGGCGGCCACCTCCTCGGTCGTCGCCGGCAGCACCACGAGCGCCGGGGTGACGCGGTAGCCGGTCAGCCCGTCGCACTCGTAGGTCCTCAGCTGGGCGAGCTCGGAGACGAGGCCTCCCGGGCTCACGACCGCGGCGACCTCCTCCCGGAACGCCGCCGTGACCGCTCCTCCGGAGGTTTCCGCCACCAGCTGGCGGTACTCCTCGGTGTACGTCGTCATCACGCCTGTCCCCCACTCTTGCGCTCAGCTCGCTCGAGGCAGTCGCCGGAGCCACTCGGTGAGCGTGGTGTTGGCCATGCCACCGCGTTCGCGCACAACCTGCAAGCCGTAGCGGAATCCCGGTGCAGCGCAGGGGGTCGACCATGGTGTTCGTCGACCGGGCGCCGCCGGCGCGAGGGGGGGTGTCCCAGCGCGTGACCGCGCCCAAGCCGTCGTACTCGGCTACGAGAGGGGCCTCCCGTCATGCGCCTCGCTGCCCCGAGGATCGCCGGCGAGGGCACACGATCTGCGACCGCTACGCACGCCGGGGGCCAAGCCGTGTGCGTATGTACCGTGTCCCCCCTCGGACACTCAACCGTCCCGGTGTTGCTGGTCAGGAGCCCGGGGCGCCGTTGTGTCAGGGGCCAGAAGGGGCTCGTGATACCGGCGTGATACTTCGCGCGGCCGATCAGCCCCTCAGCAGCGCGGCGAACCGGTCGGCGGCCTGGCGTCCCATGCCGGGGTGGACGGGCTGGTAGACGGTGAGCGTGATGGTGGCGCTGGCGTGGCCGAGGCGCTCCGAGACGACCTTGACCGGCACGCCGTCGGCGAGCAGCAGGGTGGCGTGGGTGTGGCGGAGGTCGTGCAGCCGGATCACCGTCGGCAGGCCAGACCGCTCCCCAGTCGCCTCCCGTCCCGGCCGATGGACAGCCACCCTGCCCGAAGCAGGGCGTCGGCACGCGCGCCCCCCTTGACCCGGCCGGGCCGGGCCGCGGCGCCGTTCATCGGCTCGATCACCGC
>DATAAV010000304.1:0-1737 GCA_036259935.1 Geodermatophilus sp. | reverse complement strand
CGCGTCCCGTGCTCAACCGGTTCCTGGGGCTGGTGGTCAACCTCGGCCGCTCGCTGCCGTTCATCATCCTGCTGTTCCTGGTGGCGCCGGTGACCCGCGGCATCGTCGGGACGACGATCGGCTCGACGGCGGCCATCGTGCCGCTGACGATCGGCGCCATCCCCTTCCTCGCCCGGCTGGTGGAGACCAGCCTCCGCGAGGTCGCCGCCGGGAAGGTCGAGGCGGCGATGTCGATGGGCGCGCGCCGCCGGGACGTCGTCCGCACCGTGCTGCTGCCGGAGGCGCGACCCTCGCTCATCGCCGGGACCACCGTCACGGTCGTCGCGCTGATCAGCTACTCGGCGATGGCCGGCGCCGTGGGCGGCGGCGGGCTCGGCGACTTCGCCATCCGCTTCGGCTACCAGCAGTTCCGGACCGACATCACGCTGCTGACCGTCGTCCTGCTGCTGCTGATCGTGCAGGCCCTGCAGTGGGCCGGCGACCACTGGGCGCGCCGGCTGGCGCACGCCTGACCCCCGACCCCGCGGCGGCCGGCCGGCCACCGATCACCTCCTGAGGAGAACCCCCACCATGCGCTCCCGTGTCACCTCGCTCCTGGCCGCGTCCGCGGCGACCGCCCTCCTGGCCGCGTGCGGCGGGGGTGAGGCCGAGCTGTCGGCGGCCGACGAGCCGCTGCGGGTCGGCGCCTCCCCGGTGCCGCACGCGGAGATCCTGCGCTACGTCGACGACGAGCTCGCCGCCGACGCCGGACTGGAGCTCGAGATCGTCGAGTTTACCGACTACGTGCAGCCCAACGTCGCCCTGGACGACGGCTCCCTCGACGCCAACTACTTCCAGACCGTCCCGTACCTGGAGGAGCAGGAGGCCAGCGCCGGGTACGACTTCGCCCCGCTGGCGCCGGTGCACATCGAGCCGCTGGGCATCTACTCCGAGTCGCTGACCGACCTGGCGGCGCTCCCGGACGGCGCGACGGTGGCGATCCCGAACGACCCGACCAACGCCGCCCGGGCGCTGCGGCTGCTCGAGGCCAACGGGCTGCTCACCCTGGCCGACACCGGCGACGCGGCGCCCACGTCGCTGGACGTCGAGGGCAACCCCAAGGACCTGCAGATCTCCGAGGTGGAGGCCGCGCAGGTGCCCCGGTCGCTGGCCGACGTCGACATCGCGGTGATCAACGGCAACTACGCCATCGAGGCCGACCTGGTCCCCGCCGAGGACGCCCTGGCGCTGGAGGAGGCCGAGGGCAACCCCAACGCCAACCTGCTGGTGGTGCGCACCGGCACCGAGGACGACGAGCGCATCCGGCAGCTGGAGGAGCTGCTGCACTCCGACGAGGTCCGCCGGTTCATCGAGGACACCTACGAGGGCGCCGTCGTCCCCGCGTTCTGACCGTCCCGCGCGGGCGGGACACCGGGCAGGGGTCCCGGGCGCTCAGACGCCGGTCTCGGCCGGGAGGAGGCCCCGCTGGACGGCGCGCACCAGGTCGGCGTGGTCGCGCTCGGTCTGGTCGGCGTACGCGCGGGCGAACCGGCAGAGCGCATGGCGCACCTTGCTGCCGCCCCCGAGGTAGCCCGCGATCATCGACGCCCCGCTGGTGCGCGCGTGCCCCTTGGCCAGCAGGTAGCCGCAGATGCCCGCGTACGCGACGATGGCGGTGGCGTCGATGCCGGCGACGGTGATCGCGCCCTTCATGTCCCGGAACTGCCGGACGTAGTACTGGACGTCGCCCGCGCTCGT
>DATAAV010000303.1:0-7533 GCA_036259935.1 Geodermatophilus sp. | reverse complement strand
TGCTTCCTCGTGCCGCGGGTGCTGCCCGACGGCAGCCGCAACGTCTTCCGCCTCCAGCGGCTCAAGGACAAGCTCGGCGACCGGTCCAACGCCTCCAGCGAGGTGGAGTTCGACGGGACGACGGGCTGGCTGGTGGGGGAGCCCGGCCGCGGCGTCCCCGCCATCATCGAGATGGTCAACATGACCCGGCTGGACTGCGTGCTGGGCTCAGCGGCGACGGTCCGGGCGGCGCTCACCCAGGCGATCCACCACGCCCGGCACCGGCGTACCTTCGGCGCCCTGCTCGCCGACCAACCGCTCATGCAGAACGTCCTGGCCGACCTTGCCGTGGAGAGCGAAGCGGCCACGGCGCTGGCGATCCGGCTGGCGGCGGCGGTCGACGCGGGGGAGGCCCCGTTCCTGCGGCTGGCCGGCGCGGCGGCCAAGTTCTGGGTCTGCAAGCGGACGCCGACCGTGGTCGCGGAGGCACTCGAGGTGCTGGGCGGCAACGGCTACGTCGAGGAGTCCGGGATGCCGCGGCTCTACCGGCAGGCGCCGCTGAACTCGATCTGGGAGGGCTCGGGCAACGTCATCGTCCTCGACGTCCTGCGGGCCATGGGCCGCTCCTCGGAGTCCCTGGCCGCCGTGACCGCCGAGATCGAGCTGGCCCGCGGGGCGGACAGCCGGTTCGACGACGCGGTCAAGCGGTTGTCCGCCGAGCTCGGCAACCCCGACCAGCTGCCCCTGCGTGCCCGCCGGATCGCCGGCCTGCTGGCCCTCTGCCTGCAGGGTTCGCTGCTCCTCCGGTACGCCCCGGCGGCGGTGTCCGACGCGTTCTGCGCGACCCGCCTGGGCGGCGACTGGGGTGCGGTGCCGGGCACGCTGCCGGTCGGCACGCAGGTGGCGGCGATCGTCGCGCGGTCCGCCGTCCCGGCTGCCTGAGGACGCGGGGTGCAACTACCCTCGGAGGAGCGTCGCGCTCCGGCCCGTGACGACGACAGCGGCGTCGTGGCCTCGGCGACACGGGGACCGGCGTGCGCCGAGGGGGAGAGAGCGGACACGGTGCCAGACGACGCACGCGGGCGGTTCCAGCCCGATCACCTGCGCTCGGTCTCCGACGCCGTCTGCCACCTCGACCGCCGCGGTCGCTTCGTCTACGTCAACCCCGCCGCCGAGGCCCTGCTCGGACGGCGCGCGACCGAGCTCATCGGCCAGAACTCCCTGAAGTGCTTCCCCGCCACCCGCGGATCGGTGCTCCAGGAGCGGCTGACCGCGGCGCTCGCCGACGGCCGGCCGCGGACGTTCGAGTACCTCTACGAACCCCACGAGCGCTGGTACGAGGTGCGGGTCTTCCCCTCGCCGGTGGGCCTGGCCGTGTTCCTGCGGGACGTCGACGAGCAGCACCGGGCCGAGCAGGAGCGGCTCGCGGAGCTCCGCCGGATGACCGCCGTGCTGGAGGCACTGCCCTCGCCCACGGTGCTGGTCGACGGCGACGGCCGGATCATCTCGGTCAACCGCGCCTGGGCGGCCAGCGAGGACCTGCTGCGCGACGACGGTCCGCCCGGGGGCGTGGGCGAGGACTACCTGACGGTGATGACCCGCGGCCTGGAACCGGAGGACCACGCCGTCCTCGCCAAGCTGCTGCCGCGGCTGCTGGCCGGGCAGGGCGACGGCGGGGAGCGGACCTTCCAGCACGACTACGCGCGCCGGACCCGCTCCGGGCAGGCGTGGTTCCACCTGCAGGCCGCGCGGGTCGACGACGCGGGCCGGGTGGTGGTCACGCACACCGACATCACCGAGCGGGTGCGGACCCAGCAGGAGCTGGCCTGGCAGGCCGAGCACGACGACCTCACCGGCCTGCCCAACCGGGCCCGGCTGCTGGAGTTGATCGGGGAGGCGGCCGCCGAGAAGGGCCGCTGCGCGGCCCTGCTCCTGTTCGACCTGGACGGGTTCAAGACCGTCAACGACTCCCTCGGCCACGAGGTCGGCGACGCGCTGCTGTGCGAGGTCGGCCGCCGGCTGTCCGAGCACCTGCGCGCGGACGACGCCGTCGGCCGGCTGGGGGGTGACCAGTTCCTGGTGGTCGCGCACGACTGCGACGACTCGGAGGCGGCGGCGCTGGCGTTCCGGCTGCAGTCGGCGTTCGCCCGGCCGTTCGAGGCCGCGGGCATCCCCGTGCCCGTGACCGCGAGCATCGGCGTCGCGCTCACCACGACCACCGGTCAGGCCGACCCGCACAGCCTGCTCAGCGACGTGGACACGGCGATGTACGCGGCCAAGTCGGCCGGGCGCGACCGCGTGCACCTGTTCACGCCGGGCCTGCGGGACGCCGCCCGGTGGCGGCTGGAGGTCGCCAGCCGGCTGCGGGACGAGGCGCTGGAGCAGCTGGTCGTCCACTACCAGCCGGTGGTGCGGCTCGACACCGGCGAGGTCGAGGGCATGGAGGCGCTGCTGCGCTGGCAGCACCCCGAGCGGGGGCTGCTGCCCCCCGATGCGTTCCTCGCCGTCGCCGAGGAGACGGGGCAGCTCATCCCGATCACCCGCTGGGTGCTGTCCGAGACCACCCGGCGGGCCGCGGCGTGGGCGGCCGAGGGCCTGCCGCTGCGGATGTCGGTGAACATCAGCGCCCGCCACTTCTCGACCGAGACCCTGGTCCACGACGTGCGCGAGGCCCTGCGGGAGTCCGGCCTGCCCCCGGAGCAGCTCACCCTCGAGCTCACCGAGAGCAGCGTCGCGGAGGACCCCACCCGCGCCGAGGACCAGTTGGCCGTGCTGCGCGGGCTGGGGGTGCGGATCGCCATCGACGACTTCGGCACCGGCTGGTCGTCGCTGGCCCAGTTGCTGGCCATGCCGATCGGCACGCTCAAGCTGGACCGTTCGCTGCTGACGGCGGCCGAGCGGCTGGCGGCCGGCGGCACCCATGCCGTGCTCGACAGGATCGTCGCGCTCACCCGCACGCTGGGGATCCGCTCGGTCGCCGAAGGCGTGGAGACCGCCGAGCACCTGCGGATGGTGCGGGCGGCCGGCTGCGACCTGGCCCAGGGCTACCTCCTGGCCCGGCCGATGCCGCCGGAGGAGGTGCCGCGCTGGGTGGCGCGGGTGCGGGCGGCCGGAGGTGACTCGTGTGCCCTGGCGCTGCGGAGCCGCGCGGGGTGACACGGTGCCGCGGCGCCGCGCCCGGTGACGACGACGCCGGTACGGGCCCGCGATGACCGGGCCTCGGGTGCGGCGGCGCCCGGGGCGGCGTGCCACGGCTCCCGCCGGACCGCCCCGCGTGGGGGATGCCGTCCCGTCGGTCGGCGCGGCCGGACCCCCGACCCGGCAGACTGCACCCGTGATCGACAGTGCTGACCTGGCAGCGGAGCCCGCGACGGCGGCCGGTGCGCCCGAGGGGCGGCCGCGCCCGGCGCTGGACCTGCTGATCTGGGACGCCCCCAACATCGACATGACCCTGTCGACGGTGATCGGCGCCCGGCCCACGGCGGCCTCCCGCCCGCGGTTCGACGCGATCGCCGCCTGGTTCGTCGAGGGAGCGGGCGACCCGGGAGCGCCGGACGCGCCCGAGGTCGAGGCCTGCGTGTTCGCCAACATCCCGCCCGTCGTCGGGACGCTGCAGCGATGGGTCGAGGCGCTGCGCAGCTTCGGCTTCGCCGTCTTCGCCCGGCCCAAGACGCAGCCGGACGACGACATCGACCA
The DNA here is from genome assembly GCA_036259935.1 of Geodermatophilus sp. Lineage (GTDB taxonomy): Bacteria > Actinomycetota > Actinomycetes > Mycobacteriales > Geodermatophilaceae > Geodermatophilus. The sequence goes on along the minus strand of DATAAV010000303.1, from coordinate 3,858 downwards.
GGCCATGCTCGACCACATCGCCGTCCGCTCGCACAGCCACCGGCTGCGCCGGCTGGTGGTCTTCTCCGGGGACGGGCGCAATTTCGCCGAGCCCCTGGAGGAGCTGGCCCGGGCCGGCACCCAGGTGATCGTCGTCGCCTTCAGCGAGGTGGCCGGGTACGCGATCGGCTCCGACCTGCTGGAGTTCATCGACATCGAGGACGTGCCGGGGGCCTTCGCCGCGCCGCTGGACCGGGTGCGGCTGGACGCCCTGCCGCCGGACGGCGCCTGGCTGCGGCCCACCCGCAGCCTGCGGGAGTTCGTCAGCTCCTACGTCCGCCGCAACGGCTGAACGGGGTGACCGACCAGGCTCTGGCGCCTTCCGGACCGGAGGGAGCGCTCCCGCGGCAGGACCACCTCCTGGTGCCCGGCGAGACCTGCTGGCGGATCGAGCGGGCCGAGCAGCACGCCGTCTTCGTCGACGCCGCCGACTACTTCGCCGCCCTGAAGCGGGTCGTGCTGCAGGCGAAGCGGCGGGTGCTGTTCATCGGCTGGGACTTCGACCCGCGGATCCGGATGGACCCGCGGGCGGGCCGCCGCCGTCCGGACAAGCTCGGCCGGGTGCTGGAGGCCGCGGTGCGGGCCAACCCGCGGCTGGAGATCGGGGTGCTGCAGTGGGACCTCGGCATGGTCGTCGCGCTGAGCCGCGGGCTGGCGCCGATCGTGCTGCTCAACCGGCGCACCCACGACCGGCTGACGATGACCGTGGACATGCACCACCCGATCGGCGGCGCGCACCACCAGAAGATCGTGGTGGTCGACGACTGCCTGGCCTTCGCCGGCGGCATCGACGTCACCGCCGACCGCTGGGACACCTCCGAGCACCTCGACCGGCATCCGCTGCGGCACCGGCCGTCGAGCCACCGTCCCACCGGGCCGTGGCACGACGTCACCAGCCTGGTCTCCGGCCCCGCCGCCCGCGCCCTCGGCGACCTCGCGAGGGAGCGCTGGGAGAGCGGGACCGGCGAGTGCCTGGAGCCGGTCACCGACGTCGAGCACTGCTGGCCCGACGGGGTGCCCACCCTGCTGACCGACGTCGACGTCGCCATCTCCCGCACCCGGCCCGAGCACGGCGGGCAGAGTCTGGTGCACGAGATCGAGCTGCTGTGGCTGGCCGCGATCGCCGGGGCGCGGCGGTCGGTCTACATCGAGAGCCAGTACTTCGCCAGCCGCCGGATCGCCGAGGCGATCGCAGACCGGCTGCGGGAGGAGGACGGACCGGAGTTCGTCGTCGTGAACCCGCACAGCTTCCACGGCTGGCTGGAGGAGAAGGCCATGGACACCGCGCGGGCGAAGCTGCTCGCCATGGTGGCCGACGCCGACCTGTACGGCCGGTTCCGGCTGTACGTCCCGGTCACCGCGCGCCGGCGGCCGGTGTACGTGCACGCCAAGGTTCTCGTCGTCGACGACCGGCTGCTGCGGATCGGCTCGGCCAACCTCAACAACCGCTCGATGGGGCTGGACACCGAGTGCGACCTCTCCATCGAGGCCCGCGACTCCGATCCCCGGCGCGAGGAGCTCGCCGGCGCCATCACCGGGCTGCGGGACCGCTTGCTGGGGGAGCACCTCGGCGTGCCCCCGGAGGAGGTCGCGAAGGCGGTGGCCCGGAGCTCGCTGTTGCGGGCCGTGGAGGGCCTGCGCCGGCCCCTGGGGCGGTCGCTGGTCCCGTTCACGCCGCCGGAGCTGGGCCCTGTCGATCGCGTCGTCGCCGAGACCGAGCTGCTCGACGCCGAACGGACGCCCGACCGCTGGCGCCGCATCCGCCGCACCTTCGGGGCCCGCCGTAGGGGCCGCCGTCGAGCTTACTGAGCCCCGTCGCCGCGCTCGCTGAGCCGCCGTCGCTGAGGAGGCGTCACTAGGCCCGTCGCGGAGCCATTCGCCGCCGCGCGACCGCCGGCTCTGGGCCCGTCGCTGAGCATCCGCCGCGGCGTGACCGTAGGCGTCGGCCCACGTCTCCATAGCCCGACGGCTCCAAGCCCGGCTCGACGGGGCATCCCCCTCGCCCGGCGGAAGTCCCACTCTGTTCCTCCGACCTGCGAAAACTGTCGTACCCCCGCCCTAGGTTGGACCCGTGCTCATCGGTGGGGGGTTCGGCGTCGGGCTGACGGTGGCCCAGCTGTGCCTCCCGTCGGAGCCGGGCGGATGGAATCCGCCGGAGACGGTCGGACGCCCGGCCCGGTTGACCGACCTGCTGCCGGTGGAGGCGCGCACGCCGGAGGAGAAGGCCCTCGAGCTGGGGCGGGTGCGGCGGACGAAGGCCGCGCTCGCGGCCTACGAGGCGGCGTTGATCGCCGCGCTGGCCGACGACCGGCCGGCCGACGAGGACCGACGGCCCGGTGAGGTGGGTGCGGCCGCCGAGCCGGAGGGCTGGCCGCCGGGGGTCAGCGAGTTCTTCCCGGACGAGCTGGCGGCGATCCTGCACTGCTCGCGAGCGGAGGCGACCACCGTCGCCGAGCACGCGCTGACCCTGCGCGACCGGCTGCCGGCCACCTGGGCGGCGCCGGCCGACGGCGAGCTGGACTGGCCGCGGGCCCGCGCGTTCGCCGCCGAGCTGGGCTGGGCGGCCCGCGACACCGCTCCGGCGGTGGTCGCGGCGGTGGAGGCGGCGGTGCTGCCGCTGGCGGCAGAGCTGTCGGTGAGCCGGCTGAAGGCCGCCCTGCGCCGCGAGCTGCGGCCCGCGACGCCTTCGCCGCCGACCGACGCCGCAAGGAGGCCGAACCCGCCGCCGACGTGGTCGTCCGCCCGCTGGGGAACGGGATGGCCGAGCTGGTGGAGCTGCTGCCGCTGCCGCTGGCGATCGCCTGCCGAAACACCTATGACGGATACGCGCGGGCGGCCAAGGAGGCCGGCGATCCGCGGCCGATCGGTCAGCTCCGGGTCGGCGCGCTCGTCGACCTGAGCCTGCGGCCCTGGGACACGTCCCGGGAGCCGGTCACGGCGCATCTGACCGTGGTCGCCCAGGTGGAGGCGCTCAAGCCGCCGCCGGCCTTCACCCGGCCCGCGCCGCCCGCGCCCATGCCCACCGCCGAGGTCGACGGGCAGCCGATCACCGCCGCCCACGTCCGGGAACTGCTCACCGAGCTCGACGCTCTCTGCCCCGGCGGGCTGAAGGCCCCGGCCGGCGGCAGCCTGGACATCGCGATCGTCGACGCCACCGGCGCGCTGCGGGCGGTCGCCGGCCGCCGGGAACTGGAGCGGATCGCCGCCCGCGAATGTCCTGCCCATCCCGGCGATGCCACCTCCGCGGGCGCGGATGTTTCACGTGGACCCTGCACCTGCCCGACCCTCGACAAGCCCGCCGCAGTGGACCGCTACCGGCCCAGCGCCGCTCAGCGGCGGTTCGTCATCACTCGCGACCGCACCTGTCGGCATCCCGGCTGCCGCGCGAGAGCGGCCTGGGCGGACCTGGACCACGTCGTCGCGCACGCCGCCGGCGGTGAGACCGATTCCGACAACCTGTGCTGTCTGTGCCGTCGGCACCACCGCCTGAAGACCCACGCCAAGGGCTGGCGATACGTGCTGACCCGGGACGGCGTCCTGTCGGTCACCACCCCCAGCGGGGTCACCCGGATCAGCCGACCACCGGGTTTCGGGATCCCGACCGGACCACCACAGCTACCTCCACCGGAAACGGCGCCGGAGGAAGATCCACCGCCCTTTTGACTGATCTGGCACGCGTGAGTGACCGCGGCACCCGGATCTGCATCAGGTGCCCAGCCACCTACGCGTGCCAGATCAATCAGAAGGGCGGTGGATCTTCCTCCGGCGCCGTTTCCGGTGGAGGTAGCTGTGGTGGTCCGGTCAGGATCCCGAAACCCG
>DATAAV010000302.1:0-19930 GCA_036259935.1 Geodermatophilus sp. | reverse complement strand
CCGGTGCGCTACGTCGGGTTCGACATCCCCAACGAGTTCGTCGTCGGCTACGGCCTCGACTACGCCGAGCGCTACCGGGACCTGCCCTACATCGCCACGCTGCGTCCCGAGGTGTACTCGGCCTGACGACAGCCCCGGGAGCATCGCAGCGAGCGCCAGCGAGCGAGGAGCGGACCGGGGCGCGGAGTCGGGCCCGGGGATCGGCCTGACGACAGTCCCGGGAGCATCGCCGCGAGCGCCGGCGAGCGAGGAGCGGACCGGGGCGCGGAGTCGGGCCCGGACGTAGGCCCTGAGCGTCACCCGGGGGGAGGGCTCACAGCCGGTTCCCGGCTTCCGGGAAGCTGACGCCCAGGCTCCCCGGTGTACCGTCGATCGCAACGACGCTGCACCGAGCGCCGGGGTGCCCCGCCCGGGTGCGCGGAGCGTCCCCCGGACGATCAGGAGGGTCGACGGGCAGACCGGGTCGCGCCGGTCGCCCGGCATCGGTGTATGGAACGCAAGAAGATCTTCCGCTCCGTGTGGTTCTGGGTCGTGCTCGTCGTCCTGCTCGCGCTGGCGTTCTCCTCGCTGTTCCGCGGCAACGGCGGCTACCAGGAGGTCACGACCGCCACGGCGCTCGAGCAGATCACCGGGGGCAACGTCGAGTCGGTCACGATCAACGACAAGGAACAGACCCTCGACCTCGATCTGAAGCGCCCGGTCGACGGCAGCGACAAGGTCACCGCGTCGTACCCGTTCGGCGCCTCCGACGACGTCTTCGACCTGGTCTCCGGGCTCGGTGACAACGACGGCGTCGACTTCAACACGAACGTCACGCAGGAGAGCGTCCTGGTCAGCGTGCTGATCAGCTTCCTGCCGTTCGTGATCCTGCTCCTGCTGCTGTTCTGGCTGTTCAACTCCATGCAGGGCGGCGGCCGCGGCGTCATGGCCTTCGGCAAGTCCAAGGCCAAGGTGGTCAGCAAGGACACGCCGAAGACGACGTTCGCCGACGTCGCCGGCGCCGACGAGGCGATCGAGGAGCTGCAGGAGATCAAGGACTTCCTGCAGAACCCGGTCAAGTTCCAGGCGGTCGGCGCGAAGATCCCCAAGGGCGTGCTGCTGTTCGGCCCGCCGGGGACCGGCAAGACCCTGCTCGCCCGCGCGGTCGCCGGCGAGGCGGGAGTGCCGTTCTTCTCGATCTCCGGGTCGGACTTCGTCGAGATGTTCGTCGGTGTCGGCGCCAGCCGGGTCCGCGACCTGTTCGAGCAGGCCAAGACCAATGCGCCGGCGATCATCTTCGTCGACGAGATCGACGCCGTCGGCCGGCACCGCGGCGCCGGCATGGGCGGCGGCCACGACGAGCGCGAGCAGACGCTCAACCAGATGCTCGTCGAGATGGACGGCTTCGACGTCAAGGGCGGCGTGATCATGATCGCCGCGACCAACCGGCCGGACATCCTCGACCCGGCGCTGCTGCGCCCGGGCCGCTTCGACCGGCAGATCGCCGTCGACCGGCCCGACCTCGAGGGGCGCAAGGCGATCCTCGCGGTGCACGCCAAGGGCAAGCCGCTGGCCCCCGACGTCGACCTGACCACGGTGGCCCGCCGGACGCCGGGCTTCACCGGCGCCGACCTGGCCAACGTGCTCAACGAGGCGGCGCTGCTCACCGCCCGCAACAACGGCACGATGATCACCGACGCCACCATCGAGGAGGCGATCGACCGGGTGATCGCCGGGCCCGAGCGCAAGACCCGGGCGATGAGCGAGAAGGAGAAGAAGGTCACCGCCTACCACGAGGGCGGGCACGCCCTCGTGGCGCACGCGCTGCCCAACCTGGACCCGGTGCACAAGGTGACGATCCTGCCCCGCGGCCGCTCCCTCGGGCACACCCTCGTGCTGCCGACCGAGGACAAGTACACCCAGACCCGCTCGGAGATGATCGACACCCTGGCCTACGCGCTGGGCGGCCGGGCGGCCGAGGAACTGGTCTTCCACGAGCCGACCACCGGCGCCGGCAACGACATCGAGAAGGCGACGTCGCTGGCGCGGGCCATGGTCACCCAGTACGGCATGAGCGCCAAGCTGGGCGCGGTCAAGTACGGCAGCAACGAGTCCGAGCCCTTCCTGGGCCGCGACATGCGCTCGCACCCGGACTACTCCGAGGCCGTCGCCGCCGACATCGACGCCGAGATCCGGGCGCTGATCGAGGCCGCGCACGACGAGGCGTGGGAGATCCTGGTCGAGTACCGGGGTGTCCTCGACCAGCTGGTGCTGGAGTTGATGGAGAAGGAGACCCTCTCCAAGGAGGACATGGCCCGCATCTGCGAGCCGGTGACCAAGCGGCCCTCCTTGGCCCCCTACAACGGCTTCGGCAAGCGCACGCCGTCGGACCAGCCGCCGGTGCTCACCCCCGCCGAGCGGGCGGCGACCAACGGCAACGGGCGCGTCGGGGAGGGATCCTCGCCGGTCGGCGATGTCGGGGCGCCCGTCCAGCGATGAGCCAGATCCCGGCCGAACCCGACGACCAGCTGCTCTCCCCGCCGCGCGACGGCGTCGACGTGGAGCGCGCCGCCGCGGCCGTCCGCGAGTTGCTGCTCGCGGTGGGGGAGGACCCCGACCGGCCCGGACTGCAGGACACCCCGGCGCGGGTGGCCCGTGCGTACGTGGAGACCTTCGCCGGGCTGTGGCAGGACCCCTTCGAGGTGCTCGCCACCACGTTCGACGAGGACCACGACGAGATGGTCCTGGTCAAGGACATCCCGATGTACTCGACCTGCGAGCACCACCTGGTGCCCTTCCACGGGGTGGCGCACGTCGGCTACATCCCGGGCGACGACGGCCGGGTGACCGGGCTGTCCAAGCTGGCCCGGCTGGTGGAGGTCTACGCCCGCCGGCCGCAGGTGCAGGAGCGGATGACCAGCCAGATCGCCGACGCGCTGAACGAGGTGCTCAAGCCGCGCGGCGTGCTCGTGGTGATCGAGGCCGAGCACCTGTGCATGGCCATGCGGGGCATCCGCAAGCCCGGCTCCACGACGGTGACCTCGGCGGTCCGCGGCATCTTCCGGGACAGCCAGGCCACGCGCGCCGAGGCGATGAGCCTCGTGCTGGGCCGGTGAGCACGTCCCCCGTCGTGCTGCCGCACCCGGGGCGGTGCGTGGTGATGGGCGTCCTGAACGTCACGCCCGACTCGTTCTCCGACGGCGGCTGCTTCGCCGACGCGGACACCGCTATCGCCCACGGGCTGGAGATGGCGGCCGCGGGCGCGGACTACGTCGACGTCGGCGGCGAGTCCACCCGCCCGGGAGCCGCGCGGGTGGACGCCGACGAGGAGTGCCGCCGGGTGCTGCCGGTGATCCGGGAGCTGGCCGGTGCCGGGGTGCGGGTGAGCGTCGACACCACCCGGGCCGAGGTCGCCGAGGCGGCCGTCGCCGCCGGGGCGGTCCTGGTCAACGATGTCAGCGGGGGCCTGGCCGACGCCGGCATGGCCCCGCTGGTGGCGCGCGCCGGCGTGCCCTGGGTGCTGATGCACTGGCGCGGCCACAGCCGGGAGATGTACGCCGCCGCCCGCTACGGGGACGTGGTGACCGAGGTCTGCGCCGAGCTCACCGCCCGCGTGGAGGACGTCGTCGCCGCCGGCGTGGCGCCCGAGCAGCTGGTGCTCGACCCGGGACTGGGCTTCGCCAAGCGCGCCGAGCACAACTGGCGGCTGCTGGCCGGGCTCGACCGGATCGTCGGGCTCGGCCTGCCGGTGCTCGTCGGCGCCTCCCGGAAGAGCTTCCTGGGCCGGCTGCTCGCCGACGACGAGGGCACGCCCCGGCCGGCCGAGCAGCGCGACGCCGCCACCCTGGCCACCACGGTGCTCGCCGCGGAGGCCGGCGCCTGGGGCGTGCGGGTGCACGACGCGGCCGGCTCGGTGGACGCCGTGCGCACCGTCGCAGCGGTCAAGGCGGCCCGGCGGGAGACCGGCGCCCGTGGCTGACCGGATCGCCGTCCGCGGGCTGACCGCGCACGCCTACCACGGCGTCTACCCCGCCGAGCGGGAGCGGGGGCAGACCTTCCGCGTCGACGCCGTCCTCGACGTCGACACCGTGCCCGCCGCCGCCGGCGACAACCTGGCCCTCACGGTCAACTACGCCGAGCTGGCCCGACGGCTGCACGCGGTCCTCACCGGGGAGCCGGTCGACCTGCTGGAGACCCTCGCGCAGCGGCTGGCCGACGCCTGCCTGGACGATCCGCTGGTGGAGGCGGTGGAGATCACCGTGCACAAGCCGGAGGCCGACCTGGGCGTCCCGTTCGACGACGTCACCGTCACCATCCGGCGGACCCGGCCGTGAGCCGGGCGGTCCTGTCCCTGGGCGCCAACCTCGGCGACCGCGCCGGCGCGCTGCGCGCCGCCCTGACCGCGCTCAAGGACGACGGCGTGCTGGTGGCCCGCTCCACCCTCTACGAGACCCCGCCGTGGGGACCGGTCGAGCAGCCGCCCTACCTCAACGCGGTCGCGGTGGTCCGCGGCCCGCTCGACGCCGCCGGCTGGCTGGCCCGCGCGCACGAGCTCGAGCAGGCGGCCGGGCGGACCCGCGAGGTGCGGTTCGGCCCGCGCACCCTCGACGTCGACGTCGTCACCGTCACCGCGGACGACGGCACGCCGGTGATCTCCGACGACCCGGAGCTCACGCTGCCGCACCCACGGGCGCACGAGCGTGCCTTCGTCCTCGTGCCGTGGCTGACCCTCGACCCGACCGCGGTGCTGCCCGGGCGGGGACGGGTGGCCGACCTCGTCGCCGCGCTGCCGCGGGAGGACGTGGCGGCGGTCGTCCGCTGGGAGCACCTTCGGTGAGCGAGCTCGCGAGCTTCCGCAGGGGCGCACCGTGAGACCGGTGCGCCGCCGGGACCTCGCCGTCCTCGCCGCCGGGCTGGCGGTCGCCACCTGGCTGGTGGTGCGCGCCGTGTACGGGGAGCTGCCGCCGCTGCGGTGGTGGCTGCCGGTGCCGCTGGGCGTGCTCGCGGTGGCCGAGGCACTGGGCAGCCGCACGTTACGCGCCCGGCTGGCCGCCCAGCGGGACCACCGCCCACCCGCCGAGCGCGGTGCCGCTCCCGTGCGGCCGGTCGAGCCCATGCTCGTGGCCCGGCTGGCCGTGCTGGCCCAGGCGAGCGCCTACGTGGGTGCGGCCTTCGTCGGGATCTGGGTCGGCGTGCTGGCGTACGTGGCGCCCGCGGTGGCCCGGTTGCAGGCCGCCGGCGGGGACACCGTCACGGGGGTGATCGGGGTGGTGTGCGCCGCCGGGCTGACGGTGGCGGCGCTGTGGCTGGAATCGGTCTGCCGCATCCCGCCGTCTCCCGACGACCCGACTCCCCAGGCCGATGCCAGGGGTTGACCTGCTTCCTCAGCCCGAGGTGACCGAACGGCGCAGCGCCGCGTGCAGCGCGGTGGGCGTGAGCACACCCAGGTAGCGGTCCCCGTCGACCACCGGGACCCAGCCGGTGTCCTGCTGCAGCATCGTCGCCAGCGCCGTCTTCAGCGTGGCGCCCACCGGCACCGCCTCGCCGGCGGGCAGCGCCACGGCGGCGACCGTGCCCGCACCGGCGGCGCGGTCGGCCGGCAGCCACCCGGCCGGCCGGCCCCCGTCGTCCAGGACGACGGCCCAGCCGGCCCCGGCGCGCTGCATCGCCGCGCGCGCGTCGGCCGGCCCGTCCGTGGACCGCACCACCGGCGGCTTCTCGAGGACGGCGACGTCGATGCCGGTGACCGCCAGCCGCTTGAGCCCCCGGTCGGCGCCGACGAAGTCCGCCACGAAGTCGTTCGCCGGCCGGCCCAGCAGGTCGGCGGGGGGCGCGAACTGCTCGACGTGGCCGCCAGAGCTCATCACCGCGATCCGGTCGCCGAGCCGCACGGCCTCCTCGATGTCGTGGGTGACGAACACGATCGTCTTGCGCACCGTCTCCTGCAGCCGCAGGAACTCCGTCTGCAGCCGCTCCCGGACCACCGGGTCCACGGCGGAGAACGGCTCGTCCATCAGGAGCACGGCCGGATCGGCGGCCAGCGCCCGCGCCACCCCGGCCCGCTGCCGCTGGCCGCCGGAGAGCTGGGCGGGATAGCGGTCGCCGTGCACCGCCGGGTCCAGCCCGACGGTGGCCAGGAGTTCGTCCACCCGCGCGCGGATCCGCTGCTTGTCCCAACCCAGCAGCCGGGGCACCGTCGCGACGTTGGCGCGGACCGTCTGGTGCGGGAAGAGGCCGACGTTCTGGATGACGTAGCCGATCCGGCGGCGCAGCCGGTCGGCGTCGACCCGCGTGACGTCCTCGCCGTCAAGCAGGATGCGCCCGGTGGTCGGCTCGATGATCCGGTTGATCATCTTCATCGTCGTCGTCTTGCCGCAGCCCGACGGCCCGACCAGCACGGTGAGCTCGCCGGCGGCGAAGGTCAGGTCGAGCCGGGCCACGCCGACCGTGCCGTCGGCGTAGACCTTGCTCACCCCCTCCAGCCGGATCTCCTGCGCGCCGCTGTCGCCCGCCGGCGGAGGGGCCGTCGCGGGTGCGGGAGCAGGAGCGGGGGCAGCGGCAGTAGCGTCCACGGGGTGGCCTTCCTGGGTGCGCGCCCGGCGCTGAGCGCGGCGAGCGACCCGGTGCCCGAGGTGCTCGCGGTGGAGGAGGCGCCGAACCCCTGGTTCGCGCCGTCCTACGTGGTCGACAACTGGGACACCATTGTGAGGTACCTGGGCGAGCACGTCCGGCTCACCGTCGGCGCCGTGGTCATCGGCGCGCTGCTCGCCCTGCCGCTGGCCCTGCTCGCGCGCCGCAGCCGGTGGCTGGCCGGGCCCGTGCTCGCGCTGTCCACGGTGGTCTACACGATCCCGTCGCTGGCGATGTTCGCGCTGATCTTCCCGTTCACCGGCCTGTCCGCGACCACGGTCCTCATCGGCCTGATCGCCTACACGCTGGTCATCCTGGTGCGGAACTTCCTGGCCGGGCTGCAGGGCGTGCCCGACGACGTCCGGGAGGCCGCCCGCGGCATGGGCTACGGGCCGCTGCGGCTGTTCCTGCAGGTCGACCTGCCGCTGGCCCTGCCGGCGTTCATGGCAGGGCTCCGCATCGCCACCGTCTCCACCGTCGCGCTGACCACCGTGGGCGTGCTCGTCGGTCACGGCGGCCTCGGCCAGCTGATCACCGGCGGCTTCGCCCACAACATGTACCGGGCCGAGGTGGTCACCGGCGCGGTCGGCTGCGTGCTGCTGGCCCTGGCCGCCGACCTGCTGCTCGCCGGCGCCGAGTGGCTGCTGACCCCCTGGACGCGGGCGGCGCGGGCATGAACGACTTCGCCCGGGCGCTGGTCTACCTCAACGACCCGTTCAACTGGGTCCGCCGCGACGGCATCCTCGACCTGCTCGTCGAGCACCTGGGAATCTCCGCGGTCGCGGTGCTCGCCGCGGCTGTCCTGGCCCTGCCGCTCGGGGTCGCTCTGGGCACGGCGCAGCGCGGCGCGGGCCTCATCGTCGTCGTCTCCAACGTCAGCCGGGCCGTTCCCACGCTGGCGCTGCTGACCCTGTTCGCGGTCAGCCCGATCGGCTTCGGCAACCGGGCGACGGCGATCGCGCTGGCGGTCTTCGCCGTCCCGCCGATCCTGACCAACACCTTCGTCGGCTTCCGCGGCGTCGACCCCGACGTGCGGGAGGCCGCCCGGGCGATGGGCATGAGCCGCGGGCAGGTCCTCGCCCGGGTCGAGTTCCCGCTGGCCCTGCCGCTGGTGGCGACCGGTGTCCGGACGGCGGCGGTGCAGGTCGTCGCCACCGCGGGGCTGGCCGCCCTCGTCGGCGCGGGGGGCCTCGGCCGGCTGATCAACCTCGGCTTCGGCCAGCAGGACTACGGCGTCATGATCGCCGGAGCCATCCTGGTGGCCGCCCTCGCACTGCTCACCGAACTGGTGCTGGTCGCGCTGTCCTGGGCGCTCACCCCCGGCCCGCGGCGGCTGGGCTTCCTGCCGGCGCGACGGGACCCCGCCGCGGCGGGACAGCCGGAGCCCACCGCCGCCGGCATCCCCCTGTGAGCGGGAGCGAACCGGAGAGCGCTGTGAGCGGACCGGGGCGTGAGCATCGCAGCGCCGGGAGCCGACAGCGAGCGAGGAGCGGAGCGAGCGCGGAGGCGACCCATGGGCACTGAACGAGCGAGGAGCGCAGCGCCCCGCGGGAGGGCGAACCAGACAGCGCTGTGAGGAGCGGCGGTCGGTAACAACCGGGCAACACCTCTCCCCACCGATTGCCCTCGGAACGGCACCTTCGGTTGCATGGTCGCCGCGGGATCCCCCCCGCCAGACACGCGTCGCGGCCGGCCGGCCGCGCGGGACACAGAAGGCGGGCACCATGCGCAAGCGCTCCCGGATCCTCGCCCCGCTCGGCCTGACCGCGGTGCTGCTCGCCACCGCCTGCGGGGAGTCCGGGTCCTCGGGCACCGGAGGGAGCACCGGGGGCAACGGCGCCGCCACCGGCGACGCGTGCGCACCGGTCGCCGGTGAGCAGCTGGTGGTCCTCGAGGACGACAAGCAGCTGCAGAACGCCGACAACGTCGTCCCCGCGGTCAACGCGGCCACCGCGCAGGCCAACCCGGCGCTGCTGCCCGCTCTCGAGGCGGTCTCCGCGGCGCTGACCACCGAGGAGCTCATCGACCTCAACGCCGCCGTCGACCTCGAGCGGCGCAACGTCGACGACGTCGCCACCGAGTGGATCGAGGAGAACGGCGTCACCGAGGGGCTCGAGCAGGGCAGCGGCCCGATCCTGGTGGGCGCGGCCGAGTTCACCGAGTCCACGATCCTGGCCACGATCTACGCCGGCGTCCTCGACGCCGCCGGATTCGACGCCTCCGTCCGCGAGGTCGGCAGCCGGGAGCTCTACCTGCCGGCGCTCATCTCGGGCAGCGACATCCAGGTCTTCCCGGAGTACCTGGCCACGGTCACCGAGTTCCTCAACCGCCAGGTGAACGGCCCCGAGGCCGAGCCGCTCGCCGGTCCCGACGTGGCGCAGACCCTGAGCGCGCTGCAGCCGCTGGCCGACCAGGTCGGCCTGGTGTTCGGCGAGCCGTCGGAGGCCGCCGACCAGAACGCCTTCGCCGTCACCCAGGAATTCGCCGACCAGCTGGGGGTCAGCACGCTCTCGGAGCTCGCCGAGGCCTGCGACGACGGCTCGCTCGTCCTCGGCGGCCCGGAGGAGTGCCCGACCCGGCCGTTCTGCCAGCCGGGGCTGGAGGAGACCTACGGGCTGACGTTCGCCGAGTTCCGCGAGCTGGACGCCGGGGGCCCGCTGACCAAGGCGGCGATCCAGCGCGGTGAGGTCTCCATCGGCCTGGTCTTCAGCTCCGACGCGGCGCTGGCCCAGGGCTGATCCGAGGGGCGCCCCCGCCTCCGGGGCCCGCCGAGGAGTTCACGTCCGGGCCGTGATCGGCGGCTCCCGCACCGTTACGCTGGAGGCATGCGGGGGGAGCGGGACGTCGAGTCGGCCCGACGGTCCGCCGGCCACTCGCGTGCCGCCCGCCCTACCCCGGGGCGCGGGTCCTCGCGGATGAGGACCGCCGGCCTGGTGGCCGGCTTCCTGCTGGCCGTCGCCGCGACGGCGGTCGTGTTCCTCACCGAGAACCCGCAGGTGCTGCGGCTGGCCGTCGTCGGCGGCGCCTGGGCCTTCGTGCTGGCCGCGCTCGCCACCTCCCGCCGTCCGGCCGACCCCGACGCCGGCGACGGCGAGGTGGCCGAGCTGCGCCGTGCCTACGAGGCCGAGCTGGAGCGCGAGGTGGCCGCCCGGCGCGAGCACGAGCTGGAACTGGAGAACCGGCTGCGCCGCGAGGCCGAGGAGTCGATGCGCGCCGAGCTCGACGCACTGCGCAGCGACCTCGCGGAGCTCTCCGCCCTACGGCAGGAGCTGGCCGGTCTCGGTGCGCTGCGCGAGGAGATGGCGGCGCTGACCTCCCTGCGCAGCGACCTCGCCCAGCTGCCCGAGCTGCGCGCCGACCTGGGCCGGCTGCGCACCGAGCTGGTCGAGCAGCTCTCCGGCGAGATGCTGGTCGAGCGGATCAGGCTGCGCACCCAGTCGATCCGGATGCCGGCGGGTACCTCCCCGGCGACGTCGGAGTCCCGGACCCTCGACGCCACCCCGGCCTGGACCCCGGAGCACACCCGCGGGCTGCCGGCGGTCGGCCCCGACGACCTCGCCCCGGAGACGCGGCAGGCCCAGGAGGTCCGCGCCGCCCGCCCGCTGCCGCTGCCGGCACCGGTGGGCACGACCACCTTCTCCGCGGCGCCGCCCCCGCCGCCGGAGTCGCCCCGCGAGTGGCTCGCCGCCCGCTCGCTGCTGGAGCCCGCCGACCCGCCGCGGCGTCGTCGCACCGACGAGCCGGAGCCCGCTCCCGCCGAGCAGTTGACCGTCGAGCGGCCGGTAGCCCAGCGGGAGCGCCCGCCCGTGCCCGGCGCGCCCTCCCCGGCACCGGCCGACGCCGCGGAGGAGTCGCCCGGCGCGGCGCGGCTGGCGCAGATCCTCGCCGAGAGCGGGGCCACCCCACCGTCCGGGGGCCGGCGGCGCCGCCGCTACCGCGAGGGCGACGAGGCCGACGACGTCCTGGCCCGGGTGCTGGGCCGCGACTGATCCCCGGCCGGCTCAGCCGTGCCCGCGGGCGAGCGCTCCGCCGTCGAGCACCAGCGTCTGGCCGGTGACCCAGCCCTCGCCGTCACCCAGCAGGTAGGCCGCGGCCTCGCCGACGTCCTCCGGCTCGCCCAGCCGCCCGACGGGGTAGGCCCGGGTCGCCTCCTTGCGCCCCTCGTACAGCGCGCCGGCGAAGCGGGTCCTCACCACCGCCGGTGCCACCGCGTTGACCCGGACCTTCGGGCCGAGCTCCACCGCCAGCTGCGTGGTCAGGTTGATCAGGGCCGCCTTGCTGGCCCCGTAGGCGCCGATCCCGGGCGAGGCCTTGAGCCCGGCCACCGACGCCACGATCAGCACCGAGCCGCCGTGCTCGGCCATCCACGCTCGCCAGGCCTCCTGCACCAGGCCGAGGGTGGAGACGACGTTGGTGTCGAGGATCTTGCGGAACCCGTCGAGCGGCAGCTCCATCAGCGGTCCGTGGACCGGGTTGATCCCGACGTTGCCCACCAGCAGGTCCAGGCTGCCGAAGGTGTCGACGGCGGTGCGGACGGCCTCCGCCCGGTGCGCGGCGTCCGCGGCGTTGCCCGGCACCGCGACGGCGACCTCGGGGCCGCCCAGGGCCTGCACGGCCTCGGCGAGCGCCTCCGGCTTGCGCGCGGTGACCACCACCCGCGCCCCGCGGCCCACCAGGCTCCGGGCGATCGCCAGACCGATCCCGCGGCTGGCACCGGTGACCAGCGCGGTGCGTCCCTCGAGGCCGCTCACGCGTTCCTCCCGTCCTCGGTGACCGTGCCGTCGCACACCGTAGGTGCGGGTCGGCGCCCCCGGCCGACGGGCCCCCGGCGTGACCCACCCCACAGGGTCGAGGCGTTGCAGCGGCGGCGTCGGGGTCACACACTCGCCTTCGGCGCTTCACCCGCGTGACACATCCCGGTCGCAGCGGGGCCGGCGCCGAGCCGCACGACGAGCAGGACCCGCACGACCCTGACGGTCTCCGACGGTGGGGGCCGCGACCTGAGTCCGGTACCCGGCAGGGACTGGAACGAGAGGTGCACCGATGCCTGCTGTCCGCAGGACACTCCGCGCTGCCGGCCTGACCCCCGCCGACATCGCACCCGCCCGCCTCCGCGTGGGCGTCGTGGGCGCCGGCCGCGTCGGCGCCGTCCTGGGGGCCGCGCTCACCGCCGCCGGCCACGACGTGGTCGCCGCCGCCGGCCTGTCCGCAGCCTCCGCCGAGCGCGCCGCCCGTCTGCTGCCCGGCGTGCCGCTGCTGCCCACCGACGAGGTGGTCGCCGCCGCCGACCTGGTGGTCCTCGCCGTCCCCGACGACACCCTGGCCGGCCTGGTGGCGGGCCTCGCCGAGACCGGCGTGTGGCGGGCCGGTCAACTGGCGTTCCACACCTCCGGGGCGCACGGCCTCGCCGTCCTCGCGCCGGCCGAGCGGGCCGGCGTCCTGTCGCTGGCCCTGCACCCGGCCATGACCTTCTCCGGCGCTCCCGAGGACGCCGACCGCCTGGCGGGGGCGCCGTTCGGGGTCACCAGCCGGCCCGAGCACCGCGCCGTCGCCGAGACCCTCGTGCTGGAGATGGGCGGCGAGCCGTTCTTCGTCGCCGAGGAGCACCGGCGGCTCTACCACGCCGCCCTCGTCACCGGCGCCAATCACCTGGTCACCCTGGTGGCCGAGGCCGCCGACCTGCTCCGCGCCGCCGGCGTCGGCGAGCCGGCCCGGGTGCTCGCGCCGCTGCTCACCGCGGCCCTCGACAACGGGCTGCGGCGCGGGGACCGCGGCCTGACCGGCCCGGTCGTCCGCGGGGACGTCGGCACCGTCCGCGACCACCTGGAGACCCTCGCCGAGCGCGCTCCGGAGTCGGTGTCCGCCTACGTCGCCATGGCCCGGCGCACCACCGAACGGGCCCTGGCCGCCGGGCGGCTGCGGCCGCACGAGGGCGCGCCCCTCGTCGAGTTGTTGCAGGCTGCCCGCGACGGCGACCCGGCGGGGTCTCGGTGAGCAAACCCCTGGTCGCCGGGACCGCGGCGGAGCTGCGGCGGCTGCGGGCGGAGCTGCCCGGACCGGTGGCGCTGGTCCCCACCATGGGCGCCCTCCACGAGGGCCACCGGACCCTCGTCCGCGCCGCCCGCGAGCGCGCCGGCAGCGTCGTCGTCTCGGTGTTCGTCAACCCGACCCAGTTCGGTCCCGGCGAGGACTACGACCGGTATCCGCGCACCTGGGACGCCGACCTCGCCGCCCTGGCCGACGAGGGCACCGACGTCGTCTTCCACCCCGAGGTCGAGGAGGTGTACCCGCCCGGGTCGCTGGGCGTGACCGTGCACCCCGGGCCGCTCGGCTCGGTCCTCGAGGGCGCCGTGCGGCCCGGGCACTTCGCCGGGGTGCTCACCGTCGTCGCCAAGCTGTTCGGGCTGGTCCGCCCGGACGTCGCCCTGTTCGGTGAGAAGGACTACCAACAGCTGACCCTGATCCGGGCGATGGCCCGCGAGCTCGCGCTCGGCATCGAGGTGGTCGGCGTGCCCACCGTCCGGGAGGAGGACGGCCTGGCCCTGTCCTCGCGCAACCGCTACCTGACCCCGGAGCAGCGCAGCACCGCGGTCGCGGTGTCGCGGGCGCTGCGGGCGGGTGCCGACGCCGGCCCCCAGGGTGCCGACGCCGTCCTGACCGCCGCCCGCAAGGTGCTCGCCACGGCCCCCGAGCTGGTGCCCGACTACCTCGAGCTCACCGATCCCGACCTCGGCGCGGCGCCCGCCGCCGGCCCCGCCCGCCTGCTGGTCGCCGTCCGTGCCGGCAGCACCCGACTCATCGACAACGCCCCCCTCCACCTGGGAGACCCGTCATGATGCGCACGATGCTCAAGTCCAAGATCCACCGGGCGACGGTCACCCAGGCCGATCTGCACTACGTGGGCTCGGTGACCATCGACGAGGACCTGCTCGATGCCGCGGACCTGCTCCCGGGCGAGCAGGTCGCCATCGTCGACGTCACCAACGGCGCCCGGCTGGAGACCTACGTCATCCCCGGCGAGCGCGGCAGCGGCGTCATCGGCATCAACGGCGCCGCCGCCCACCTCGTCCACCCGGGCGACCTCGTCATCATGATCAGCTACGGGGTCATGGACGAGACCGAGGCCAAGAGCTACATCCCGCGGGTCGTGCACGTCGACGGCGACAACCGGATCGTCGACCTCGGCGGCGACCCGGCCGCCCCCTCCCCGGGTGTGCTGGGCCAGGTGCGAGGCGACACCATTCAGAGGTGATCGTGCTCGCCACCGACCGGATCACCGGCCTTCCCGTGCGTCTGGCGGCGCCGGACCCGGGTTGGGAGCTCACCGCCGACGTGTGCGTGGTCGGCTCCGGCGTCGCCGGGCTGTGCGTGGCGCTGCACGCCCGCGCCGCCGGGCTGTCGGTCGCCGTCGTCACCAAGGTCGGCGCGGACGCCGGCTCCACCCGGTGGGCGCAGGGCGGGATCGCGGCCGTGCTCGATCCGGCCGACACCCCGGAGGCCCACGCCCGCGACACCGAGGTGGCCGGGGTCGGGCTGTGCGAGCCCGACGCCGTCCGGGTCCTGGTCACCGAGGGCCCCCAGCGGCTGGGGCAGCTGATCGGCTGGGGCGCGGCCTTCGACCGCGACCCGGCGGGCCGGCTGCTGCTCACCCGGGAGGGCGGCCACTCCGCCGACCGGATCGTGCACGCCGGCGGCGACGCCACCGGCTTCGAGGTGCAGCGGGCGCTGCAGGACGCCGTGCGGGCCGATCCGGGAGTCACCCTCGTGGAGCACGCGATGGTGCTGGACCTGCTGACCGATGCCGACGGCCGGGCCGCCGGGGTCACCCTGCACGTCCTGGGCGAGGGCAGCGCCGACGGTGTCGGGGCCGTGCGAGCCCGGGCGGTCGTGCTCGCCACAGGCGGCATGGGCCAGGTCTACGCCGCCACGACCAACCCGTCGGTCTCCACCGGGGACGGCGTCGCGCTGGGCCTGCGCGCCGGTGCGGTCGCCACCGACCTGGAGTTCGTGCAGTTCCATCCGACATCGCTCTACCGGGGCCCCGGCGCCCGCGGGCAGCAGCCGCTGGTCAGCGAGGCGCTGCGCGGCGAGGGGGCGGTGCTGCGGGACGGCGCGGGAGAGCGGTTCATGCTCGGTGTCCACCCGCTGGCCGAGCTCGCCCCCCGCGACGTCGTCGCCAAGGCGATCACCCGGGTGCAGCTGCGCGACGGCGTCGACCACGTCTGGCTCGACGCCCGCGAGGTGCCCGGTCTGGCCGAGCGGTTCCCCACGATCGTCGCCAGCTGCCGGGCGGCCGGCATCGACCCGGTCACCGAGCTGGTCCCGGTGACCCCCGCGGCGCACTACGCCTCCGGCGGGCTGGTCACCGACCTGGCCGGCCGGACCACCGTGCCCGGGCTCTACGCCTGCGGGGAGGTGGCCTGCACCGGGGTGCACGGCGCCAACCGGCTGGCTTCCAACTCGCTGCTGGAGGGGCTGGTCTTCGCCGCCCGGATCGGTGCCGAGCTCGCCGAGCGGCTGCCGCTGACGGTGCCGGCCGCGCCCCGGCAGGCCGCGCTCTCCGGACTGCTGGACCCCGCCGGGCGCCGCGAGGTCACCGAGACGATGTCGGCGCGGGTCGGCGCGCTGCGCAGCGGCGCCGGCCTGGCCGAGGCCACCGACCGGCTGGCCGGGCTGGCCGCCGGCCTGGCCACCGCCGAGGTCGCGCCGGGCGTGGAGAGCTGGGAGGCGACCGATCTGCTCACCGTCGCCAGCGCTCTCACCGCCGCGGCCGGCGCCCGGGAGGAGACCCGCGGCTGCCACTGGCGGGAGGACCACCCCGACACCGACGACGCCTGGCGCGTGCACCTCGACGTCCGGCTGGACGCCGACGGCCACCTGCGGCTGACCCGCCGGCCCGTGGGCACCCCGGTGGTGGAGCCGTGGTGAGCGAGCGTGGGAGCTCACCCAGGGACGTGGTGAGCGAGCGTGCGGGCTTCCCCCTGAACCCGGTGGGCGCGGCGGTGGACCCCCGCGACCTCACCGGCACCGGGTTGTCCGAGCGCTGGGTCGACGACCTGGTCGAGCGGACCCTCGCCGAGGACCTCACCGGCGGGGCGGTGCTGCCCGGCGCGCCCGACCTCGCCGTCTCCTACGACGTCACCAGCGCCGCCACCGTGCCCCCGGGCCAGTTCGGCACCGCCGATCTGGTGGCCCGGGCCGCCGGCGTGGTCGCCGGCCTGCCGATCGCCGCTCGCGTGTTCACCCGCCTGGCCCCCGGCGCGACCCTCACTCCCGGCGCCGCCGACGGCGACCGGGTGGCGCGCGGGGACGTGCTGCTGACCGTGCGCGGGCCGGTGCGCGCGCTGCTGGCCGCCGAGCGCAGCGCGCTCAACATCGCCAGCCGGGCCAGCGGCATCGCCACCGCCACCCGCGCCTGGGTCGAGGCGGTCGCCGGCACGCGGGCGATCGTGCTCGACACCCGCAAGACCACGCCGGGGCTGCGGCCGCTGGAGAAGTACGCCGTCCGGTGCGGCGGGGGCTCCAACAAGCGCATGGGGCTGTACGACGTGGCGATGATCAAGGACAACCACGTCGCGGCCGCCGGCTCGGTCGCGGCCGCGGTCGCCGCCGTCCGCGAGCGGGCCCCGCGGGTGCCGGTGCAGGTCGAGGTGGACGTGCCGGAGCAGGCGGTGGAGGCCGTCGAGGCCGGCGCGGACTTCCTGCTGCTGGACAACATGTCGCCGGCGCAGCTGCGCCGGGTGGTCGAGCTGGTCGGGGACCGGGTGGAGCTCGAGGCGACCGGCGGGCTCACCCTCGACGTCGCCCGGGAGGTCGCCGAGACCGGCGTGCACTACCTGTCGGTGGGCGCGCTGACCCACTCCGCGCCGATCCTGGACCTCGCCCTGGACCTGCGCGCCCCCGACCCGCAGGCGGACTGAGCCGTGCTGCTCACCGTCGACGTCGGCAACAGCCAGACCGTCCTGGCCACCTTCGACGGGGACCGCCGGGTGGGCAGCTGGCGGGTGACCACCGCACCCCGGGCGACCGCCGACGAGCTGCGCCTGCTGTGGCGCGGCCTGCTGGGCGACACCGTCATCACCGGGGTGGCCGCCTGCTCCACCGTCCCGGCGCTGCTGCCGGCCCTCCGCCAGCTTCTCGACCGTCTCGACGTGCCGGTGGTGCTCATCGGGCCGGGCGTGCGCACCGGCGTCCCGCTGCACGTCGACAACCCGCGCGAGGTGGGCGCCGACCGGGTGGTCACCGCCCTGGCCGCGCACGAGATGTTCGGCCACCGCACCGATGGCAGCAGCCGGCCGGTGGTGGTCGTCGACTTCGGCACGTCCACCAACGTGGACGCCGTCGGACCCGACGGGCAGTTCCTCGGCGGTGCGCTCGCGCCGGGGGTGGAGGTCAGCCTCGAGGCGCTGGCCTCCCGCGCGGCGCAGCTGCGCTCGGTGGAGCTGACCGTGCCCGCCCACGCGATCGGCAAGAACACCGTGGCCGCGCTGCAGTCCGGGCTGGTGCTCGGCTTCGCCGGGCTGGTCGACGGTCTGGTGGGGCGGATCGCCGGTGAGCTCGTGGTGCAGTTCGGCGCCGCGCCGGTCGTCGTCGCGACCGGGGGCCTGGCGCCGCTGGTGGCCGACAGCTGCCGCTCCATCACCGAGCGGGAGCCGGACCTGACCGTGCACGGGCTGCGGCTGGCCTTCGAGCGCCAGCAGGCGAGTGATCGTTCCCCTCCGGCCCGGCGATCGCCCGCCCCGTAGGCTGGTCCCCCGTGAGTGAGGCACCTGCGGTACCCGACGACGTCGACGAACTTCCCGAGCAGATGCGGGTGCGGCGGGCCAAGCTCGACCGGCTCCGCGAGGCGGGCATCGACCCCTTCCCGGTCACCGTCGCCCGCACCACCTCGCTGGCCGCGGTGCGCGAGGCGCACCCCGACCTGCCGCCGGACACCATGACCGGTGACAAGGTCGGCGTCACCGGGCGGGTGATCTTCTCCCGCAACACCGGCAAGCTGTGCTTCGCCACGCTGCGCGAGGGCGACGCGGAGCTGCAGGTCATGCTCTCCCGCGACCGGGTCGGGGAGGAGTCGCTGGCCGCCTGGAAGGCCGACGTCGACCTCGGCGACCACGTGCTGGTCACCGGCGAGGTGGGGACGTCGCGGCGCGGGGAGCTGTCGGTGTTCGCCGACTCCTGGCAGCTGACGGCCAAGGCGCTGCGCCCGCTGCCGGTGGCGCACAAGCCGATGAGCGAGGAGCTGCGCGTCCGGCGTCGCTACGTGGACCTCATCGTCCGCGACGAGGCCCGGCGTACCGTGCGGCAGCGGGCCACGGTGATGTCGACGCTGCGGGCCGGCCTCACCCGGCGCGGCTTCCTCGAGGTCGAGACCCCGATGCTGCAGACGGTGCACGGCGGGGCGACGGCGCGGCCGTTCCGCACCCACATGAACGCCTTCGACCTCGACCTGTACCTGCGCATCGCGCCCGAGCTGTTCCTCAAGCGCTGCGTCGTCGGCGGGCTGGACCGGGTCTTCGAGATCAACCGCAACTTCCGCAACGAGGGCGCCGACAGCTCGCACTCGCCGGAGTTCGCCATGCTGGAGGCCTACGCCGCCTACGCCGACTACCAGGTGATGGCCACACTGACCCGTGAGCTGATCCAGGAGTGCTGCGTCGCGCTGTTCGGCGACACCGTCGCCCGGCACAACGACGGCTCGGAGATCGACCTGTCGGGGGAGTGGCCGCAGCTGCCTCTGTACCAGGCCGTGTCCGCGGCGGTCGGCGAGGAGATCACCCCGGAGACGCCCGTCGAGCACCTGCGGGCGCTGGCGGAGCGGCACGAGGTCGGCGTCGACCCGTCCTGGGTGCCCGGCAAGGTCGTCGAGGAGATCTTCGAGGCGCTGGTGCAGGACACCCTGCAGTCGCCGACGTTCGTCATCGACTACCCGGTCGACACCTCGCCGCTCACCCGCGCCCACCGCTCGATGCCGGGGCTGGCCGAGAAATGGGACCTCTACATCGGCGGGATGGAACAGGGCACGGCCTACTCCGAACTCGTCGACCCCGTCGTCCAGCGGGAGCGGCTCACCGCGCAGTCGCTGCAGGCCGCCGCCGGCGACCCCGACGCGATGGTGCTCGACGAGGACTTCATCGAGGCGCTCGAATTCGGGATGCCGCCGACCGGTGGGATGGGTCTGGGGATCGACCGGTTGATGATGACCCTCACGGGTCTGGGAATCCGTGAGACCATCCTCTTCCCGCTCGTGCGGCCCATTTCCTCCTGAAACGGAACGGGGCCGCTTCCCCCCCATTTCGGGGGCCCACGCAAGGGGATTCGCCGAATGGTGCCGCACTGTGGTGCAATACGGCTGTCGTCCTTTCTGGGCGACCGACTCCGACCCGATGGGGGTCGCTGTGGGAAGTGGGGAAGCGGAATGGCTCGCAAGGTCCAGGTCATCCTCAGTGACGACCTCGACGAGAACCTCCCGGCCGATGAGACCGTGAGTTTCTCGCTCGACGGCACGAACTACGAGATCGACCTGTCGGACAGGAATGCCCAGGAGATGCGCAGCGCGTTCTCCCGGTACGTGCAGGCGGCGCGCAAGGTGGGGCGGGGCGGCGGCGGTGGCCGGGCCTCCGGGGGCGGCCGGTCGCGGGCGACCGGCGGGGGCGGTCGCATGGACCGCGAGCAGGCCAGCGCCATCCGCGAGTGGGCCCGCCGCAACGGGCACCAGGTCAGCGACCGCGGCCGCATCCCGGCCAGCGTCGTCGAGGCCTACGAGGCCGCGCACTAGGCGCCGCGCCGCGGGGAGGCCCGCGGCCTCGAAGGCAGCGGCCCGGTTCCCCCTGCGGGAGCCGGGCCGTCGTCGTTCCCGGAGCCGCCCGCGCCGCCCGTGAGCTGCCCGCGGACGCCGTCCGGACCCGGCGCCGGCGCCCGCTGCGCGGCCGGCACGTCCGCTGTCGGCGTAACCCCGTCGGAACACCTCTGGGCCAGCATCGGTTGCACCAGGCAGCCACCCACCCCGCCCCGGCTGCACGCCGACGGGAGGGCGGAGTCCGCGACTACAGTGGAAAGACCGGTGCCCCGTGCGCCGACGGACGTCGGGTGCTCCCTCCCACCTCGGGGAGAGCAGTGCCGGACCAGCCGGTCAGAGGAGAAGCAGCAGATGTTCGAACGGTTCACCGACCGAGCCCGACGGGTGGTCGTCCTGGCCCAGGAAGAGGCCCGGATGCTCAACCACAACTACATCGGCACCGAGCACATCCTCCTGGGCCTGATCCACGAGGGTGAGGGTGTCGCCGCCAAGGCGCTCGAGTCCCTCGGCATCTCGCTGGAGGGC
>DATAAV010000301.1:0-9404 GCA_036259935.1 Geodermatophilus sp. | reverse complement strand
ACGTGCTCGGCCAGCCGCAGGACCGACCGGTCGTCGTGCATCGGGGTGGGGTGCGCGCCCCGGTGCGCGTCCACCACGAGCAGGTGCACGGTGTTCGATCCGACGTCCAGCACCCCGAGCCGCATGCGGCCAGTCTGCCGGGCGGGCCCCTCCTAGGCTGAACCGGTGCAGGCAGCCCTCCCCCAGCCGCCGCCGGACGAGGTCCCGCTGGACTTCGCGCGGGAGTGGGTGCAGTTCCCCGATCCCGCCGATCCCGACCACCTGGTCCGCGCCGACCTGACCTGGCTGACCTCGGCCTGGACCTGCGTGTTCGGCCGGGGCTGCGCCGGGGTCGTGGCCGGCCGTCCCGACGACGGCTGCTGCAGCCACGGCGCGTTCTTCACCGACGACGAGGACCTGGCCCGGGTCGGCGCCGCGGTGGCGGAGCTCACCGACGACGACTGGCAGCTGGCCCCGATCGGCCGCGGCTCCTGGACCGAGGAGGACGACGCCGACGAGGAAGGCGGCGTCCGCTCGCTGCGCACCCGGGTCGTGGACGGCGCCTGCGTCTTCCTCAACCGCCCCGGCGCTCCCGGCGGCGCGGGGTGCGCGCTGCACCGGATGGCGCTGCGCACCGGCCGCCACCCGCTCGCCACCAAGCCCGACGTGTGCTGGCAACTGCCGGTGCGCCGGGAGCAGGAGGAGGTGGAGCGCCCCGACGGGACCCGCGTCCTGGTCACCACCGTCGGCGAGTTCGACCGCCGCGGCTGGGGTCCCGGCGGGCACGACCTGCACTGGTGGTGCACCGGGTCGCCGGTGGCCCACGTCGCCCCCGAGCCGCTGGTCGTGACCTACGCCGCGGAGCTGACCGCGCTGCTCGGGGAGCCGGCCTACCGCGAGCTGCGCCGGCTCGCCGAGGCCCGCCTCGACCAGGGACTCGTCGCCCCGCACCCGGCCAGCCCGGCGCCCGTGCCGGTCCGCCTGCACCGGCGCCGCCCCGGCGCGTCCCCCTCGTCCGGGGCGCGGAGGGGCTGACAGACGCGCCTGCGCCACTACCCTCCACCCGGACGACGGACGAGCAGACGGCGAGGACAGTGATCGAGGGACACGGGGCGGCGGGCCCTCCCTCGGCCGGGCAACCGCCGAGGGCGGCCGACGGTGCGAGCGTCGCCGACAACCATTTTCTCGCTCTGGTGCGCATCCCGGTCTTCCGGCGGATGTGGGCCGCCGTCACCGTGTCCAGCCTCGGCGACTGGCTCGGGCTGCTGGCCACCACGGCGATGGCCCAGCATCTGACCAGCGACGAGTCGATGGCGGTGCAGGGCGCGGCGATCTCCGGGGTGATCCTCACCCGGCTGCTGCCCGACCTCGTGCTCGGCCCGCTGGCGGGAGCTCTCGCCGACCGGCTGGACCGGCGCACCACCGTGATCGTCGGCGAGCTGCTGGCCCTGGGGCTGTACCTGTCGATAGCGGTGACCTACGAGCTCACCTGGCTCTACGTCGCCCAGTTCCTCGTCGAGGCCGTCGGGCTGTTCACCAACCCGGCCAAGCAGGCCATCTGGGTGGCGATCGTGCCCCGGGAGCGGCTGGCGGTGGCCAACCAGGTCTCGCTGTTCTCCGTCTACGGCGCCGTCCCGGTGGCCGCGCTGCTGTTCGCGCTGCTGTCGACCGTGAGCCGGGTCTTCCCCGGGGACGGCACCGGTGGGGACGCGCACACCGCGATCGTCGTCGCCCTGGTGTTCAACGCCGCCAGCTTCGGGGTCAGCGCGCTGACCGTCCTGCTCTCCCGCTCCCTCATCCCGCGGACGGCCCGCGACGGGGACGGCGGCCAGCGCAACGTCTTCTCCCTCGTGGCCGAGGGCGTGTCGTTCCTGCGCGGCCAGCCGCTGATGCGCGCCCTCTACGTCGGCGTCATCGGTGCCTTCGGCGCCGGGGGGCTCACCATCGGCGTCGCCCAGCTGTACGTGGCCACCCTGGACGCCGGAACGGCCGGCTACGGCGTCGTCTTCGGCGTCGTCTTCACCGGTCTGGCCATCGGCATGCTGGTGGGGCCGCGGATCCTGCCGACGGTGCCCCGGCGCAGCGTCTTCGCCCGCGCGATCGGTCTGGCGGGGCTCGCGCTGGTCGCCATGTCGCTGCTGCAGAACTTCGTCCTGGCCACGGCCACGGCGTTCCTGGTCGGCCTGTTCTCCGGGATCTCCTGGATCATCGGCTACACGCTGATCGGGTTCGAGGTGGAGGACCGGCTGCGCGGGCGGGTCTTCGCCTTCGTCATCTCCTCGGTCCGCATCGTGCTGCTGCTGGCCGTGGCCGTCGGCCCGGGCCTGGCCGGGCTGCTCGGCAGCCACGAGCTGCACCTGGGCGACCTGCTGCTCACCGTGACCGGGCCCGGCCTCACCCTGCTCATCGGCGGGGCGCTCGCGCTGCTGGTGAGCGCCTACGCGGTCCGCCAGGTCAGCCCCGGCCGCTCCCGCACCCGGCCGCGCGACCTGCTGCGCCTGCTGTGGGGCAGCTCGGACATCCTCTCGGCCTCGGCCAGCGGGGTCGGGCTGTTCGTCGTCGTCGAGGGCGCCGACCGGGAGCTGACCCGCCGGTACACCGAGGACCTCGCCGACTTGCTGCGCGAGTGCGGCTGCCCGGTGGTCGTCACCTCCGAGCCCAGCGACACCGCGCTCGGCCGCCAGGTGGGCGACGTCCTCCATCCGTCCGACGGTGGCGCGGGAGCCGCGCCCGGTCGCGACGGCGACGGACGCCCGGTCGGCGCCCACACCGCGGCGTTGCTGGCGGCCGCGGACCGCGCTGAGCACGTCGCCACGGTCATCCGCCCGGCGCTGGAGCGCAACGAGGTGGTGGTCAACACCCACTACGTGGACACCTCGATCGCCTTCCACGGAGCCGGCCAGGGGCTCGACGCCGACCGCATCTTCCGCACGTCGCTGTGGGCCACCCGCGGGCTGCTGCCCGACCTGACCGTCGTCGTCGACTCCCCGGTGACCTCCGCGCCGCACGGCGCCGACGCCGCCGCGGTGCGGCGGGCGTTCCTGGCCCAGGCCGAGGCCGCGCCCGACCGCTACGTGGTCGTCCCGGGGGACTCCCTGCCTCCCGCCGGGCCGGGCACGGGGCTCGTGACCCAGGCGGTGCGGCAGCGGATCACCAGCCTGCTGGCCCTGCGCTACCCGACCGCCGGCACCGACCGGGTGGCCGCCGTGACCGGTGCCGTCGGCGCCGCCGGGGCCGCCGACCCGCCGGTCGGCGTCGGGCAGGCCGCTCCCGGGAACCGCTCCGGCGGCTCCGTAGGCTCCTCTCCGTGACAGCACCCGCACCCTGGACGGCCGCGGACACCGAGGAGGTCGCCTGCTGCCTGTGCGGCGTGCCGGGACGGCCGGTGCACGACGTCGCGCCCTTCGGCGTGGTCCGCTGCCCGCGGTGCGACCTGGTCTTCATCAGCCCCCGGCTGCGCCCGGAGGCGCTGCAGCGGCTCTACGACGACGCCGGCTACTTCGAGGGCGGCGTCTACGGCAGCGGCATCGCCGGCGACGGCGACCGGTCCGGGGACGCCGCCGGCCGGTTCTCCCCCGCGATGCTGCTGCAGCGCACCTGGACGGCGGGCCGGCTGCGGCTGATCGACCGCGCCCTCGGCCACCCGGCGCGCAGGGGGCGGCTGCTGGAGATCGGCTCCGGCTACGGGCTGTTCCTCGACGCGGCGCGGTCGGCGGGCTGGACGGCGAGCGGGGTGGAGCTGTCCCGCACCGGCGCCCGGCACGCGCGCGAGAACCTCGGCCTCGACGTCTTCTGCGGCCAGCTCGAGGACGCGCCGCTGACCCCCGGCTTCGACGTCGTCTGCGCCTGGGACACCGTGGAGCACGTGCCGGACCCGCTGGCGTTCTGGCGCACGGTGCGCTCCCTGGTCGCCGACGACGGTGTCGTGCTGTTCTCGACGCCCTACGTCTCCTCGCTGCCGGCCCGGCTGCTGGGCACCCGCTGGTGGACGCTCAAGCCCACCGAGCACATCTGGCACTTCACGCCGCGCACCCACGGGCTGCTCACCGCCCGCGCCGGCCTGGCGCTGACCGAGGTGATCCGCAGCCCGCTCGCGCCGGCCAACGCCGCCCGGCTGGACTCGCTGGTCGGGGTGGCCCGGCCGATCCCCGCCGCCTGAAAGAGGACCCCCTGCCCCCCACCACTCGCAAGCTCGCGGCGGGACCCTGCAGGGGGCCGCAGGGGCTACGCCGCCCGGTCGCCGGCCTCGGCCAGCCCGGCGGCGGCACGGAAGGTCTGCCGGTAGGCCCGGGGGGAGACACCGCGGCGGCGGGTGAACTGCTCGCGCAGCCCCGCGGCCGTACCGAAGCCGACCAGTCGGGCGATCTCCTCGACGGGGGCGTCGCTGTTCTCCAGCAGCGCCTCGGCGGCGTCCAGCCGCTGGCCGAGCAGCCAGGCGTGCGGGGTGGTGCCGGTCGTCGCCTTGAACCTCCGGGCGAAGCTGCGCGGGCTCATCAGCGCCCGCCGGGCCAGCAGCTCCACGCTGATGTCCTCGGCGAGGTGGCCGACGGCCCAGTCGAGGACCTCCCCCAGCCGGTCGTCCTCGTACGCGGCGACCGGGGAGTCGATGAACTGGGCCTGCCCGCCGTCGCGGTGCGGCGGCACGACCATCTCGCGGGCGACGGCGTTGGCCGCGGCCGCTCCCCACTCGCGCCGCACGATGTGCAGGAGGGTGTCCACGCCCGCCGCCGTGCCCGCCCCCGTGACCAGCCGGCCGTTGTCGACGTAGAGCACCTTCGGGTCGACGTGCACCGCCGGGAAGCGGGCGGCCAGTTCGCCGGCGTACTTCCAGTGCGTGGTCGCCCGCAGACCGTCGAGCAGCCCGGTGGCGGCCAGCACGAAGGCACCGGTGCACTGGCTGATGATCAGTGCGCCGCGGTCGTACGCGGCCCGGAACGCGTCGAGCAACTGCGGGGAGGGGACCCGGTCGAAGACCTCCCACGCGGTGATCGTGACGATGTCGGAGGCGGCCAGCCGGTCCAGCCCGTGCTCGACGGTGATCGGGATGCCGGTATCGGTGCGCACCGTGCCCGGCTGCTCGGTGACCAGGCCGAAGTCGAACCGTGGCAGCCCCATGTCCCGCCGGTCGTAACCGAAGACCTCCGCGGCGACGCCGAGCCCGAACGTGCCCACGAGCCCGTCGGCGACGACGGCGCTGACCACCAGGGGGGACGCGGATCCGGCCATGCCGAGAGTATGGCAGAAAAGCTGCGATTGCGGTCACTCCTGCCACTCGTGGGGAGAGCGAGGCGGGGCCACGCTGATCCCATGTTGCTGATCACCTGCCCCGTGACGAGGACCGACGAGCTGGTCGCCGATCGCCGGATCCGCTCGGTGGTCAACCACCCCACTCACATCGCCCTGCACGTGGAGTGCCCCTGCGGCGGGGTGCACGTCTACCGCACCGGGCGCCGCTGGGAGGAGACCCGCCGGCAGCGGGCCGAGCAGCGCGCGGCTCGACCTGCGACCGAGCCGGTCGCGGCCTAGCCTCGAACACATGAGCGAATCGAACGAGCACACCGCCCGGACCACGGAGAAGGATCCGGCCGACTGGGTGACCGGTGACGAGCCGGCCACCGGGGCGCAGAGGAGCTACCTGAACACCCTCGCCCGGGAGGCCGGCGAGGAGGTCCCCGAGGACCTCACCAAGGCCGACGCGTCGCGCAGGATCGACGAGCTGCAGGAGGAGACCGGCCGGGGGCAGTGACCCCCGGCCCGGCCCGATCGTGGCCCCTCCTGGCGTGCCCTGAGCGTGCGAAGGGCTCGGGGAGGGGATCCTTCTTCAGGCCTCGAACTTGTAGCCGAGGCCGCGGACGGTGACCAGGTACTTCGGGTTGGCCGGGTCGGGCTCGATCTTGGCCCGCAGCCGCTTGACGTGGACGTCGAGGGTCTTGGTGTCGCCGACGTAGTCCGAGCCCCACACGCGGTCGATGAGCTGCACCCGGGTGAGCACCCGCCCGGCGTTGCGCAGCAGCACCTCGAGGAGGTCGAACTCCTTGAGCGGCAGCGCCACCGGCCGGCCGTCGACAGCGACGACGTGCCGGTCGACGTCCATGCGCACGGGGCCGGCCTCCAGGGCGGCATCGGCCGGGGCGTCGCCGTCCCCGCGGCGGCGCAGCACCGCCCGGATCCGGGCCACCAGCTCGCGGGCGGAGTAGGGCTTGGTGACGTAGTCGTCGGCGCCCAGTTCGAGGCCGACGACCTTGTCCACCTCGGCGTCCTTGGCCGTGAGCATGATGATCGGCACGTTGCTGCGGGAGCGCAGCGCGCGGCAGACCTCGGTGCCCGGCAGGCCCGGGAGCATGAGGTCGAGCAGCACGATGTCGGCGCCGCCGCGGTCGAACTCGGCCAGGGCCTGCGGGCCGTCGGCCGCGACCACCGCCTCGAAACCCTCCCGCCGGAGCATGTAGGACAGCGCGTCGGAGAAGGACTCCTCGTCCTCCACCACCAGCACGCGGGTCATGTACGTCCCTTCGGAGCGTCGGCGGCGACCGGGTCGCCGGGATGGGGTGCGCGATCGGCCGGCTCGACGGGAGCCAGCGGGATCCGCAGGGTGAACGTGGAGCCGAGGCCCTCCTCGCTCCAGACGGTGATCGAGCCACCGTGGTTCTGGGCCACGTGCTTGACGATGGCCAGACCGAGGCCGGTGCCGCCGGTGCTGCTGGCCCGGGACTGGTCGACCCGGTAGAAGCGCTCGAAGACCCGCTCCCGGTCCTGCTTGGGGATCCCGACGCCGCTGTCGGTGACCGCGATCTCGGCGAACCCGGAGCGGGCTCGCGCGGCGACCGCGATCCGGGTCCCCGCGGGGCTGTAGGCGACGGCGTTGGTGAGCAGGTTGGTCACCGCCGTGGTCAGCTGCGACTCGACCCCTCGGACCACCAGTCCGGGCCGGCCGCCGACCGCCAGCTCGATCTCCTTGGCCGCGGCCGCCAGGCCCGTGCGGTCCACCGCCTCGGCGATCACGGTGTCGACGTCCACCGGCGAGAAGGTGGGCAGCGGCTCGCCGCCCTGCAGCCGGGAGAGGTCGATCAGCTCGCGCACCAGCCGGCTCAGCCGGTCGGCCTCGTGCGTCATGCGGGCGGCGAACCGCTGCACCGCCTCGGGGTCGTCGGCGGCGTCCTGGGTGGCCTCGGCCAGCAGCGCGAGCGCACCGACCGGCGTCTTCAGCTCGTGGCCGACGTTGGCGACGAAGTCGCGTCGGACCTCCTCGACCCGGCGGGCCTCGGTGACGTCCTGCAGCACCAGGGCCACCGGCCCGGGCGCCGGCACCGTGCCGCTCTCCAGTCGCACGCCGTGGACGCCGACCAGCCTGGGGCCGGCGCCGACCAGCTCCCCGGGGAGCTTCACGTCGGTCCGGCGGCTGCCCCGGGTGCGCACCTCCCGCGCCATGGCCCGCAGCTCCGGCACGAGCAGCCGGGTGTCCCGGACGATGCCCAGGGCCCGCGCCGAGGGGTTGGCCAGCACGACGGCGTCGTCGACGTCCAGGACGACGATGGCGGGATCCACCAGGTCGAGGAGCCGGCGGGCCAGGACCGCGTCCGCCGCCGGGGGAGGGACGAGCTGGGCGGAGTCGGCCGCGTCGAGGCCGGGCCAGCGGAAGCGCAGCAGGACGGTGGCGACGACGACGCCGCCGACGACCAGGCCGACCACGAGGGCGACCAGGGGACTCACGCTTCCTCCTCGTCGGCTCATCGCTTCCGCCGGCCGGGGTCGCCCCGCCCTCGCCGGTTCGCTTCCGTAGCCGATGCTAGGCCGGTGATCAGCCCCCACCGGCCTCTGCGCGGGGCCGTCGACCAGGTGTGGGGCACTGTTCATCACCCGGTGGGGCCGCGTTCACGCGCGCGGAGGCTGCGAACGCCGTCCGCCGTCCTACCCTCAGGGAGAGACGCGCCGACGCGGCGGGCGAGGGCTGCCCTGGCGCACCCAGCCGGCCGGCCGCGGGGCGGCCGGGCCGAGGAGGAGGACGACCGTGCGCGACACGTACCACGAGGAACTCGACGACATCCGGGCCTGCATGGTGGAGATGGCCAACACGGTCGGCGCCCAGATGAGCACCGCGACCGCCGCCCTCCTGGACGCCGACGTCGCCCTCGCCGACCGGGTGATCGCCGGCGACGAGCACATCGACGCCACCCGGGAGAGCATCGAGCAGCGCTGCTTCACCCTGCTCGCCCGCCAGCAACCGGTCGCGACCGACCTGCGCACCATCACCACCGCGATGCGGATCGTCAGCGACCTCGAGCGCATGGGCGACCTGGCCGAGCACATCGCCAAGGTGGCCCGGATGCGCTTCCCGGACCACGCGGTGCCGCAGGAGGTGCGGCCGGTCTTCCTCGAGGCCGGGCGGGTGGCCGAGGGCCTGGTGACCAAGGCCGGCACGGTCATCGCCAAGCGGGACGTCGAGATCGCCCGGGAGCTGGAGGAGGACGACGACGCCATGGACCGGCTGCACGCGCAGCTGTTCCGCGAGGTCCTCTCCCCCGGCTGGCCGCACGGCATGGAGGCGGCCATCGACATCACCCTGCTGGGCCGCTACTACGAGCGGTTCGCCGATCACGCCGTGAGCGTGGCCCGGCGGGTGGTGTACCTGGTGACCGGCCAGACCCGGCCGCACGCGACCGAGGGCTGACCGCCGGGGCCTACTTGCGGCCCTGGTTCCTCACCGCCTCGATGGCCGCCGCGGCGGCGTCCGGGTCGAGGTACTCCCCGCCGGGCTTGACCGGGCGCAGGTCGTCGTCGAGGTCGTAGCGCAGCGGGACGCCGGTGGGGATGTTGAGCCCCACGACCTCGTCCTCGCCCATGCCGTCGAGGTGCTTCACCAGCGCCCGCAGGCTGTTGCCGTGCGCGGCGATCAGCACGGTGGCGCCGGTGCGCAGGTCGGGCACGATCGCGTCGTACCAGTACGGGAGCATCCGGACGACGACGTCGGCCAGGCACTCGGTGGCCGGGCGCACCTCCGGCGGCAGCATGAGGTATCGCGGGTCGCCGTCCTGGGAGTACCGGCTGCCGGGCTCGATCGGCGGCGGCGGGGTGCTGTAGGAGCGCCGCCAGACCATGAACTGCTCCTCGCCGTACTCGGCGAGCGTCGCGGCCTTGTCCTTGCCCTGCAGGGCCCCGTAGTGCCGCTCGTTGAGCCGCCAGGACCGCTTCACCGGGATCCACTGCCGGTCGGCGGCGGCGAGCGCGAGCTCGGCCGTCGCGATCGCCCGCTTGAGCACGGACGTGTGGGCGATGTCGGGCAGGAGGTCGTGCTCGGCCAGCAGCTCACCGCCGCGGGCGGCCTCGGCCCGGCCCTTCTCCGACAGCGGGACGTCGACCCACCCGGTGAAGAGGTTGGCCTTGTTCCACTCGCTCTCGCCGTGGCGGAGCAGCACGAGCGTTCCCGT
>DATAAV010000300.1:0-3078 GCA_036259935.1 Geodermatophilus sp. | reverse complement strand
GGGCCACCGGGGCCGCCGGAGCCGGGCGCGGGCCCGGGGTCGGACCGGGACGCGCCGCCGAACGGGGGCCGGGCCCCGGAGCCGTGGGAGCGGCCGGCGCGGCGGCGGCCGGAGCCGCCGGGGTCGGGCGCGGACCGGGGCGGGGGGCGGGGGCCGGAGCACCACCGCCGGAGCCGTTGGCCCCGGAAGCGACGAAGGCCTCCCGCAGCCGTCGGGCCACCGGGGCCTCGACGGTGGAGGAAGCGGACTTCACGAACTCGCCCTGCTCCTTGAGCTTGGCGAGCACGGTCTTGCTGTCGACGCCGAACTCCTTGGCGAGTTCGTGTACGCGGGCTTTGCCTGGCACGGGTCTCCTCTGGTGAGGCCGGCGGCTCGCCCGCTCGACCTCGTCGTTAGTGGTGCATGGTCATCGTGGGAACTTCACGGCTGACTCATCCGACGACGTCCTGCTCTCGACGTGCGGACCGGCCTGGTGCCGGTCCGACTGTGTTGTTGCGGTCTGTCGTTCGTTCGCGGTCGCCCGCCCCGGCCCCCTCCCCCGCACGCGCCGGGGACGGCGCGCCGAGGACGTGGACCCGGAGCGGACCGGCCTCCACCGGGGTGCTGCAGCGCAGCGCCCGAGGAAAGGCCCGGCGTCGCTCCGCTGCGTGCAGGCACTCCGGAGTGGGGTGCAGGGATGCGCCCCGGCCGGGGAGCACCCGCCGCGGATCGGGCACGAGGGTCCCGTTCCGGACGACGACACGCAGCAGCTCGGTGACCGGAGCGCGCTTCCGGCACCCCACACAGGTGCGCACCGGGATCGACGTTTCGGCCACCTTGCACTCTAGCGCGCGGCCGGCCCCGGATGTTCCGCCCTCCGGGAACCGGGTCGTGGTCCCGCACCGGAGGGTGCCGGACGCCCGCCCGGGGCTCCCCCGCGCGCGGCCGGCGCGCCCGAGCGCAGCGGCGGCCGCCCGACCCCCGGGGAGGGCGCGGCGTCGTCGGGCTGGGCGTCGCTGCGGATGTCGATCCGGCAGCCGGTCAGCCGGGCGGCCAGCCGCGCATTCTGCCCTTCCTTGCCGATGGCCAGCGAGAGCTGGTAGTCGGGCACCACGACGCGGACGGCCTTCGCCTGGGGGTCGACCAGCCGGGCGCTGCTGACGCGGGCCGGGCTCAGCGCGGAGGCGACGAAGGTGGCCGGGTCGTCCGACCAGTCGACGATGTCGATCTTCTCGCCGTGCAGCTCGCTCATGACGTTGCGCACCCGCTGCCCCATCGGGCCGATGCACGCGCCCTTGGCGTTGAGCCCGGGCACCTTGGTGCGCACGGCGATCTTCGACCGGTGCCCGGCCTCCCGGGCCACGGCGACGATCTCCACGCTGCCGTCGGCGATCTCGGGGACCTCCAGGGCGAACAACTTGCGCACCAGGTTCGGGTGGGTGCGCGAGATGGTGACCTGCGGGCCGCGGAAGGTGCGGGACACCGAGACGACGTAGGCCTTCAGGCGGGTGCCGTGCTCGTAGACCTCGCCGGGCACCTGCTCGGAGGGCGGCAGCACCGCTTCCACCTTGCCGATGTCGACCAGCACGGTCCCGTGCACGTTGCGGCGGTCGTGCGCCTGCACGATGCCGCTGACGATGTCGCCCTCCTTGCCGGCGTACTCGCCGAAGGTCTGCTCGTGCTCGGCGTCGCGCAGCCGCTGCACGATGACCTGCTTGGCGGTGCTGGCCGCGATCCGGCCGAAGTCGGAGGGGGTGTCGTCCCACTCGCGGACGACCTCGCCGTCGGGGCCCAGCTCCTGGGCCAGCACGGCGACCTCGCCGCTCTTGCGGTCGACGTGCACCCGCACGTGCTTGGCCGCGCCGTCGGCGTGCCGGTAGGCGGTCACCAGGGCCGACTCGATCGCCTCGATGACCGTGTCGGCCGGGATGCCCTTCTCCCGCTCGACCGCCTTGAGGGCGGTCACGTCGATGTTCACTGTCCTCCTCCGTCGTCGTCCGCGGGATCCGAGCCCTGCTCGGCGCCACCGGGCCGACCGAACTCCACCTGGACCCGCCCCGCGCCCAGGTCGGCCCAGCGCACGCGGCGGGGCGTGGGCGGCCGTTTCTTCGCGCCGGGCTTGCCCTTGGCCTCCACGGCCAGCGTGACGCCGTCGTCGTCGACCTCGCCGATCCGGGCGGTGACCTGCTCGCGGTCCCCGGGCGGCCCGACCGGGACGACGACCAACCGGCCGGTGTTGCGCCGCCAGTGCCGCGGCTCGGTGAGCGGCCGATCGACACCGGGGCTGGTCACCTCCAGCACGTAGGGCGCGCCCCCGAAGCCGTCGTCGTTGTCGTCGAGCGCCTCGGACACCGCGCGGCTGACCTCGGCGATGTCGTCGAGGGTCACCCCGGAGTCACGGTCGACGACCACCCGGACGACGCTGCGCCGACCGGCGGGGGTGACCACCAGGTCCTCGAGGTCGTACCCGGCGGCGTGGACGACCGGCTCGATCCAGCCGGCCAGCCGATCGGCGACGGCGTCGCTGCGACGCGATGCGGACACGGGCCTCCCTCCCTCCTGGCTCGGTCGCGGCGCGGGCACACCGGAGCCCTCCCCCGTGCCGTGCCTGAGCGGTTTCCCGGCGGACGGCGCCGGCCGGGCCCTGTACCGGGCGAACCGTCAGGCTACCGCCCACCGGCAGGTCCGGAGACCGGTGCCGCAGGGGCGGACGCGCCCCTGCCGTCCGCTGCCGCCCCGGCCCCGCGCGGGCTGGAAGGATGGCGGGCGATGCCCTCCTCCCCTCCCTCCGGCCCCGCGGGGTTCTCGCGGCGTGCCCTGCTCGGCGCCGCGGCGGGAGCGGTCCTGCTGGCGGCCGGCTGCACCGGGGAGCCCGCCGGGAAGGCGCCGGAAGTCACCCGGGAGGAGGCCGACCGGCTCGCCGGGCAGGTGACCGTGCAGGAGTCGCTGGTCGCCGCGTACGAGGCGGCGACGACGGCCGATCCGGCGCTGGCCGGGGAGCTCACCCCGCTCGCCGCCCAGGCCGGCGCCCAGCTGGAGCGGCTGCGGGCCGCGGCCCCGGCCGCCGCCGGGTCGCCGTCCGGCACGGCCGCGCCGGAC
>DATAAV010000299.1:0-3941 GCA_036259935.1 Geodermatophilus sp. | reverse complement strand
TCGGGGTTCTGCGTCTTCAACGACGCGGCGGTCGCCATCGCCTGGCTGCTGCGGCAGGGCTACGAGCGCATCGCCTACGTGGACGTCGACGTCCACCACGGCGACGGGGTGCAGGCGGCGTTCTACGACGACCCCCGGGTGCTCACCATCAGCATCCACCAGACCCCGCTCACCCTCTTCCCCGGGACCGGCTTCCCCGAGGAGACCGGGGATCCGGACAAGGCCCTGGGCAGCGCGGTGAACCTGGCCCTGCCCAACGGCACCGACGACCCCGGCTGGCTGCGTGCCTTCCACGCCGTCGTGCCCAGCGTGCTCAAGGCCTTCAAGCCGCAGATCCTGGTGAGCCAGTGCGGCTGCGACGCCCACCACGAGGACCCGCTGGCCGACCTGAGCCTGACCATCGACGGCCAGCGCGCCTCCTACCGCGCGATGCACGACCTGGCCCACGAGATCTGCGACGGCCGCTGGATCGCCCTCGGCGGGGGCGGCTACGGCCTGGTGCGCTGCGTGCCCCGGGCGTGGACCCACCTGATCGCCGAGGCCTCCGGGAAGCGGCTGGAGCCGGCCACGGAGATCCCGCAGTCCTGGCGCGACGAGGTCGTCCGCCGCGGCCTGCGGGCCCGCCCGCCCACGCACATGACCGAGGGCGGCTACACCGGCTTCTCCCACTGGGACCCGTTCACCGAGTCGCGGGTCGACCGTGCCATCGCCCGCACCCGCAAGGCCTCGTTCCCCTATTTCGGCCTCGACCCGGACGATCCCCGTGACTGACCAGCGCCTCGACTCCCCGCCCGCCCCCGGCACCCCCGAGCCGGCACCGCCGCAGCCGCCGGCGCACTGGGAGGCCGACGTCGTCGCCGCCGACGGCGGAACGGTGCACCTGCGCCCGATCTGCCCCGAGGACGCCGACGAGCTCAACGGGCTGATGGAGCGCAGCAGCGACCAGACCCGCTACTACCGGTTCTTCGGGCCGATGCAGCGGCTCTCCGAGCGCGACCTGCACCGCTTCACCCACGTCGACCACGACAGCCGGGTCGCCTTCGTGCTGCTGCTCGGCGGCCAGATCATCGGGGTGGGCCGCTACGACCGCTACCCGGGGACCGACGACGCCGAGGTGGCCTTCCTCATCGAGGACGCCCACCAGGGCCGCGGGCTGGGCTCGGTGCTGCTCGAGCACCTCGCCGCGGCCGCCCGCGAGCGCGGCATCAAGAACTTCGTGGCCGAGGTGCTGGCTCAGAACAGCCGGATGGTGCGGGTGTTCCAGGACGCCGGCTACAAGGCCCAGCGCACCTACGAGGAGGGCGTCGTCCACCTCACCTTCCCGATCGAGCAGACCGAGGACGCCCTGGCGGTCGCCTACGAGCGCGAGCAGCGCAGCGAGTCCCGGTCGATCGCCCGGCTGCTCACCCCGTCGTCGGTCGCCGTGGTCGGGGCGAGCAACGGCGACGGCAAGCTCGGCAACGCGGTGCTGCGGCACCTGCTCGACTACGGCTTCGAGGGGCCCATCTACCCGGTCAACCCCGGCACGCGGCACGTGCGCGGCGTGCCCGCCTACGCCGACCTGGAGTCGATCCCCGACGACGTCGACCTCGCCGTGCTGGCCGTGCCCACCGACGAGGTCGCCGAGGTGGTGGAGGCGGCCCGCCGCAAGCGGGTGCGCGGGCTGGTGGTGATCTCCGGCGGCTTCGGCGAGTCCGGGCCGGAGGGGCGCGCGGCCGAGCGCCAGCTGGTGGCCGCCGCCCGCGCCTCGGGCATGCGCGTGGTGGGCCCCAACTGCCTGGGCATCGTGAACACCGACCCGGAGGTGCGGCTCAACGCCAGCCTCGCGCCGATGGTCCCCGGCCGCGGGCGGGTGGGGTTCTTCGCCCAGTCCGGCGCGCTCGGCGTGGCCCTGCTGGAGCGGGCCCGCAGCCGCAACATCGGCCTGTCCACCTTCGTCTCGGCGGGCAACCGGGCGGACGTCAGCGGCAACGACCTGCTGCAGTACTGGGCCACCGACCCGGCCACCGAGGTGGTCCTGCTCTACCTGGAGAGCTTCGGCAACCCCCGCAAGTTCGCCCGGCTGGCCCGCACCGTCGGGCGCACCAAGCCTGTGGTCGCGGTGAAGAGCGGCCGGCACGTCGGGATGCTGACCCCCGGGCTGGCCGGCACGTCGGTGACCGTGCCCGAGCAGTCGGTGGCCGCGCTGTTCCGCTCGGCCGGCGTCATCCGGGTCGAGACCGTCGCGCAAATGCTCGACGTCGGCACGGTCCTGGCCCACCAGCCGCTGCCGGCCGGCAACCGGGTGGGGATCGTCGGCAACTCGACGGCGATGGGCGCGCTGGTCGCCGACGCCGTCCTGGGCGAGGGGCTGGAGCTGGCCCGCGACAAGCCGGTCGACATCGGCGCCGGCGGCCGGCCGGAGGACTTCGGGGCCGCGCTGCAGGAGGCCGTGGACGACGACGGGGTCGACGCCCTCGTCGCGGTCTTCCTCCCGCCACTGATGAGCGGCTCGCACGAGTTCGGGCCGGTGCTGCGGGACGTGGCATGCCGCTCGCCGAAGCCGATCGTCGCGACCTTCCTGTCCGTGGAGGGCATCCCGTCGGAGCTGGCCGTCCTCGACGAGACCGGGATGCCCGCCCGCGGCTCGGTGCCCTCGTTCTCCACGCCCGAGCGGGCGGTGATCGCCCTGGCGCGGGTGGCGCAGTACGCCGAGTGGCGCCGCCGGCCGGTGGGCGAGGTCCCCGAGCTGCCCGACGTCGACGAGGACGCCGCCCGCGGGATCGTGCGGGCCGTGCTCGCCGAGACGCCGAGCGGCCGCGACCTCACCGACGACGAGCTGATGGCGCTGCTTGCCGCCTACGGCGTGCCGCTGCTGGGCACCCGGACGGTCACCGACGCCGAGGCCGCGGTCGCCGCCGCCGAGGAGATCGGCTACCCGGTGGTGCTCAAGTCGACCGCCGGCTGGCTGCGGCACCGCCCTGACCTCGGCGGGGTGCGGCTGGACCTGACCGACGCCGACGCGGTGCGCGCCGCATTCGCCGCGATCCCTGCCGGCGATCCGGTGATCGTGCAGGAGATGGCCGCACCCGGCGTGGCGACCGTCGTGGAGATCGTCGACGACCCGTCCTTCGGCGCGCTGGTCAGCTTCGGGGTCGGCGGCGTCGCCACCGACCTGCTCGGTGACCGCGCCTACCGCACCCTGCCGCTCACCGACCTCGACGCCGCCGAACTGGTCCGCGCCCCGCGCGCCTGGCCGCTGCTCGACGGCTACCGCGGCTCCGAACCGGTCGACGTCGCCGCGCTGGAGAACCTGCTGCTGCGGGTGGCCCGGCTGGCCGACGACCTGCCGGAGGTCCTGCAGCTGACCCTGGAGCCGGTGATCGTCGGCCCGGCCGACCCCTGGCACGGCGGGCGCTCGCTGGTGGTCGCCGGCGGCGCAGGGCGGGTCGGGCAGCCGACCGCCCGGATGGCGCCCGGCCCGCGGCGGATGCGCAGCCCCGTCTGACCCCGGTCACCGCCGGGGCGGACGGCCCGCGACGAGGTGTCCGCGGAGCGGGGCGTGCAGCTCGCCGCCGGGCGCGGTGAAGGGGGCCAGCACCTCCCGGGCGCCGCCGCGGATGCGGGCGTCGACCTCCGCGCTGATCCGCTCGGCCAGCGGGGACCCCTCGATCTCGGTCGCCGCCAGCGCCTCCGGGGAGTCGAACCGCGCCGTCCCCAGGTGGGTCCACGTGTCGACGACGTCCAGACCGGCCGCCGCGAACCAGTCGCCCAGCCGGCCGAGGTCTCCGCAGGCCCAGTACGTGCCGAGCAGGGCCACGGCCTCCGGGCCGGCGTGCCGGGCGGCCATCTCGACGAAGGGCCGGTAGGCCGGCTGTGCGTCGAGCGAGGCGGGCACCACGACCGCCACCGTGCCGCCGGGGCGGGCCACGCGGGCCATCTCGCGCAGCGCGGCCGTCCGG
>DATAAV010000298.1:0-1807 GCA_036259935.1 Geodermatophilus sp. | reverse complement strand
GGTCACCCCGCACCACCTGCTGCTCACCGACGAGTGCGCCGAGGGCTACGACCCGGTGTTCAAGGTCAACCCGCCGCTGCGCACCGACGCCGACGTCGAGGCGCTGCGCGCCGGGCTGGCCGAGGGCGTGATCGACGCGGTGGCCACCGACCACGCGCCGCACGCGGTCGAGGACAAGGAGACCGAGTGGGCGCACGCCCGGCCCGGGATGCTGGGTCTCCAGCAGGCGTTGTCGGTGGTCGTCGCGACGATGGTCGAGACCGGCCTGCTCGACTGGCGCGGCGTCGCCGACCGGATGTCGGCCCGCCCGGCGGCCATCGGCCGGCTCGACGGCGGGGGTCTGCGGGCGCAGGGCCGTCCGCTGGCGCCGGGTGAGCCGGCCAACCTGCTGCTGCTGGACCCGGGCACGCGCGCGGTCGTCGACCCCTCCGCGCTGGCCAGCCGCAGCCGCAACAGCCCCTATGCCGGCCGGGAGCTCCCCGGCCGGGTGGTCGCCACGTTCCTGCGCGGGATGGCGACCGTGCTCGACGGAAAGGCAGTGAAGTGAGAGAAGCGCTCCTGGTCCTCGAGGACGGGCGCACGTTCCGCGGTGAGGCCTACGGCGCGGTCGGGACGACGCTGGGCGAGGCGGTGTTCGCCACCGGGATGACCGGCTACCAGGAGACGCTGACCGACCCCAGCTACGCCCGCCAGATCGTGGTGATGACCGCGCCGCACATCGGCAACACCGGGGTCAACCAGGAGGACGACGAGAGCCGCCGGATGTGGGTGGCCGGCTTCGTCGTGCGCGACCCCGCCCGCCGCCCGGCGAACTGGCGGGCCACCGGCAGCCTGGACGACGAGCTGGCCGAGCAGGGCGTCGTCGGCATCAGCGGCATCGACACCCGCGCGCTGACCCGCCACCTGCGCGAGCGCGGCGCGATGCGCGCCGGCATCAGCAGCGAGGACCTCTCGGCCGAGGAGCTGCTGACCCGGGTGCGCGGGTCGGAGAGCATGAGCGGCGCCGACCTCGCGCCGTCGGTCACCGCGAACGACCCGTACGTCGTCCCGGCGGTGGGGGAGAGGCGCTTCACCATCGCCGCGCTGGACCTCGGCATCAAGACCGCCACCCCGCGGCACCTGGCCGAGCTCGGCGTGGAGACGCACGTGCTGCCGGCCACCGCGACCGCCGAGGACCTCCTCGACGCGGGCCCCGACGGCGTCTTCCTCTCCAACGGCCCGGGCGACCCGGCCGCCGCCGACTACGCGGTCGACGCCGTGCGCGGGGTGCTCGACGCGCGCCGGCCGCTGTTCGGCATCTGCTTCGGCAACCAGATCCTCGGCCGGGCGCTCGGCCTGGGCACCTACAAGCTGCGCTTCGGCCACCGCGGCCTCAACCAGCCGGTGCTCGACCGGGTCAGCGGCACGGTGCGGGTGACCAGCCACAACCACGGCTTCGCCGTCGACGCGCCGCTGGACCGGCCGACCGACACCCCCTACGGGCGGGTCGAGGTCAGCCACGTGGGCCTCAACGACGACGTGGTGGAGGGGCTGCGCTGCCTGGACCTGCCGGCGTTCAGCGTGCAGTTCCACCCCGAGGCCGCTGCCGGCCCGCACGACGCCGCGCCGCTGTTCCAGCGGTTCGTCGACCTCATGGAGACCGCCCGCACCGAGGACGCGCAGGCCGGTGGGCCGCCGCCGCAGGTCGAGCACAGCACTGCGGAGAAGAGCGCCTGATGCCCAGACGGGACGACATCCACCACGTGATGGTGATCGGCTCCGGGCCGATCCTCATCGGCCAGGCCGCCGAGTTCGACTACTCCGGCAC
>DATAAV010000297.1:0-2797 GCA_036259935.1 Geodermatophilus sp. | reverse complement strand
CCGTACGGGCTGTCCGCCGGCGTGTGGACGGAGAAGGGCTCGCGCATCCTGTCGATGGCGCAGCAGCTGCGGGCCGGCGTCGTCTGGGCCAACACGTTCAACAGGTTAGACCCTACGTCGCCGTTCGGCGGCTACAAGCAGTCCGGCTACGGCCGCGAGGGGGGCCGGCACGGGTTGGCTGCGTACCTGAAGGGAGCTGACAGGCCGTGAGCATCGCAGCGAGCGCCAGCGAGCGAGGAGCGGAGCGGCCGCGGAAGCGACCCATCAAGAAGGGATCTGCGCTGTCGTGAACGACCGGCTGGCCGTCCGCAAGACCTACAAGCTCTACCTGAACGGCGCGTTCCCGCGCTCGGAGTCCGGCCGCAGCTACGAGGTGACCGACGCCAAGGGGCACTTCCTGGCCAACGCCGCCTGGGCCTCCCGCAAGGACGCCCGCGACGCGGTCGTCGCCGCCCGCGCGGCCTTCGGCAAGTGGTCGGGCGCGACCGCCTACAACCGCGGCCAGGTGCTCTACCGGGTGGCCGAGGTGATGGAGGGCCGGCACGGCCAGTTCTGCGAGGAGGTCGCCGCCGGCGAGGGGCTCTCGGCCGGCCGGGCGCGGGCCGCCGTCGACGCGGCGATCGACCGCTGGGTCTGGTACGCCGGGTGGACCGACAAGCTGGCCGCGGTGCTCGGCGGGGCCAACCCGGTCGCCGGCCCCTACTTCGACTTCTCGCTGCCCGAGCCGACCGGGGTGGTGGCGGTGCTGGCGCCGCAGCGTTCGTCGCTGCTCGGCCTGGTCAGCGTGCTGGCGCCGGTGCTGGCCGGCGGCAACACCGCCGTCGTCGTCACCTCCCGCGAGCGGCCGCTGCCCGCGGTC
Source organism: Geodermatophilus sp. (assembly GCA_036259935.1). Lineage (GTDB taxonomy): Bacteria > Actinomycetota > Actinomycetes > Mycobacteriales > Geodermatophilaceae > Geodermatophilus. The sequence goes on along the minus strand of DATAAV010000297.1, from coordinate 1,938 downwards.
ACCCTCGGCGAGGTGCTGGCCACCAGCGACGTGCCCGCCGGGGTGGTCAACCTGCTCACCGGGGACGCCGGGGAGCTCGGCCCGTGGCTGGCCGAGCACGACGACGTCGACGCCATCGACCTGACCGGGGCCCCGGCCGAGCGGACCATGGAGCTGGAGCGGCTGGCCGCCGGCAGCGTGAAGCGGGTGCTGCGCCCGCCGGCGGAGGAGCCGGACTGGACCGCCGACCCCGGCCTGGGGCGGATGACCCCGTTCCTGGAGACGAAGACGGTCTGGCACCCGATGGGGATCTGATCCGCGGGGCGCGGTCCCGGGCGGACCGGGCAGGATGGCCCCCGTGGCAAGGCCCAGCATCGTCCCCATCGCCCTCACCCTCGACGACCGCACCGGCTACACCCTCTGGGCGCCGCCCTGGGAGGAGGACGGCGAGGAGTGGCAGGCGTTCCTCGGCACGTCCGAAGGGGGCACCTCCACGGTGCACCTCTTCCCCAGCCCTGCCGCCCTCGCGGCGTTCTGCCGCACCAGCACCGACCACGACCTCGCCGACCACCCGGTCTGGCCGGTCGTCGTCGGGCTGGCGGCCCCTGACCTGACCCCCGACGACGACCACCGCTACGACCTCGACGGCGTCTACGACATCGCCGCCGAGAACCCCGACCGCTGGGCGGTGGAGGAGCTCGCGGCGACCATCGACATGGTCAGCCGGCTCGCCGAGTGCCTCGACACCGGCGCGGAGGACGACGAGTCCGACGAGGACCTGGACGACGAGGAGCGCGAGGAGCAGTTCGCGGCCGTGGCCGAGCTGGTCGGCCGGCCGGAGATCGGCTCCCTGGGCCTCGGCGTCGACGCGTTCGTCGGGCGGGCGGGAGAGGACGCCTGGCTGGGCGTCGGAGCCGCCCTCGACGAACTGTGGGAGGACGTGCTCGAGGAGCTGTCCGAGCACCTCGACTGGACCGGAGGCGGCACGGTCACCTTGGCCGACTACCCCACGTCCGATGCCGAGTCCGACCTCGAGGACGAGGGCGACGTCGAGGAGGTGGACCTCACCGAGGACACCGCCGAGGAGGAGGACAGCGCCGGGGCCGCGCCGGCGCCCCGGACCGGGTCGGCGGCCGGGGCCACCGCGGCCGCGGCGGCAGCCGCCGGGACCACCACAATCCGCGGCGGCAGCCGGATCACCGCCTCCCCGGCCGACGTGGCCGCCGCGGCGCAGTTCTGGGAGAACGTCGGCATCCTGCCGGTGGAACTGGTGGTTCCCGAGGGGGCCGGGGTCACGCTGCGCTGCTACGTGGAGGACAAGGCACGCTTCCTCGGCCGCGACGGCGAGGTGTACCTGTTCGATACCCCGGCCGACCTCGCCCGGTTCTGCGCCGGCGACGAGGAGCACGACCTGGTGGAGATCGCCTCGTGGCCGGACGTCGCCACGGCCGACGTCCCGCCGCTCCCCGCCGAGCAGGACCGCTACGACCTGACCGAGCTGACCGAGGTGCTCACCGAGGTCGCCGACGGCGCCGCCGGGCTGGTCGACCACCGCGCCCTCGCCCAGCCCGTGGAGGGCGTCCGCGACGTCGCCGAGTACGCCGGGCTCGGGCGGGTGGACCAGCTGCTGACCCCGCCGGCGCCGCTGGGCCGGGCGGTGGCGCGGGGCGAGCGCGAGCCGTCTGCCGTCCTCCGCGCGGAGGAGGCCGCCGAGCTGCGCACGGCCTGGGACGAGGTGGTCACCGAGGTCAGCCGGGCGCTGGTCTTCCGCGACTGACCGGCGCGGGACGGAGGTCTCCCCCGGCGGCGTCGTGCTCTGCGTGCTCACCGCACGCAGGGCACGACCTCCCGCCGGGGAGGTGTTTTCCGCGACATCGTGCTCTTCCCGCCAGCGTGGGCAGAGCACGAGGATCCGCAGACACGAACGGCAGCGGCCGGCCCCGGGGAACCCGGAGCCGG
>DATAAV010000296.1:0-3531 GCA_036259935.1 Geodermatophilus sp. | reverse complement strand
AGGGTGCCGGCGAACTGGGTCGGCTGGTTGGCCACGACGCCGACCGGACGGCCCTCGACCCGGCCGAAGCCGACGACGATGTTGGGCGCGAACAGCGGCTGCACCTCGAGGAACTCGCCGTCGTCGAGCACGTGCTCGATGACGGCGTGCATGTCGTAGGGCGTGTTGGGCGAGTCGGGGATGAACGTGTCGAGTTCGAGGTCCTCGTCGGTCAGCGCGTCCGGCAGCGTGGTGTCCACCGGCGGCATCTCGACGACCGGCAGCGGGTCGAGGTTGTTGCTCGGCAGGTAGGACAGCAGCGCCTTGACGTACTCCAGCGCGTCGTTCTCGTCCTCGGCCAGGTAGTGGGCGACGCCGGACTTGGTGTTGTGGGTGCGGGCGCCGCCGAGCTCCTCGAGGCTGACGTCCTCGCCGGTCACGGTCTTCACGACGTCGGGGCCGGTGATGAACATCTGGCTGGTCTTGTCGACCATGACGATGAAGTCGGTGAGCGCGGGGGAGTAGACGTGGCCGCCGGCCGCCGCCCCCATGACCAGCGAGATCTGCGGGATGACGCCGGAGGCGTGCACGTTGCGCAGGAAGATCTCGCCGTAGAGGCCGAGGGAGACCACGCCCTCCTGGATGCGTGCGCCGCCGCCCTCGTTGATCCCGATGATCGGGCAGCCGTTGCGCATCGCGAGGTCGAGCACCTTGACGATCTTCTCGCCGTAGACCTCGCCGAGGCTGCCGCCGAAGACGGTGACGTCCTGGGAGAACACGCAGACCGGGCGGCCGTCGACGGTGCCGTACCCGGTGACCACGCCGTCGCCGAAGGGGCGCCGGGCGGCCATGCCGAAGTTCGTGGAGCGGTGCCGGGCGAACTCGTCGAGCTCGGTGAACGAGCCCGGGTCCAGCAGCGCCTCGATCCGCTCGCGGGCGGTCATCTTCCCCGCGGCGTGCTGCTTCTCGACGGCACGCTCGGACCCGGCGTGCGTGGCCAGCTCGACCCGCCGCTCGAAGTCGGCCAGCTTGCCTGCGGTCGTGTGGATGTCGATGTCGTCGGGGACGTGTTCCCCGGCGCTCTCGAGTTCAGCCGCGCTCACGGAGCCGTAGCGTAGGTGACGTGTCCGAGGCCCCTTCATCCCGCTGGTCCGACCTGGAGCGGCCCGCTCTGGACCGGGCCGCGCTCACCGCGGCGCTGACCCGGGAGGGCGGCCTGTGGCGCTCCCTGGAGGTCGTCGAGCGGATCGACTCGACCAATGCGGCGCTGCTGGCCCGGGAGGACGCCCCGGAAGGCACGGTGCTCGTCGCGGAGTACCAGGAGGCCGGGCGCGGCCGCCTGGACCGGACCTGGACCTCCCCGCCCCGGGCCGGGCTGACCGTGTCGCTGCTCGTGCGCCCCGACGTCCCGACCGCCCGCCGGGGATGGCTGGCGCTGCTGACCGGGGTCGCGCTGGCCGAGGCCGTCGGCGAGGTCCCCGGCGTCCGGACGTCGCTGAAGTGGCCCAACGACCTGCTGGCTCCCGACGGCGCCAAGCTCGCCGGCATCCTCGCCGAGGTCTCCGGCTCCGCCGTGGTGGTGGGGGTGGGGCTGAACGTGTCCACCCGCGCCGACGAGCTGCCCGAGGGCGGCACCTCGCTGGCGCTGGTGGCCGGGCGCACGGTCGACCGCGCGCCGGTGCTGCTGGCCTTCCTCCGCGCCTTCGAGCGCCGCTACCGGAGCTGGGTCGCGGCGCTCGGGGACCCGGTGGGCAGCGGCCTGGCGCACGACTACCTGGCGTGGTGCTCGACGGTGGGCGCGGAGGTCACCGTGGCGCTGCCCGACGGCTCCCGGCTGGACGGGGTGGCCGAGGCCGTCGACTGGGACGGCCGGCTCGTCGTCCGCGGCTCGGAGGGGACCGTCGAGCTGGCCAGCGGCGACGTGCGGCACGTGCGGACACGCGCACGGGGGGCATGACGCCCGGCTCCGGCTGCGCCATCCTGACCCGGTGCCGTACCCGGACAAGCTGCTGGCCGACGACGAAGAGGTCGTCCGGCACCTGCACCCCCACTGGGTCACGATCTTCTGGCCTGTCGTCCGCTTCCTGCTGATCGTCGGCGCGGCGTCGTTCGCCGCCGCGCTGGTGCCCGCCGGCACGCAGCAGGGGATGCTCCGGCTGGTCGTCGTCGGCGTGGCCCTGGTCCTGCTGGTCGTCGCCGTGCTGGTGCCGCTGCTGCGCTGGCGGTCCACCCACTACGTGATCACCACGCACCGGCTGCTGTTCCGGGAGGGGATCCTGGCCCGGCACGGCCGCGACATCGGCCTGTCCCGGATCACCGACGTCTCCTACCGGCAGACGCTGTGGGAGCGGCTGATCAACTCCGGCACGCTGACCATCGAGTCCGCCGGCGACGGCGGCCCGACCGTGCTGCGGCAGATCCCCGACAGCGACGGGGTCCAGCAGCTGCTCAACCACATGATCGAGGAGGACGCCGACCGGCGGGCCCAGGAGAGCGCCGGGTACATCCACGGCTACGACACCGGCGGTGTTCCCCGCTACGACACCGGGGGCGTTCCCCGCTACGACACCGGCGGCGTCCGCCGCTACGACACCGGGCACCCGACCGCTCAGGTGTGAGGCGTCCCGCCGGCGTCGGCCGCGGCGGGCCTGTGTGACGGTTCCGTCACGGCGTGCCTGGGTGTTTTCGTCGGTACCCCCACCTACCTTCTGCGGCCATGCGGCTGCTGCACACCTCGGACTGGCACATCGGGCGGTCGCTGCACGGGGCGGAGCTGCTGTCCGAGCAGGAGGCGGTGCTCGGTGGCCTGGCCGACGTCGTCGCGGCCGAGTCGGTGGACGTCGTCGTCGTCGCCGGGGACGTGTACGACCGGGCGGTGCCCTCCGCCGATGCCACCGCGGTGCTCGACCGGGTGATCGGCCGGCTGCTGGCGGCCGGCGCCGCGGTGGTCCTCACGCCGGGCAACCACGACTCGGCGCGCCGGCTGGGCACCTTCTCCAGCCTGCTGTCGATGGCCGGGCTGCACGTGCGCGCCGCGACCTCCCGGCTCGACGAGCCGGTCCTGCTGGCCGACGAGGACGGCGAGGTGGCCCTCTACGGGCTGCCCTACCTGGAGCCGGAGATCGCGCGGCACGAGCTCGGCGTCCCCGGGGCGCGCAGCCACGAAGGAGTGCTGACCGAGGCGATGGACCGCGTCCGGGCCGACCTGTTCCTCCGCCCGGGCACGCGGTCGGTGGTGCTGGCGCACGCGTTCGTCGGCGGCGGGGTGGCCAGCGAGAGCGAGCGGGACATCTGCGTGGGCGGCGTGGACCTGGTCCCCGCGGCGGTGTTCGACGGGGTCGACTACGTCGCGCTGGGTCACCTGCACCGGCCCCAGACGCTCACCCCGCGGCTGCGCTACAGCGGCTCCCCGCTGGCCTACTCCTTCGGCGAGGCCGGGCAGGACAAGCAGGTCTGGCTGGTCGACCTCGACGCCTCCGGGTTGGCCGACGTCCGACCGGTCCTGCTGCCGACGCCGCGGCCGCTGACCGTGCTCACCGGCACGCTGGCCGA
>DATAAV010000295.1:0-1516 GCA_036259935.1 Geodermatophilus sp. | reverse complement strand
CAGCCGCACGACCGAGAACGGGCCGTAGGTGCTGGGCGCCGCGACGCCGAGCAGGTCGGCCAGGAAGGCGGCCGACTCCCGCTTGTCCCGGGCGGCGACGATGGTGTGGTTCAGGTGGACCGGCATCGAGAGCTCCTTCCGGCCGCGCCCACCGCCGCGCCGCCGTCGACGCCGGCCGGCACGACCGCGGTGGGTGCGGCCGGGGCCAGCCTGCCGCACCGCGGGCCGGTGCCGGGGCGGATCACGCGCGGGGAGAGGAGCCCGGATGCCGGGCCATCAGCGCGCCCGGGTCGGGGAACGGCCGGAAGCCGTGACGGGCGTAGAGCGCGTGCGCATCGGCGGTCAGGAGCAGCTGGAAGCTGGCGTCGGCGACGGCCGGATGGGCGAGGGCCGCCTCGATCAGCGCCCCGGCCAGCCCGCGCCGGCGGTGCTCCGGCAGGACGAACACGTCGTCCAGCCAGGCGTGCGTGACCGTGTCGGTGACGACGCGGGCGAAGCCCACCATGGTCGGGCTCGCCGTCGCCAGGTGCGCCGAGAGCGGCAGGGACGTGCGCACCGACGTGGCGACGCGGTCGCGCGCCACGCCCCGGCGCCAGTACGACTCGCCGGAGAGGAACGCGTGGACGACGTCCACGTCCACCCGGTCGGGGTCGTCAGTTATCTCGTACGGACCGATCCGCCGCAGCGTCGACCGGGTGCTCAGCAGGGACGCGAGGTCGGGCCGGCTCGGCATGGCGCTCCCGTTCGTCGGTCGGAAGGTGGCGGACGGCTGCCCCGGGATCACCAGGACGGCGGGGTGAGGCCGTAGCGCCGGATCACGTCGGCCTGCCACTCCGGCTCGGCGAACTGCAGCCCGTACGCGTCGGCGACCGCGAGGAACTCGGCGATCTCCGTCGCACCGGCGGCCGCGAGGTCGGCGACGTCCCGGAAGAAGCGCTCGAAGCCCGCCGGGCTGATGATCTCGATCATCCGGGCGGGCACCGACCCGGCGTTCCACATGGCGTGCACCTCGCCGCGCGGCTTGGTGATGTAGCCGCCGGGGCCCAGCACCACCTCCCGGTCCCCGGACCGGAAACCGATCTCCCCCTCGGTGACGACGGAGTACTCGTCCTCGCGGGTGTGCAGGTGCGCCGACACGTAGGTCCTGACGGCGAACGGGTGCTCGACGACGGCGAGGGCGCCGCCGGTGTCCTCGCCCCACAGCTTGAACGCCACACCCAGGCCGTCCCCGAGGTCCGCGACCCGGCCCTCGCCCGGTCGCACGACGGTGAGCGGCGGCGGGGTGGCCCGCTGGTCGGTGCCGTCGTCCATGCCGCGGCCTCCCGCTTCCGTCCGGCCGTAGGGGTGGCGGGCATGCTGCTCCGGCCGGCGACCGGTGTCGAGAGGGCGGTGCGCCGGCCGGGGAGGGCCGGCTCAGCTTCCGTCGAGGAGCACTGCGGGACGCCATCCCCGCAGCGAGCTCACCAGGGCCAGGCCCTCCGCGGCGCGCAGGTCGGCCAGGGAGAGCACCCGCTCG
>DATAAV010000294.1:0-5082 GCA_036259935.1 Geodermatophilus sp. | reverse complement strand
AGGCCTACATGACCGGCGACTGGACGACGGGGCCGGACACCGACCTCGCCGACCTGCTCGCCGCGTTCGCCGCCCGCCTCACCCGCCTGGTGCACCCGGCCCTCCAGCGCCTGCGGCACCTGGTGGAGCGCACCCAGCCGGCGCACGAGGAGAACACCCCGGAGAACAGCCGGGGCAACATCTCCCGGCACTACGACCTGTCCAACGAGCTCTTCGAGGCCTTCCTCGACGAGTCGATGACCTACTCCTCGGCGTGGTTCGAGCCCGGCGACGACCTGCACGCCGCCCAGTTGCGCAAGATCGACGGCATCCTCGACCTGGCCCGGGTCGGCCCGGGGATGCGCGTGCTGGAGATCGGGTCCGGCTGGGGCGGCCTGGCGATCCGGGCGGCGCGGGAACGCGGCGCCCATGTCACCACGCTCACCCTCTCCACCCGGCAGCAGGCCCTGGCCCGGCAGCGGGCGGAGGCGGCGGGGGTCGGGCACCTGGTCGACGTGCGGCTGCAGGACTACCGCGACGCCATCGGCCGCTACGACGCCGTCGTCTCGGTGGAGATGATCGAGGCCGTCGGCGAGCGCTACTGGCCGACCTACTTCGCCGCGCTGGACCGCCTGCTGGCCCCCGGCGGCCGGGTGGGGCTGCAGGCCATCACCATGCCGCACGACCGGATGCTGGCCACCCGGCACGGCTACACCTGGATCCACAAGTACGTGTTCCCGGGCGGGATCATCCCGTCGCTGCGGGCGGTCGCCGAGAACCTGGAGGCGCACACCCGCCTGTCGATCGTCGAGCGCCGCGACCTCGGCCCGCACTACGCCCGCACGCTGGCGCTGTGGCGGCAGCGGTTCCTGGCCAACTGGGGTCGGCTCGAGGGGGCGTTCGACGAGACCTTCCGGCGGATGTGGGAGTTCTACCTGGCCTACTGCGAGGCCGGATTCCGGGCCGGTTACCTCGGCGTCAGCCAGCTCGGCCTGGCCCGCCACCCGTTCTCCTGAGTGGAGAACGGCGCTCCACTCAGGAGAACAGCGCGCTGTAGCCGTTGAGCGCCGGCTGCCCGCCGAGGTGGGCGTAGAGCACGGTGGACGACGGGTCGATCTCGCCGCGGCCCACCAGGTCGATCACCGCGGCCATCGACTTCCCCTCGTAGACGGGATCGGTGACCATCCCCTCGGTGCGGGCCGCGGTCTCCATCGCCCGGATCGTCGCCTCGTCGGGGATGCCGTAGGTGCCGCCGTGGTAGCGCTCGTCGAGCTCGACGTCCTCGGCGGTCAGCTCCCGCTGCAGGCCGATGGCCTGCGCCGTCCGCTGCGCGATGCGCAGCACCTGGTCGCGCGTCTCGGCGGGCTTGGCGGAGGCGTCGATGCCGAGCACCCGGCGCGGACGGCCGCCGCCCTCTTCCAGCTGGGCGAACCCGGCGATCATCCCGGCCTGGGTGGAACCGGTGACCGAGCAGACGACGACGGTGTCGAAGAAGACGCCGAGCTCGGCCTCCTGCGCGGCCACCTCATGCGCCCAGTTGGCGAAGCCGAGGCCGCCCAGCGGGTGGTCGGAGGCGCCTGCGGGGATGGCGTACGGCTTGCCGCCGCGGTCGGTGATCTCGGTGAGCGCGGCCTCCCAGCTCTCCTTGAAGCCGATGCCGAAGCCGGCCTTGACCAGCCGCACGTCCGCGCCGGCCAGCCGGCTGATCAGGATGTTGCCGACCTTGTCGTAGACGGCGTCGGGCCAGTCCACCCAGCTCTCCTGGACGAGGACGCAGCTCAGGCCCACCCGGGCGGCCACGGCGGCCACCTGCCGGGTGTGGTTGCTCTGCACGCCGCCGATCGAGACGAGGGTGTCGCAGCCCTGTGCGAGCGCGTCGGCCACGAGGTACTCCAGCTTGCGGGTCTTGTTGCCGCCGAAGGCGATGCCGGAGTTGACGTCCTCCCGCTTGGCCCAGACCGCGGCGCCGCCCAGGTGCTCGGTGAGCCGGTCGAGCCGGTGCACCGGCGAGGGACCGAACAGCAGCGGGTAGCGGGGGAAGTTCCTCAGCATCAGGGGGTCTCCTCGCTCAGCTCGGACAGCAGCGCCGTCCAGATCTCGGTGGTCGTGGCGACGGCGGCGTCGACGTCGGCGGCCGCGCAGGCGGCGATCAGGCGGTCGTGCAGCTCGACCGAGCGGACGGCGTCCGCGGCGGCGAAGCGCAGCCGCTCCAGCCGGCGGATCGCCGGGGTGAACCGGTCGATCGTCGCGGCGGCCGCGGTGTTGCCCGCGCGGGCGACCAGCACGCCGTGCAGCTCGTCGTCGGCGGCGGTCGCGGCGTCGACGTCGCCGGCCGCGACCGCGGCGGCGAAGCGCCCGTTGGCCGCACGCATCGCCGCGAGGTCGTCGGCGGTCGTCCGGCCGGCGCTCTCGCGGGCGACCAGCTCGTGCAAGGCACGTACGACGACGACGGCGTCCCGCACCTCCCGCGGGCGCAGCGGGGTCACCCGGGTATGGCTCTGCGGCTTGGCCTCGACCAGGCCCTCGTCGGCCAGCCGGGCCAGCGCCGCCCGCACCGGGGCGACGGACAGGCCCAGCCGCGCGGCGAGGTCCGCGTCCTTGACGACCTCGCCCGGCGCGAGCTCCCCGACGACGATCGCCTGCCGGATCCGGCTCAGGGCCACGTCGCGGAGCAGCACGCGGCCGACGGGCGTGAAGGTCACAACTGACATCTCAGATGTCAGTCGCCATTCCGTCAACCCCCCGGCCGGGCATCGCCGCCGCGCCGGCGGGTAGGGCTCGCCCATGGAGGGCCCCGGCCGCGCCGGCGGTGGCCCGGCCGGACACGTCGTCGTCCGGGTCGCCGAGCCGCTGCGGTTCCTGCTGCACGGTCGGCACCGGGCCGCCGGGAGCCGGGTGCTGGGCTTCGATCCGGACGCCACGGTCGGGCACCTGGTGCAGGCCGCAGGCGTCCCGCTGACCGAGGTCGGCCCGCTCCTGCTGGACGGCGTCCCCGCGACGCCGGCCGCCCGCCCCCGGCCCGGCAGCGTGGTGGACGTCGCGCCCGCGCCCCGCCCGGAACCGGTGACCGCCGGTGGCTTCCTGCTCGACGTCGGACTGGGGGCGCTGGCCCGCCGGCTGCGGCTGCTGGGCCTCGACGTCGCCTGGTCCCCGGAGGACCGCTCCCCCACCGCCGACGACGCCGACCTCGTGGCGCAGGCCCGCGCCGAGGACCGGGTGCTGCTCACGCAGGACCGCCGCCTGCTCATGCGGCGGGCCCTGCTGCGCGGCGCGCTCGTGCGCGGCAGCCGGCCCGACGACCAGCTGGCCGACGTCCTCGACCGGTTCGCCCCCGCGCTGGCGCCGCTCACCCGCTGCACCGCCTGCGGCGGCCGGCTGGAGCCGGTGGCCAAGGAGGAGGTCGCCGACGTCCTACCGGCCGGCACCCGGCGGACCTACGAGGAGTTCTCCCGGTGCACCGCCTGCGGCCGGGTCTACTGGCGCGGCGCCCACGCCCGGCGCATCGACGCGCTGATCCGGGCGGCCGGCTCCCGCGCCTGAGCCGGCCCGGGGCTAGGGTGGGCGCCACAACCGAACACACAGCAGGGGAGCGCTCCGGCGCTGAGAGTGCGGGCAACCGCAGACCCTCGAACCTGATCCGGGTCATGCCGGCGCAGGGAGTCTGGAGGAAAGTCATGGCCGATCAGGCCGTCCGTCCGTCGTCGGCTGCGCCGGTTCCCGAGCGCAGCACCCACTGGCGCACCGTCGACATCGTCGTCACCGCGGTCCTGGGCGTCGCCTTTGGCGTCGTCTTCTGGGCGTGGAACCTCGTCTTCGGGGTCCTCGCCGCGCCGCTGGACTTCTTCCCGCCGCTGTCGGGGATCCTCAACGGCGTCTACCTGATGCCGGGTGTCATCGCCGGCCTGCTGGTCCGCAAGCCCGGCGCGGCGGTCTTCGCCTCCACCCTCGCCGCCACGGTCAGCCTGCTGCTGGGCTCCCCGTACGGCGGGATCATCATCGTCTACGGCCTGGTGCAGGGCCTCGGCGGCGAACTGGGCTTCCTGCTCACCCGCTACCGCAGCTTCGGGTGGGGCACCGCCGTGCTGGCCGGGATCACCGCCGGGCTGTCGACCTCGATCCTCGACCTGAGCCTGTACTACCCGGTGTCCGCGGAGTACCCGCTCTGGCTCTTCACGCTCCCGTACGCGGTGTTCACCGTGCTCTCCAGCGTGCTGCTGGCCGGCGTCCTCGGCCTGCTGCTGGTGCGCGCGCTGGCGCGAACCGGCGCGCTGGGCGCGTTCGCCTCGGGCCGCCACCGCGTCTGAGCCGGCTCCCGCGGTGACCCTGACCGGTCCCCGGGAACCTCGTGCTCTGCCCACGGTGGTGGGCAGGGTGGGCAGGGCACGAGCGTCCGGGGAACACCCTGCACGCGTCGTCGCCCGCGGGTTCGGCGTCCGGCACGCCTCGCGGCGGGCGTGGGCGCTGACCGGGATCGACCTCGTCGTCGAGCCCGGGGAGCGGGTGCTGCTGACCGGCGCCTCCGGCGCGGGCAAGTCCACCTTCCTGGCCGCCGTCGCCGGGCTCCTCCACGACGAGGGCACCGAGACCACCGGTGAGCTCACCGTCGACGGCCGTCATCCGCGGGCCGCCCGCGACCGGCTGGGCCTGCTGGCCCAGGACCCCGACAGCCAGCTGGTGATGACCCGGGCCGGGGACGACGTCGCCTTCGGGCTCGAGAACGCCGGCGTGGCGCCCGAGGCGATCTGGCCCCGGGTGGACGACGCGCTGGCCGCCGTCGGCTTCGGCTACGACCGCGACCGGCCGACCCAGGCGCTGTCGGGCGGGGAGAAGCAGCGGCTGGTGCTGGCCGGCGCGCTGGTCCGCCAGCCGGGGCTGCTGCTGCTCGACGAGCCCACCGCGCAGCTCGACCCGGACGGCGCGGCGCTGGTGCGGCACGCCGTGGCGCGGGTCGTGGCCGACCGCGGCACCACCGTGCTCGTCGTCGACCACGACGCCGGGCCCTGGCTGCCGCTGGTCGACCGGGTGGTGGAGCTGGTCCCCGGCGGGGCGGTCGAGCACGGCCCCGGCTGGCGGCCGGCCGCCCGCACTGCGGGCCTGTGCCTG
>DATAAV010000293.1:0-15551 GCA_036259935.1 Geodermatophilus sp. | reverse complement strand
GTCGACGGTGGCCAGCTTCTCCTCGACCACGTGCCGGGTCAGGAAGTTCTCCTCGACGAACGAGCCGAGGCTCGCGCCGATCTGGTCCTTCTTGCGCGGGATGATCGCGGTGTGCGGGATCGGCAGCCGCAGCGGGTGCCGGAACAGCGCGGTGACGGCGAACCAGTCGGCCAGCGCGCCGACCATCGAGGCCTCGGCGGTGGCCCGCACGTAGCCGACCCACGCCCCCGCCTCCTCGCCCAGCAGCACGCAGCCGAGGAAGACCGCGGCGGCGGCCAGGAACAGCCCCGTGGCAAGCCGCTTCATCCGGGCGAGATCGCGGGCCCGCTCGGGGTCGTCGAGGGAGCGCGCCAGGGGAGCGGACAGGCTGGGTTCCGGCACCTGACCGAGCCTAGGGACCCTGGGGCGTCCCTGCGCCGGGGCGCCGGTCAGCCGGCGGTGCTGGCCAGCGTCACCGGGACCTGCCGGACGTCGTCGCCGCGCCGCACGGTGAGGGTCACCTCGTCGCCGGGGGTGGCGCTGCGGACGGCGGCGGTGAGCTCGGTCGAGGTGGTGACCGGCCGGTCATCGACGGCGGTGACGACGTCGCCGGCCGCGAGTCCGGCGTCGTCGGCGGGGGTGCCGGGCTGGACCTGGACGACCTGCGCGCCGACGCCGACCTCGGGATTGCGGTCGTCGGTCGCCGTCTGCGCGCTGACGCCGAGGTACGGCGTGGTGGCCGAGCCGGTCTCGATGATCTCCTCGGCGATCCGCTGCGCGGTGTTGCTGGGGATGGCGAACCCGACCCCGATGCTGCCGCTCTGGGCGTCCTGGCCGGGCCCGCCGGAAGCCACCGTGGCGATCGCGGTGTTGATCCCGACGACCTCGCCGGCCGCGTTCACCAGTGCGCCGCCGGAGTTGCCGGGGTTGATCGCCGCGTCGGTCTGCAGCGCGTCGATGACCGTGGCGTCGTTCTCGGTGGAGCCGGTGGCGACGGCGCGGTGGGTGGCGCTGATGATCCCGTCGGTCACCGTGTCGGACAGGCCGAGCGGGGCGCCGATCGCCACCGCGAGGTCGCCGACCTGCACCTCGTCGGAGTCGGCGAAGGTCGCCGGGGTCAGGCCAGAGGCGCCGTCCAGCCGGAGCACCGCGAGGTCGTAGGCGGCGTGCGTGCCGACGACGGTGGCGTCGTGGAGCGTGCCGTCGGAGGTGCGCACCTGGATCGCGGCACGGCCCCCTCCGTCGAGGCTGACCACGTGGTTGTTGGTGAGCACGTAGCCGTCCTCGGTGAGGACGACGCCGGACCCGCTGCCCGAGCCCGACGCGCCGCTCACGTAGACGGTGACGACACTCGGCGCGGCCTTGGCCGCCGCGGCGGTGACGGCGGTGGCGGTCTCCGGATCCTGGATGACCACGTTCTGCGCCGCGGCCGTGCCGCCGCCGGAGCCGGCGGGGCCGTCGGTCAGCGCGACCACGCCGGCCCCCGCGCCGCCGCCGATCAGCGCGCCGGCGAGCAGGCCGGCCACGCCGATGCGCAGCCGGCCGCCCGACCGGGGCGGTGCCGGCGGCCGGAGCGGGGCGCCCTGCGGGTACCAGGTGGCGTACGGCGGGGCCTGGGGGTGCGGGGAGCCCTGAGGGTTCTGGTCCTGCGGCTGAGGCTGCGGCCGGGGCTGCGGTCCCCAGGCGGGAGGGGGCGGGCTGCCCTGTTCGCTCATGGTGGTGGGTGCTCCTTCCAGGCAGCCGTCCGCTGCACTGCCCCCGACTGTCGGCCGGGCAGCTGCCACGGTGCTGGGGAGCGCCTGTGAGGTGGCTGGACGCGGTCAGCGCGGCACGTCGGGCAGCACGAAGCCGCGGGCGACCAGCTCGATGACCGCCCAGACGGCGGCCACCTCGGCCGCCAGGAGCCCGACCAGCACCAGGAGCTGGGCGGCGCCGGCCTCCAGCGGGCTGCCCCCGCCGAGCAGCACGCCGACGAACGCACCGGGCAGGGTGACCAGGCCGACGGTGCGGGTCTGGTCCAGCGGGGGCACCAGCGCGGTGGCGGCGACCGGCCGGGCCACCTCCAGGACGGCGTCGCGGGGCAGCAGGCCCAGCGCGAGGGCCGCCTCCACCTCACCCCGCCGCCGGACGAGCTCCTCGCGCAGCCGCCGCCCGGCCAGCGAGGTCGCCGTCATAGCGCCGCCGATCAGGATCCCGGCGACCGGGATCACCGCCTCGCCCCGCAGCGGAACCGTTCCGCTGGCCAGCACCAGCGCCACGACGGGGAAGGCACCCACGACCACGGGTGCGGCGGCGACGGCGACCCGCCGCAGTGCCCCCGGCTCGCGCAGCGGCCGGCCGGTCATCCGCCCGGCCGCCGTTCCCGCGGCGACGGTGACCATGAGCAGCACGAACGCCGCCGACAGCAGCAGCGAGCGCACGACGACCAGCAGGACCGCCGAGACGGCTGCCAGCTGGACGGTGGCCCGCAGCGCGGCCACGACGACGGGGCGGTCCTCGCCGAGGCCGGACAGCCGCCCGCCCGCGGCGGCCAGCAGGGTCAGGACGCCGAGGACGACGGCGAGCCGGGGGCCGAGGTCGACGACGGAAGAACCCACGGGCCCGGATCCTGCCGGGCGCCCCGCGGGCGGGTCGCGGCGACGTGGTCAGCCGACGGCGATGATGTCCTCCTGCGGCTCCTGACCGGTGTGCCGGTGGATCGGGGGCAGCATCGCCATCGGCGAGGTGCAGTGCCGCAGCAGCCACCGGTGCATGCTGTCCAGCGGCCGGTGCAGCAGCCCGCCGTGCCCGGCGCTGAGGATCATCAGCGGGGTCGGGCAGGTCTCGCCGATCAGCCGGCTAGCCGACGCGCCGGGCAGGTGCTGGGTGCGGACCTCGAGGCCCGGGAACCGCTCGGCCCACGCCGCGGGGTCCAGCGTCCAGTCGTCGGGGGTGTCCTGGGCGTGCCGTCGGAGGTTGAGGACGGTGAGCGGCCGGCCCTGCAGCCGCGCGGCCTCCGCGGCGAACGCGGCGACCGGTTCGTCATCCTCCCGCTCGTTCAGGCCGACGACGGCCACGAGGGGCCGGGCGGTGTCGTCGGGGCCGCGGCGGCGCGGCACGACGACGACCGGCCGGGACGACTGCGCGGCGATCCGTTGCGCCACCGGCGCGACGACCAGTTCGTCGGCGGCGCCGGTGGTGACGATGCCGAGGACCAGCAACTGCCCGCTCTCGCCCGCCCGCAGCAGCGCCGAGACCGGGTTTCCGGGCACGATCTCGGTGCTCGCCGGCACCGAGGGGGCCGTGTGCCGGGCCACCGTGTAGGCCGCGGCCGTGATCCGCCGGGCCCGCTGCTGTTCCGGCGGAGGGGCGCCGGCCACGCCGGGGCGGCTCAGGTAGGGCGCGGCGTGGACGATGCGCAGCGGAGCGCCGCGCCGTTCCGCCTCTTCAGCGGCCCAGCGGACCGCGCGCAGCGAGACCTCGCTCCCGTCGGCGCCCACCACGACGTCCCGACCCTGCTGGTCGTCGGCAGCCGGTCGACCCGCCTCGGCGGCGGGGTCCAGGGCGTCCGCCCCGGCGGTCGGAGCAGTCGGCGTCGACGTGGACACGGTGCACCTCCGGAACAGACGGCGATCCCCCGTTCGTCCCCGAGCGTCCTACCCCGCGGCCCGCGAGGGAAGCCCCTCCCTGGTGCAACCCGGCGGGAAGTGGGTAAGAGGCGGTCCCGCGCCCGCCGCTCCGGGGGCGTCGTCCTTCCGTCCGCCCGATCTGCTGGAGGCTGCCTGTGCCCATCCGCGGTCTGCTCACCCGCTCGCTGCTCGGGCTGAGCCTCCTCGCCGGCGCCCTCATCGCCGTGATCGGAGGCCTGGCCCTGCGGGCCTCCGGGATGATCGCCGTCTGCCTGGCCGCGGTGGTGATCGGCTGCGTCGGTGCCGGCCTGGCGCGCGACGCCGGGCGCGGTCGCCGGGAGATCGTGGAGGCGGCGTGGCAGGCCGCGGCCGCCACGGTCGGGCTGCTGCTCCTGCTGTCCGGCACGGCCGTGCTGGGCGGCGCGGTGGCCGTGGTCGTCGTCGCCGGAGCCGTGCTGGGCGGCTGGGTCGCGGTCTGGCTCCGGCGCACCGCCCGGACCCGCGCCGACGCGCCGGGCGCCTCCGCTTTCCCGCCGGCGCCCGGGCCGGCCGAGCAGCTGCCGGCGTCCGGTCATCCGGCCGCCGGCCGCCCGGTGCCGTCGGGTGCCCTGTTCCTGCCGCCGGTCGTGACCCTGTCCACCGAGGCGCTGGCCCGGGAGTGGGTGGGCACGACCGCCGCGCTGACCGGTCCGCTGGGCCCGGCCGTCCGGCAGTCGATCGTCCGGCGGCGGCAGGAGATCCTCGACGAACTCGAGCGCCGGGACCCGGCCGGCGTGGCCCGCTGGCTGGCGGCCGGGCCGGCCGCCGGTGATCCGGCCGGGTTCCTGCACGGGGATCCGGCCGCCGGCACCGACGCCGCCTGAGGGAGCGAGGGAAGCCCGGACCGGACGGCGCCTGGACCCCTGTAGTGGGAGAGCCGGCTCCCCGTGCCGGCGGGCGGCCTCAGACCGGGCTGAGCCGCCGCGCGCCGGCGGCCCGTTCGGGCAGGTCCTGGCCATCGATGACGGGGCGTGCGCCGATCTCGCGCAGGCGCTCGTTCCAGGGGTCGCCGATCCAGTGCGGCCACCGATCGAGCAGTGGTTCCACGCGTAGTTCGAAGGCCTCGTCCACTGCCGCCACCTGCGCGGTGACGGGCAGCAGACGTATCCCGGTCACCGGAGCGTCCACCGGTTCGGGGAAGGGCGGGAGACCCTCGACGGCGCGGGCGGCGTCGATCGCCGTCGTGAGGAGGGCGCGCAGGCGTGCGTCGCGTACCGGCCCCGCGGGCATGGACGAGATCGACCGCAGCCGGGCCCGGACGAGGTGCTGCGCGGCGCGTCGCCACGCCATCCGGTCGAGGACGTGGCGCGGGCGGGGTGGCCGTTCCAGCCGCTGCAGCAGCGGCGCGAACTCCGGGTCGTCCTGGCGTTCGTCGCGGATGAGTTCGACCAGTCCGGCGATCACGGCGATGTCGCGGGTGAGGTCCCTCGGCGGGCGAGGAGGGAAGATCGCCCAGGGGATGAGCGGCGCCAGGGCCATGCGGGCCTCGGGACCGGTCCGGTCGTTGACTCCTCGTGCGATGTGCGCGAGCACCCGCGGGATGCAGGCGGGGTGGTCGGTCCAGCGGTGTGCGGCCAGGACGCCGGCGACCTCGGCGAAGCAGCCCCCGATGCGGGGATGGGCGTGGTTGCCGCGCGCGAGGATCGGCATCAGTTCCAGGCGTTCGTAGCCGCGCATGACCGCCTCCGGGCCAGGGTCCGCGCTCGAGTGCGGCCACCAGTGTGCGCCGTCGCGGCCGCGATGGGTGCGGATGGCCGGCCGGCGCTGCGTGCGGCGGTAGGCTTCTCGCCCAGGCGACGGGGCCGTCCGCCGCGACGCGGTTGACCGCCGGCGGCCCCTACCTCGCGCGCGGAGAGGTAGCCGATGACCACGCGGCACGACGCGCCGGCGGAGCCGGTCGCTGCTGACGTCGACGTGCACGTGCCGGCACCGCGCCGCCGGCGGAGTTGGGATCCCGGCGTGCTGGCCGCCGTCGCCGCGGGCGGCGTGCTGGGTGCCGAGGCCCGCTACGGCATGTCGGTGCTGATGCCCCACGAACCAGGGCAGTGGCCTTGGGCGACGTGGCTGGTCAACATGAGCGGCTGCTTCCTCATCGGGATCCTCATGGTCGTCATCACCGAACTGACCTCGCCGCACCGCCTCGTGCGGCCGTTCCTCGGCGTCGGGATCCTCGGCGGTTACACCACCTTCTCCACGGCAATGGTGGACGTGCAGCAGATGGCGCTGGCCGGTCACGAGGCCGAGGCGCTGGGCTACCTGCTTGCGACCGTGACGGCCGCGGTCGCGGCCGCCTTCGCGGGGGTGGCGCTCACCCGCGCCTCGTCGGCGCTGTGGACGCGTCGGCGGGCCCGACGCACGGAGCGCGCATGACCCTGTTGCAGGGGCCGGCGCAGCGGCTGACGGTGCTCGTCGGGGAGTCCGACACCGTCGGCCACCGCCCGCTCTACACCGAGATCGTCCACCGGGCGCACGAAGCCGGCCTGATGGGGGCCAGCGTGTTCCGCGGCATCGAAGGCTTCGGCGCCAGCAGCCGGGTGCACACCACCCGGATCCTCAGCCTGGCCGAGGACCTGCCCGTCTCGGTGGTCATCGTCGACACCGACGAGCGGATCCGGGCGTTCCTCCCGCAGCTGGAGGAGATCGTCACCGACGGGCTGGTGCTGGTGGAGGACGTCCAGGTGGTCTACCACGCCGGGCGGGGAACGGAATGACGACCGTGCTGTGGGTGGCGCTGGGCGCGGCGATCGGCGCCCCGGCCCGCTACCTGACCGACCGCGCGGTGCAGGGCTGGCACGACAGCGTCTTCCCGTGGGGCACGCTGACGGTGAACGTGGTCGGCTCCTTCCTGCTGGGCCTGCTCACCGTGATGAGCGCACACCTGTCGCCCGCGGTGGGCGCGGCGGTCGGGATCGGCTTCTGCGGCGCGCTGACCACCTACAGCACCTTCAGCTACGAGATCCTGCGGCTGTTGGAGGACCGGGCGCGGTTCTACGCGGTCGCCAATGTGGGTGCCAGCCTGCTCGGCGGGTTCGGCGCCGTAGGCCTGGGCTGGACGCTGGGCACCTGGCTCGTCTGACCTCCTGCCCGTGGGTGAGCTCCGCCCGATGGCGCGTCAGGCCGTGGCCTCCAGATCTCAGAACCCGCGCCACCCGCTCTGCAGGGGAGCGGGGCGTTCGACCGCTGGGGTCGGATGTTCGGGGAAGTGTCGCCCGAAGTAGCTGTGGGCCTGGTCCGCGATCACGAGGTATCCCCACGTCGGCTCATCCAGGCTCGGGCCCCGGTCCGGTACGCCGACGACCACCGGCCAGCCGCCGTCCAGGTCCAAGGGACGGTGACCGAGTAGCGCTCCGCCGGTCAACCCCACCGTCTTGACGTGTGCGGTGCCGTAGTCGAGGCCCCGGGCGCCTGCGATGTTGTCCTCGGTCGGCGGCACCGGCTCACACCAGTCGAGTAGGCCAATGGTCAGGAGGACCCGGGAGTCCCACACGCGCAGAACTCGCCCGCACGCATGCCAGCCGCCACGACGGAGCGGAATCTGCCAGAAGTCGCCGGCCTCGATGTAGGCCGTGGACTTCGGAGTGACGGGGAAGGTCCGCGGCACCACGACAGTCTCGCCCGCAGGTGAGGGCTACTGCCGCGGCTGCCGGACGGGCTCGAAGACGGCCGCGGGGTCGACGTTCGTGACGACCTCGCAGTCGCAGAAGCCGCCGTACTCCTCGAGGCCGTCGTGGAGCGGGTCGAGTTCGATGCCGTGCTGGATGGCCCAGGCGTCGGTCGCCCTGCGGGTGTGGTCGCAACCATCGGAGGCGACGACCGCGTCGACGTGGTGGAGCAGGGACTCCAGCTGCGCTCGGTCGAGCGGCATGCGAGCGGCGCTCGCGGCCTGCTCCGCCCGCAGGTAGTCGTCCTTCAGCTGCTTGCGCCGGGTCTTCTCGTCCCTCGATGCCACACCGCCAGCATCGGCTGTACGTCGGTGAAGGTTGACCCGGCGGCGCGGCGTACCGCCGGTGAGCGGCTGGGCGGAGGTCTGCAGTCGGTGCCCCGCGGTGGTCTGGCGGTGCAGAGGAGAGGGCTTCGCGCCAGCGAAACGTTCCCGCGGTGACCGAGGGTGGGCAGCCGACTGAGGGGCACGGACTGGGTCAGGTCGGGCAAGGACACGCGCTGGGTGGCGACTGGTCCGCGGCGTGGCCAGGCACCATCGCCGCGTGAGCTGTCTGCGACGTCTCAGGGGTCGATCGGCTCCGGCTGCCCCGCCCGGAACGGAAGCCGAGGGCTTCCGCTGCTCTAGCTGCGGCGGCTGGCATCCCGAGATGCCGATGGCCTTCCACATCCCGGGACCGGACGCCTGGTCGCGGAAGCTCAGGAGGGTCAAGGGCTGCGGGCTCGGTAGCGACACGTGCGTCATCAACGACGAGCAGTTCTTCGTCCGGGGTCTCATCCGCGTGCCCGTGGCAGGACTCGAGGACGCCTTCGAGTGGGGCGTGTGGGTCTCGCTGACGGAGGAGGACATCGTGCGGATGGCGGAGGTTGCTGGTGGGCTGTGTCCGCGTCGGTGGGAGCGCGACTGGCGATCCCGCTGGGCGGCGGCGTGCCGCGCGGCGGGGGCGTCCCGCTAGGCGGTGAGGCCGCCGCTGTGGGGCACCGCGTGGCCCCGTCGGTGGACAAGTCGCGGTTCGACCAGGTTGAGCTGGCGCGCTCGGCGAGGTGGTCGGCTGAGCCGAGCCACACGCGTGCGGTCTTCCGGTTGAGGCCGCGGTGCGCGGTGGTGAGGGTGACGGCGATGGCGTGCGGCCAGGTATCGGCGGGGCAGCGCCCACGGCGTGGCCGGCCGGATCACTCCGGAGGATGGTGGGCACTCTGCCTCGGGGACGGCGGCTGTCCGAGGCCGCGGAGTTGTCCCCTGGGTTGTCCCTATCCTTGTCCCGGGACTGGTTCCCATGTCCCGCCGGCGTGGCGCAATTGGTAGCGCACCCGACTTGTAATCGGGCGGTTGGGGGTTCGAGTCCCCCCGTCGGCTCTGCATCGGTGTCTGATCTCGGCTGATCCCGGCCGGCTTCCCGTGGTGCCCGGGGTCAGCCGCCGATACCGTCGGCCCGCGCCCGGCCGCCCGGTGCGGTCCGGCGCTGGAAGGGTCCGACGAGCAGGGGAGCGGCCGTGAGCGACCACGTGTACCGGTTGAGCGAGATCGTCGGCAGCAGCCGGACCAGCGTCGACGACGCCATCCGGACGGCGATCCGCAAGGCCGCCGAGACGGTGCGCCACCTCGACTGGTTCGAGACCAAGGAGATCCGCGGCCAGGTCGTCGACGGCGACGTCGCCTACTTCCAGGTCACCCTGAAGATCGGCTTCCGCGTCGAGGACTGACGCTCCACGGGAGCCTCCCGGCGAGGGTCAGTCGAAGCTGCCCGCGCCGTCACGGCGGTACGGGAAGCGCTGCTCGAGCCGCTCCCGCTCCGCCCGTTCGGCGCGCTCGGCCCGGATGCGGGAGGCGGTGCCCACCGGGTAGCCGGCCTTGACGACCCGGTGCTCGTCGGTCTCCACGATGAACGCCAGCGAGAACATCAGGCCCATGAGCAGCCCGCCGACCGCGGCCGAGAGGCGGTAGGCCAGCGGCACCGGGACGGCGACCACGCACACGACCAGCACGGGCAGCAGTTGGACGCCGGTGCGGGTGAGGTGCCGCCGGACCCAGCCGGGCTCGGTGGTGTCGGCGAGCACCCACGGCGAGAGCTCCGCGGGCAGCCGGCCGCCGAGGGCGTACCAGAGCCACTGCAGGGCGGTGGGGTGCGGAGCGGTCCGCCGCTGGTCGTGCTGCGTGCGCACACCCCGACGGTAGGCCTCTCCGGGTGGGGCGTGGAGGCCCGCGGCCCCGTTGCCGGGGGCCGCCACGCGGAGCACACTGCTGCCACCCCGCACCTGCGAGGAGACCCCAGTGCGAATCAGTCAGATCCTCCGCCGCAAGGGCCACGACGTGGCCACCGTCGAGAGCTCGGCGAGCGTCCGTACCGCCCTGGCCCTGCTCGCCCAGCACGGCGTCGGCGCGCTCGTCGTCTCCCCGGACGGCAGGACCATCGAGGGCATCGTCTCCGAGCGCGACATCGTCCGGGGCCTGCACACCCGCGGCCCCGGCCTGCTCGACGAGCCGGTGTCCGCGGTCATGACCGCGGACGTGCACACGTGCATGCCGACGGCGGGGGTGCACGACCTGGCGCAGACCATGACCGACCACCGCGTCCGGCACGTCCCCGTCGTGCACGACGGCCGGCTGGTCGGGATCGTCTCCATCGGCGACGTCGTCAAGGCCCGGCTGGACGAGCTCGAGGACGAGCGGGCCAAGCTCGTCGACTACATCCAGACCGTCTGATGGTGAGCCCGGCGAAGGATCCCTTCGCCGGACCTCCTGCTCCCCGGCGTACGGTGCCACGGTGGACGAGCGGCGCCTGGGGATCGCGTTCGGGCTGACCGCCTACGGCCTGTGGGGGCTGTTCCCCCTGTACTTCCCGCTGCTGGAGCCGGCCGGCGGCGTCGAGATCGTGGCGCACCGGGTGCTGTGGTCCCTGGTGTTCATCGCGCTGCTGCTCACCGTCGTGCGTCGCTGGTCGCACGTGCGGGCCGCGGTCACCGACCGGCGGTCCCTGCTGGTGCTCACCGGGGCCGCGGTGCTCATCGCGGCCAACTGGCTGGTGTTCGTCTACGGCGTCAACTCCGGCCACGTCGTCGAGACCTCGCTCGGCTACTTCATCAACCCCCTGGTCAGTGTCCTGCTCGGGGTGGTGGTGTTCGGCGAGCGGCTGCGGCTCCTGCAGTGGGTCGCCGTGGGCATCGCGGCGGTCGCGGTCGCCGTCCTGACCGTCGACTACGGCCGCCCGCCGTGGATCGCGCTCGTCCTCGCCGCCACGTTCGGCCTGTACGGGCTGATGAAGAAGCTGGTGCGGGTGGAGGCGGCTCCGGGCCTGTTCGTGGAGACCGCCCTGGTGGCCCTGCCCGCCGCGGTGGTGCTGGCGGTGCTGCACGCCGGCGGCGAGGGGACCGCCGGGAACGCGGGGACCGGGCACCTGCTGTTGCTGATCAGCTCGGGGATCGCCACCGCGGTCCCGCTGCTGCTGTTCGCCGCGGCCACCCGCCGCATCCCGCTGTCCACGGTGGGCCTGCTGCAGTACATCACCCCGCTGATGCAGCTGGCCGTCGGCGTCTTCATCCACGGCGAGCCCATGCCGCCGGCGCGGCTGGCCGGGTTCGCCATCGTCTGGGTGGCCTTGGCCGTCTTCACCGTGGACAGCCTCCGCCAGGCCCGTGCGGCGGTCCGCCGGCAGGCCGCCGAGGCGGTGCCGGCACCCCTCTGAGCCTGCACCCGACGGCGGTGCCGCGCCGCGCGGAATGTCACCCGTCAGGGCTACCGTCGGGGCATCGCCGCAACGGGCAGCCGAGGCGGCAGCACCTCCAGGTAAGGACTTCCCCATGAACCCCGAACGAGCCTCCGCGGTCTCCCCGCCGGGGGGCCACGCGGTTCCCGAGAGCCCCGCGCAGCCGGACGGGCTCTCCCGCCGCGAGCACGAGATGCTGGCCTTCGAGCGGCAGTGGTGGCGCCACGCCGGCGCCAAGGAGACGGCGATCCGCGAGCGCTTCGGCCTGGCGCCGACCCGCTACTACCAGATGCTGAACGCCCTGGTCGACCGCCCGGAGGCGCTCGCCGCCGACCCGCTCCTGGTCCGGCGGCTACGCCGGCTGCGAACCGCCCGGCAACAGCGGCGTTCGTCGCAGGTCCTGGGCAAGGAGACCTAAGCCGTTTAGATTTGGTCACCGTGGGCAGGCACGCCGCGTCAGGCGGTGACGAACCGGGTCGGGTGACCGCAGCGGTCCCTCATGGTCGTCGTCGCACCGACGGCCCGGACGGGGCCCGGCGCGGGCCGCTGCCCGCGGATCTGAGCGAGTACCCGACGACGCCCGGCCGCAGCCGGGCCGACCGTCGGCGCAGCGGCCTGCTCGAGGCCGGGGAGGACCCCGGCCGGCGGTTTCCCTCCGCGGCCCGCCCCGGCCCTCCGCCGGTGCCCCCTCGCCTGGTCGAGCCCGCGCTGACCCGCCCGCGGCTCCCCGTGCCGCCGTCGGCCTCGGCACCGGCCCGTCCCGAGCCGGTCCGCCCGGAGCCGGTAGCTCCCCGCACGACGGTCGCCCCCTTCCAGGCGGTGCCGACCCCCGCCGACGTGCCCGAGCCCCCGGTCGACGACTTCCGGGCCGCCCCGCGCCCGGCCGCGGTCGAGACGGCGGACGTCCGGCCCGCCCTCCGGGGGAACCGGGTCGAGGACCGGTCGGCCGCTTCCGCCGGGGCTCCGGTCGCCGCGGCTCCGGCCGGCGCCGACCTGGCCGAGGCGACCCCGGCCGATCTCCCCGGCGTCACCCCGGCCGCGCGGGCCGTCGTCAGCGTCGGCGGGTACGTCGACTGGACGCGGCCGTCCCGCTCGGGGGCCGCGCCCGGTGAGGACCGGACGGGCACGCCGTCCACCGAGGCCATCCCCGACCGCGCTCCCGCCCGCAGCGGGGAGCCGGACGTCGAGCAGCCGCCCGCCACCGAGGCGATCCCCGACCGGGCGCCCGTCGGCCGGGTCCGCGCGGAGCAGGACCCCGCGGACCTCGACGACGAGGACGTCCTCGACGACGGTTCCCACGACGAGGACGACGAGGACGACGCCGCGCCGATGGGGCCGGCGACCGGCCCCTCCACCGGCGTGGTCGGCGGCCGCGCGGCCTTCCGCGCCGAGCGCCAGGCCGCCGAGGCCGAGCGGCGCCGTGCCGGCCGCCGCGCCGGCGGGTCCGCCACTGCCGACGACCCGCACGGCGACCGGCGCTCCGGTGCCCGCCGCACGGCCGTGCTGCTGCTGGCCATGAGCGTCGTCGCCCTGCTCGTGCTGGGCGTCTACTCGTTCACCTCGCCGAACACCCAGGAGACCGCGCAGACCCGGCCGGTGGAGAGCACGCCGTCCGCCCCGGCGACGGTCGCCGCGCCGAGCACGGCCCTGCCACCGCTGAGCGTCGCACCGCTGCCCCCGGTGCAGGAGGCGCCGAGCACGCCCGTGCGCGTGCCGGTCACCGTGCTGAACGGCACGGACGTCACGGGCCTGGCCGCCGACCTCGCCGCCGCGATCGGCGCCAACGGCTGGCAGTCGCCCGGGGTCGGTGGGTACACCGGCGGGGACGTCGCCGCGACCACGGTCTTCTTCACCGAGGGCGACGAGACCCAGCGGCAGGCCGCGCTGCAACTGATCCAGCAGTTCCCCCAGATCTCCGGCCCCGCACCCCGGTTCTTCGAGGTGCCCGGCACCGCGGATCCCGGGCTGGTACTGGTCGCCGCCGGCGACTGGCGGCCCTGATCCGGGTCCCGGCCGCCCTCATCGGCCGGTTGCGGAACACCGTCGGCTCGTCGTCCGTTGGCCGCACCGTGCGCCCCGTTCGCGGGCCCGTGCGTCCCCGCCCGCGCTCCGGCGCCCGCGCGACACTCGCGGCCCTGTCCACCACCCTGCTGTCTGCGACCCTGCTCGTCCTCGTCCCGGCAGCGCCCGCCGCCGCGGCCGAGGACGTGCGCACCGAGGAGGCCCGGGTTCCTTCCGGGTCCGGCGCCGACGCGGTGGAACTGGACACCACGCTGTACCTGCCCGAGTCGGCCACCCCGGACGACCCGGCGCCGGCCCTCGTCCTCGCGCACGGGTTCGGCGGCAGCAAGGACTCCGTCGCCGCCGACGCCCTCGACCTGGCCGGTCGCGGGTACGTCGTCCTCGCCTACTCCGCCCGCGGGTTCGGCGCGAGCACCGGGCAGATCGGCCTCAACGACCCGCGCTTCGAGATCGCCGACCTGTCCACGCTGCTCGACCTGCTCGCGGCACGGGACGACGTCCTGCTCGACGCGGTAGGCGACCCGCGGGTGGGCGTGGCCGGAGGCTCCTACGGCGGCGCGCTGGCGCTCCTGGGCGCCGCCTACGACGACCGGATCGACGCCATCGCCCCCCAGATCACCTGGAGCTCGCTGACCGCGGCGCTCTTCCCCTCCCAGACCGGGACGGCCGAGCCGGCGGGGACCGTCGCCGCGACGCCGCAGGACGGCGACACCGGCGTCTACAAGCGGCTGTGGGCCGGCCTGTTCTTCGGCGTGGGATCGGCACCCAGCGGCGGCCTGCTCGACGCTCTGGGCGGAGCCCGGGACGGGGACGGCGAGGGTGAAGGGATCGGCGGCGCCGCTCCGGCGGCCGGCGGTGGGAACGGCTCCCGGCTGCCGCAGATCGACCCCGCCGCGGTGGACCCCGCCGCCGTGCAGCAGGCGCTGACCTGCGGCCGCTTCCGCGCCGACATCTGCGCGGCCTACCAGGTCGCCGCCTCCACCGGCACGCTGACCCCGGAGATCGACGCGGTCCTGGACCGCAGCAGCCCCGCGGGCGTCCTCGACCGGATCACCGCCCCCACGCTGCTGGTGCAGGGCACCCAGGACTCGCTGTTCGGTCTCGATCACGCCGACGCCAACGCCCGCGGGATCGCCGCCGCCGGCACGCCGGTCAAGGTCGTCTGGTTCGCCGGGGGCCACGACGCCCAGGCCTCCGAGCGGGTGACCGAGCGGCTGCGCGAGCAGGTCGCCGGCTGGTTCGACTGGCACCTGCGGGGCGAGGGCGAGGATCCGGGCACCGGCTTCGAGTTCCCCGCGCCGACCGGCCTGGGCGCCCGCGTGGGCAACGTGCAGGGCGGCAGCCAGACCGTGGTGGCCGACGGCTACCCGGGCCTGGAGGGCGCCGACCCCGCCGAGCGCACCGCCGTCGCCCTGGAGGGGTCGCTCCAGCCGGTGGTGACCCCGGCCGGCGGCACGCCCGCGGCGATCACCACCGTGCCCGGCCTCGGCTCCCTGGGGGCGGCGCTCGGCGGGACGGCGGTGGAGATCCCCGGTCAGTTCGCCGCGTTCGACAGCCGGCCGCTTCCCTCCGCGGTGGAGGTCGTGGGCGCCCCGACCGTCGACCTCGCCGTCGCCTCGCCCAGCGGCTCGGCCACCCTGTTCGCCAAGCTCTACGACGTCGGCCCCGACGGCGCGATGACGCTGCCCTCCGGGCTGACCGCCCCGCTGTCGCTGACCGGGCTGTCGGCCGACCCCACCGCCCCGACCGAGGTCACCGTCACCCTCCCCGGGATCGTCCACCGGTTCGAGGCCGGCCACACCATGCGCCTGGTGGTCTCCTCCACCGACCAGGCCTACGCCCTGCCGGCCCAGCCGGCGGTGTACTCGGTCGCGCTGGCCTCCGGGGCCGGCAACGGCGACGGCGGCGCGCTCGCCGTCCCGCGGGTCGACGGCCGGGCGCAGAGCGACACCGGCACCTCGCCGTGGTGGGTGCTGCTCGGCGTCCTCGCCGGCCTGGGCCTGCTCGGCTGGCTGATCGCCGTGCTGTGGGGCCGCCGGCGCCGCCGCCGGGTCTCGCACGTCGAGCCCGACGGCGAGGAGGTGCCACTGCGCTTCGATGGCGTCACCAAGGCCTACAAGGACGGCTTCGTCGCCGTCCGCGACCTCTCCTTCGAGGTTCGCCGCGGGCAGGTGCTCGGCCTGCTGGGCCCCAACGGCGCGGGCAAGACGACGTCGCTGCGGATGCTCATGGGGCTGATCCGGCCCACCGCCGGCCGGATCAGCATCTTCGGGCACGAGGCCGGCCCGGGGGCGCCGGTGCTGTCGCGGCTGGGCTCGTTCGTGGAGGGCACCGGACTGCAGCCGCACATGTCCGGCCGGGACAACCTCAAGCTGTACTGGGCGGCCACCGGCCGGCCGGCCGAGGACGCGCACATGGAGGAGGCGATCGAGGTCGCCGGCCTCGGGGCCGCGATCGACCGCCCGGTCCGCCGGTACAGCCAGGGCATGCGGCAGCGGGTGGCGATCGCCCAGGCGATGCTCGGCCTGCCCGACCTGCT
>DATAAV010000292.1:0-11451 GCA_036259935.1 Geodermatophilus sp. | reverse complement strand
GTCGCCGACGGTGAGCAGCGAGTAGGCCGAGACGGCGTCGGCGGGGGCCATGCCCCGCTGCATGACACCGATGGCGAACCCGCCGATCAGGTTGATCAGCGTGATGATGATGGCCGCGATGGCGTCGCCCTTGACGAACTTGGAGGCGCCGTCCATCGAGCCGTAGAAGTCGGCCTCGGCGGTGACCTCGGAGCGCCGGCGGCGGGCCTGCGCCTCGTTGATCAGCCCGGCGTTGAGGTCGGCGTCGATCGCCATCTGCTTGCCGGGCATCGCGTCGAGGGTGAACCGGGCCCCGACCTCGGCGACGCGGCCGGCACCGTTGGTGATCACGACGAACTGGATGATCGTGAGGATCACGAAGATCACCAGGCCGACGACCAGGGAACCGCCGATCACGAAGTGCCCGAACGCCTCGATGACCTTCCCGGCGTAGCCGTCGGTGAGCACCAGCCGGGTGGAGGAGACGTTCAGCGCCAGCCGGAACAGCGTCGCGATGAGGATCAGCGACGGGAAGACGGCGAAGTCCAGCGGCCGCTTGATCTGCATCGCGACCAGCAGGATCAGCAGCGACGCGGTGATGTTGAGGCCGAGCAGCAGATCCAGGACGGCCGCGGGCAGCGGCACGACGAGCATGAGGACGATGGCCACCACGCCGACGGGGACGGCGGCCTTCGTCAGCCTCTGCACAGGTCAGGTCATCGGCAGCCGGCCGGAGCGGGGGCACGGCGCGCGCACCACCCGTCACGCCAGCCTCAGCGACGCCGTCCGGCCCGGGGCAGCCCGTCGACGTCGGGCGCGGCGAAGCCGGGCCGGTGGAAGCCGCCGCGCATGCCGCGGGCCGACAGGTGCATGACGAAGGCGAGTACCCGGGCGACCGCGGTGAACAGCTGTGCGGGCACCTCCTGGCCCAGGTCGCAGGAGGCGTGCAGTGCGCGGGTCAGCGGGATGTCCTGCACCATCGGCACCCGTGCCTCGGCGGCGCGCTCGCGCAGCCTCGCCGCCACCTCGTCGGCCCCCTTGGCGACCACCCGGGGGGCGCCGCGGTCGGCCTCGTACCTCAGCGCGACGGCGACGTGCGTGGGGTTGACCAGCAGCACGTCGGCGGTGGCGACCTCGCTCATCATCCGGTTGCGCGACAGGGCCAGCTGCGCCGAGCGGCGGTGGGCCTTCATGTGCGGGTCGCCCTCGGACTGCTTGTGCTCCTGCTGGATCTCGTACCGGCTCATCCGGAGCTTGCGCATGATCTGCCGGCGCACGACCAGGTAGTCGGCGATGGCGATCGCCAGCCCGGTGATCGCCACGACGCGGAACATGAGGACGGCGGATCCGGCGAAGGTGTCCACGACCGCCGAGAGCGGCAGCGCGCCCGAGGAGGAGACCAGCTGCTGCGCCCGGTCGCTGGTCAGCACCACGACGGTGGCCAGCGCTCCGGTCTTGACGATCGCCTTGGTCGCCTCCCACAGGCCGTGGGTGCCGAACATCCGCTTCATCCCGGGGAACGGGTTGAGCTTCTTCAGGGTCGGCTTCATCGACTGCGCCGACACGGTGACCCCACCCTGCGCGGCGGCGGCGACCGTGCCGACCACCATGAGCGCCAGCGCCATCGGCAGCAGGGTGGTGAGGAAGGTGGTCAGCGCCGCCCCGAACAGCGCCGACAGCGCGCCCGGCTCGGGGCTGGCCGCGACCGTTCCCACCTGGACGAACAGCCGGCCGACCCGGTCGAAGGCGTCCCCGACCACCATCGGCAGCAGCACGCTGGCCGCGGCCGCCCCCGCCCAGGTGCCCAGCTCCTGGGTGCGCGGGATCTGCCCCTCCCTGCGCGCCTTCTTCAGGCGCTGCGGAGTGGGCTTCTCGGTCTTCTCACCACCCGGGCCGTCCTTGGCCATCAGCCGCTCCGGAGGGAGACCATCGCCCGGACCGCCTGGTCCATCAGCGCGTCCAGGGCCGGGGGCAGCAGCGGGAAGGTCAGCCCCAGCAGGGCCAGGGTGAGCATGATCTTCACCGGGAAGCCGAACGCGAAGATGTTGAGCGCCGGTGCCGCGCGGCTCAGCAGCGCCAGCGCCACGTCGGCGAGCAGCAGCACCGCCACCATCGGCCCGGCGATCTGCAGCGCGGCCAGGAACATCAAAGAGAACGCGGTGAGCAGCACCTGCGCGAGCTGCTCGGTCGGCACCGAACCGCCCACCGGCAGCCCCTCGTACGACGTCGCGAAGCCCCGGACGATGAGCAGGTGGCCGCCGCTGGTGAACAGCAGCGTCGTCGCCAGCAGGTAGTGCAGCCGGCCGATCGAGCCGCTGGTCGCCATCGACAGCGGGTCGTAGGCCGGCTGCAGCGTGAACCCGCCGGTGAGGTCGATGAGGTCGCCTGCGTACTGCACCGCGGCGAACAGCACCTGGACGACGAAGCCGAGCGCGGCGCCGATGACCACCTCGGTGACCGCCCCGACGACGAGGAATCCGGCGGTCGGATCGGGCAGGTCGGGGGAGATGCGGGTCAGCAGCGCCACCGAGAGCGCCAGCGCCAGGGCTCCCTTGACCGGCGCCGGGATGGCGCGGGAGTTGAACGGCGGGGCGAGCAGCACGAAGCCGGCCGCGCGCGCGGTGCCCAGCAGCAGCGCCGCCAGGGTGACCGCGGGGACCTCGAGGTCCATGACCTCAGGTCCGGTCGAGCAGCCGCGGCAGCATGTCGAACAGGCCCTGGGTGAAGCTGACCAGCTCGGCGAGCACCCAGTTGCCCGTGACCAGCAGCGCGATCGCGACCGCGATCATCTTCGGCACGAAGGACAGGGTCGGTTCCTGGATCTGCGTCGCCGCCTGGAACAGCGAGATGAGGAACCCGACCAGCAGGGCGGTCAGCAGGACCGGGGCGGCGACCTTGGCGGCGACCAGCATGGTCTGCACCGCGATCTCGGTGACGTCGGCGTCACTCATTGCTCGACTCCGGGCTCGTTCCGCTCCTCGGTCGCTGGCGCTCCCTGCGATGCTCGCTCGCGCGTCGTCTCGGCGTCGGACATGCCTCTACCCGTACGACCCGACGAGCGCCGTCGTGATCAGCGCCCAGCCGTCGACGACGACGAACAGCAGCAGCTTGAACGGCAGCGACACGATGGTCGGCGGCACCATCATCATGCCCATCGCCATCAGCGCGGCGCTGACCAGCATGTCCAGCACCAGGAACGGGATGAAGACGACCAGGCCGATGATGAAGGCGGCCTTGAGCTCGGAAAGGACGAACGCCGGCACGAGGGTGGTCATGGCGACCGCCTCCCGGTCGGCCGGCGCCTCCTCGCCGGACAGGCCGATCATCAGCGCGAGTTCGTCGTCGCGGGTGTTGGCGAGCAGGAACTCCTTGAGCGGCACGACGCCGGTCTCGTAGGCCTGCGCGACGGTGGTCCGCCCGTCGAGGTAGGGCTGCAGGGCGACGTCGTTGATCTCGCCGAACACCGGGCCCATCACGAACAGGGTCAGGAACAGGGCCAGGCCGGTGAGCACCGCGTTGGGCGGGGACTGCGCCATCCCGAGGGCGTTGCGGGTCAGCGACAGCACCACGACGATCTTGGTGAACGAGGTGGCCAGCAGCAGCACCGACGGCGTCACGGACAGCACGGTGATCGCGAGGATGAGCGTCACCGAGGTGCTCGGGCTGCCGTCGCCGACGGAGATGTCCACCCCGCCGTCGACCGCGGGAGCCACCGGAACCGCGGGCTCCGTCGGCGGCGTCGGCGCGGCCGACGCCGGGCCGGCGAGCAGCACGAGCGCCGCGGTGACCAGCAGTCCCAGCAGGGCCACCAGGGCCACGCGCCGGCCCGGGGGAGAGGTCCGGGTCGGGGTCATCAGCGGCGGACCGTCCGCTCCCGCAGCTGCTGCACCAGCGCGCTCCAGCCGCTCCGGTCGAACACCGACCCGGCGAGGACGCCCGTGGAGGTGCGGGGCGGGAGCGCGGGGACCTCGGCGCCGGTCGCGTCGGTGACGACGGTCCGGCGCAGCGCGTCCCGCCGCTCGCGCAGGGTCGCCTCGACGGCGTCGCCGTCGACCTCGGCCAGCAGGGTCACCTGCTCCTCGGTCGCGCCGACGACGAGCACCCGCCCGGCGATGCGGACGACGTTGACGCTGCTGGCCCGCCCCATCCGCTGCCGGGCGACGACCTCGATGAGGCCGTTGCCCTGGCCGAGCCCGCGCTTCTGGGCGACCCGGGCGGCGAACCACAGCACCGCCGCGACGAACACCAGCGACAGGACCAGCCGGATGATCATCCAGGTCATGGGTGTGGCTGCCCCAGCTCCGCGGCGGCGTCGGTGACGATCTCGCTGATCCGCAGGCCGAAGTCCTCGTCGACGACGACCACCTCGCCGCGGGCGATGAGCGTGCCGTTGACCAGCAGGTCGGCGGGGGCGCTGGCCGCGCGGTCGAGCTCGACGACCTCGCCCGGGTGCAGGGAGAGCAGTTCCCCGACGGTCATCCGGGTCCGGCCGATCTCGACGGTGACCTCCATGGCCACGTGCCGCAGCAGGTCCAGGCTGCCGCGCTGGGCACGCGCGGACGGCAGGGTCACCTGCAGCGCCAGGGTGGCCTGGTGCTCGGCGCCGGCCAGCAGCGGCACGGCCACGAACATGCCCTTGTCGCGCAGCCCGTCCAGGGCGGCCACCGGGTCCTCGGCCCGCTCGGAGGCCACCCGTACCCGGCCGAGGGTGGCCGCGGCCGCCTCCAGCGCCGGCCGCAGCGCGGTGGCGACGTCCATCCGGCCGACCGGGGAGTTGTTCAGCGCGGCGACGACGTCGGCGGACACGACCAGCACGACGTCGCCGGTGACCTCGCCGGAGAGCCGGGCGGTGACCGCGGAGGCGGCGGCCGGGGGGAGTGCGACCGCGGCGGGGTCGCCGACCGGGATCCCGGGCGCCAGTTCGACCGTGGCCGGGACCAGCGTGGCCGCGGCGCGCGCGGCGGCGACGACGACGGCGGTGACGGTCTCGGAGGCCTGGGAGTGCTCGAGCGAGGCGGTCATGCGGGATCCTTCGCGGCGTACGGGGTGGGCACGATGGCGGCGGCGAGCCGGCGTCGGTGGTTGCTGGCGATCGCGTAGGCGAACGTGACGTCGTTGGTGGTGACCTCGAGCGGGGCGTCGCGGGGATGGCGCAGCAGCAGCACGTCGCCCACGGCCAGGGAGAGCAGCTCCTCGGAGGAGACCTCGAGCGGGGCGAACCGCACGCTGACGTCGACCGGCACCAGGTTGAGCCGCTCGGCCAGGGCGTCGGCGGCCCGCTGACGCTTGCGCAGCGCCGACTCGGACAGCTGCGGGGAGGCGGCGTTGTTCAGCGCCCTGGCGAACGAGGAGAACGGCAGCACCAGCGAGGCCTCGCCCACCCGGCTGCCGACGGTCATGGTGAACGTGGCGACCATGACCGTGTCCGAGCCGGCGGCGGCCTGGGCCAGCTGCGGGTTGTACTCCAGCCCGGCCAGCTCCGGCTGCAGCGGCGCGATCGGCGCGAAGCAGGCGGCGAACTCCTGCAGCAGGCGGCCCAGCAGGTGGTTGGTGATCGTGGTCTCCATGGCCGTCATCGGCCGGAGGGGCTGCTTCGCGGTGCCCGAGCCGCCCAGCATGTGGTCCACGCCGGCCATGGCGATGTCGAGCGGATAGGCCAGCAGGCCCTTGCCGGCCAGCGGCTCGAGGGTGAACGTCGCGATGAAGACGGGGTTGGGCAGCGCGGCGAGGCAGTCGTCGTAGGAGTGCTGCTCGATGCTGCGCAGCTCCAGGCGGGCGCCGGCGCGCAGCAGCGAGGTGAGGACCGTCGTCGCCTGGCGGGCGAAGGCCTCCTGGGCGATCTGCAGGACCCGGACGTGCTCGCGGGAGAGCTTGGTCGGCCGCCGGAAGTCGTACGTGCGGGGCTCCCCGCGCCGCGAGCGGCTGCCCGGGGCGTGCGACAGCGGACCGGCCCCGGGAGGCAGCGGTCCGTTCTGGGGGCGGGTCACGCTGCCCTCATCGGCGGGGCGGCGGCGCACCCTGACCGGCGGCGCGGAGCGCGCCGCCGGCCGGTGGGAGCGGTGGGACTGGTGGTGCCGGGGCGCTACTGAGTGACGTACTCGGTGTAGTAGATCTCGATCACGGCGCCGTGGTAGGCCTCGACGATCCGCTGCTCGAGCGCCTCCTTGAGGGCCTCCCGGGCGCCGGTGACGTCGGCCGGCTGGGCCTGCGAGAACGTGGAGATCACCAGGTCGAGGGCCTTGGCGCCGTCGGGTGCCCCGCCGTGGCCGCCGGCGGCGTCCTCGGTCAGCTGCAGCGCGATGCCAATCTTCAGGTAGCCCCCGCCGGCCAGGTTGACCGCCACCGGCTCCAGGGTGAGCACCTCGCCGGGCACCGGCTCCTCGGCCTCGGCCGACCCGCCGGAGAACAGCAGGAACCAGGCGGCGCCGGCCGCGACCAGCAGCACCGCCAACCCGACGAGCAGCAGCTTCCTGCGCCCGCCGGGGGCCTCGTCGTCCCCGAGGGTCTCGGCCTTCGTGTCCTTGTCCTTGCTCATCGGGTGCCTTCCTGGGAGGTGGCGGCGTCGAGGCCGGGCAGCAGTTCGTTGGCCTCGGCCGAGGCGGGGGAGAGGACGACGACGTCGACGCGGCGGTTGACGGTGATCGCGGCCGGGTCGGTCTCGGGGACCAGCGGCTGGGTGGAGGAGTAGCCGGCCGCCGACATGCGCGGCTCGGGAACGCCGTCGCCGGCCAGGTGCCGGAGCACGGTGGTGGCCCGGTAGGAGGAGAGCTCCCAGTTCGACGGCCACGGCCCGTGCGGGTCCACCGGCAGGTGGTTGGCATGCCCCTCGATGCGCAACCGGTTGGGCAGCTCCCGCAGGGCGGGGGCGACCGCGTCGAGGATCTGCCGGCCCTGCGGGCGCAGTTCGGCGCTGGCCTCCTGGAACAGCACCGCGTCGGCGACGATGTGCACCACCAGGCCGCGCTCGTCGATCTCGTACCGGGCGGCGCCGGCATGGCCCGCCGCGGCGAGCCCCTGCTCGATCCGGTCCCGGACGGCGGCGAGCTGCGCGTAGGCGGCCCGCGCCTCGGCGGCGACCCGCTCGGACTCCGCCGCCGCGGCCCGGGCGGCTGCGGCGTCGACGTGGGCCTGGGGCACGGCCGGGTCGGGCGGGATGGCCGCGGCGACGTCCACCGGCTCGGGGAGGCCGTCGAACACCGACCCCTCCGGCGTGGCGGCGGGCAGGGCGGAGACCGGCGCGCCGAAGCTGGAGGACAGGCCGTGGGTGAGCGCGGCGAACTTCTCCTTGTCCACCTGGCTGATGGCGAACAGCACGATGAACAGGCACATGAGCAGGGTCACCATGTCGGCGTAGGAGACCAGCCACCGCTCGTGGTTCTCGTGCTCCTCCTCGTGGTGCCGGGCAGCCCGGCGGCGGCCGGAGCTGGAGCTCATGCGGCCTCCCGCGCGACCTCACCGGGCGGCACCAGCGCGTTGAGCTTCATCCGGACCGCGCGGGGGCTGGTGCCGGCCTGGATCTCGGCGATCCCCTCGACCAGCAGTGCCATCTGCGCGGCCTGCAGGTCGCTGATGCGGGTGATCTTGGCGCCCATGGGCAGCCAGAAGAAGTTGGCCGAGAGCACGCCCCACAGGGTCGCGACGAACGCGCCGGCGATCAGCGGACCCAGCGTCTCGGGGCTGTCGAGGTTCTCCAGCACGTGGATGAGGCCGACGACGGTGCCGATGATGCCGACGGTCGGGGCGTAGCCGCCCATGGCGGTGAAGAACTTGGCGGCGACCTTGTCCTCGCCCTTCCGGGCGGAGATCTCAGCCTCGAGGACGTCGCGCAGCTCCTCGGGGTCGGTGCCGTCGATGCACATCTGCAGCCCGCGGCGCAGGAACGGGTCCTCGATGGTCTTCACCTGCCCCTCGAGCGCGAGCAGCCCCTCCTTGCGGGCCTTCTCGGCGAGGCCGACCAGGGTGGCGATGTGGTCGCCCACGGGCGGGACCTTGGCCGGCATGAGGGCCATCCGGAACCAGGCGCCGATCTTCTTGACGTCGGCCAGGGCGGAGCCGGCGATGGCCGCGCCGAAGGTGCCGCCGAACACCAGGACGAGCGGCGGCAGCAGGACGATGGCCATCGGGCTGGAGCCCTCGAGGATCATCAGCGCGAGCAGCGAGACGACACCGAGGGCGATGCCGATCAGGGTGGCCGGGTCCACGGGTCAGCGCTCCTCGCGGGTCGGGAACGGGACGACCGAGGAGCCCGCGCCGCCGCGGGCGGAGGAGGGGGAGCGGTAGGTGCCCCGGTCCATCTCGTAGGCGGTGGCGAGGACGCTCGCGCGGTACTCCCGGATCTCCACCAGCACCTCGTCGACGGTCTCCCGCACCAGGTACCGGGTGCCGTCCACG
Organism: Geodermatophilus sp.; assembly: GCA_036259935.1. Lineage (GTDB taxonomy): Bacteria > Actinomycetota > Actinomycetes > Mycobacteriales > Geodermatophilaceae > Geodermatophilus. The sequence continues at coordinate 3,081 of DATAAV010000292.1, read as the reverse complement.
AGGAAGACGACGGTGTCGGGATGCCCCTCGACCCGTTCGACGAGGTCCGGGTTGAGGGCGAACCGCTCCCCGTTCAGGCGCGTCACACGGATCACGGGTGGGGTCCTCTGGCTCGGTGGGCGGGGCGGGGCAGCCGCCTGCGGGGCGGTGCCGACCGGGGTTCTCATCGGCGGGCGGCCGCGGTGGCTTGAGCCGAACGGGTGACCTCCCTCCTCCGGGTGACCTGGGCGAACGCCGTGGAGACGCCCGACCCCCGAGTGAGCAGTTGGTGTCGCCCGCTCCGGCGTGATTCCGCGTGTCGGCGGCATCAACTGCCCACTCGACGGGCGACGGCCCCGGCCCCGGGAACGGCAGCGGCCCGGCTCCTCGGGGGAGGAACCGGGCCGCCGGTGCGGACGGGTCAGCGCTTGAGGTTGACCAGGTCCTGCAGGATCTCGTCGGAGCTGGTGATCACCCGGCTGTTGGCCTGGAACCCGCGCTGGGCGACGATCAGGCCGGTGAACTCCTCGGCCAGGTCGACGTTGGACATCTCCAGCGCGCCGGAGTTCAGCACCCCGCGGCCGGCCACGCCGGCCTGCCCGATCATCGCCGCGCCGGAGTTGTCGCCCAGGCGGTAGGCGGTGCCGCCGGCCTTCTCCAGGCCGCTCGGGTTGTTGAACGAGGCCAGCGCGAGCTGCCCCAGGGGCTGGCGCAGCCCGTTGGAGTAGACGCCGGTGATCGTGCCGTCGTTGCCGAGGCTGAACGACTGCAGCGAGCCGAGCGCGTAGCCGTTCTGGCCCGGCGCGGCGACGGTGTTCTTGCCGCCGAACTGGGTCACGGCGGTCAGGTCCACGGTGACCGGCCCCGACCAGCCGGCCGCGCTCATCGGGGGCGCCGCCGGGTCGAAGGAGACGGTGCCGCCGGCCGGCGCGGTCATGACCCCCGACGCGTCGAAGGTGACCGGGGCGTCGTCGACGAGGACGCCGTCGGGGTGGGTGATGTCCAGCGACCAGGAGTTGTCGCCGTTCTTGGTGAACGTGTAGGTGATCGGCTGGGCCACGCCCAGGTCGTCGAACATCGTGATCGCGGTGGTCACCACCGTGCCGGCCGGCTCGTTGGCGGGCAGGTTGCCGACGACGGTGCCCGAGGTGGTGGCCACCGGGTCGACGATCTGCCCGTAGGGGACCGAGAGGTCCTGGATCGGGCCGTTGGGGTTGACCACGCCGTCCGCGTCGGCCATCCAGCCCTGGAGCACCGCGCCGCTCGACGTCACCAGGTTGCCGGCGGCGTCGAACTCGAAGGAGCCCGAGCGGGTGAACAGCTGCTCGGTGCCGGCGCGGACCACGAAGAACCCGTCGCCCTCGATCATGAAGTCGGTCGAGCGGCCGGTGGTCTGGGTGGCGCCCTGGGTCCAGTTGGTGGTGATGCCGGCGACCTTGACGCCGAGCCCGACCTGCGCGGGGTTGGTGCCACCGCGCTCCTCGGCGGGGGCGCCGCCGGCGCGCAGCACCTGGGACAGGGTGTCCTCGAAGACGGTCTGGCTGCTCTTGAAGCCGACGGTGTTGACGTTGGCGATGTTGTTGCCGGTGACGTCCATCTTCGTCTGGTGGGCGCGCAGCCCGGAGATGGCCGAGAACATGGAACGGAGCATGGGAGGAACTCCTCGCTGGAGGCGGTACGGACGGCGGGGTCGGGGGCGGTCAGGACGTCGGCGCGGCGATCTCCGTGATGCGGGCCATGGGCACCGCGGTGGTGCCGACCATGGCCACGGCCTCGGAGGCGTCGGACCCGAGCCGGACCGAGGTGACGACACCGGTCACTGCGGCGCCGGTGGGATCGGTGTAGGTGATGCTGCGGCCGACGAGCGCACCGGCACTGGTCGAACGCTGCAGCGCGAGCAGCGAGGCGTTCTGCTGGGCGATCTGCTCGAGCTTCTCCACCTGCGTGAAGGTCGCCGTCTGCGCCATGAACTCGCTGCTGCTGGCCGGGTTGGACGGGTCCTGGTAGCGCAGCTGCGCGACGAGCAGCTTCAGGAAGGTGTCCTTGCCCATCTGGTCGGGGCGGTCCACCGCCGCGGTGGCCGTCCCGTAGGTCGCGGCGCCCACGCCGCTCACTGCGTCCGGCATGTCGATCAGCTCCGTCTCATACGCGCACGTCCACGCCCGAGGACGTGGCGGAGGTGGCGGTGGGGGCCGGGCGGCCCTCACCGGGGTCGGCCGACCGCGGCCACGGCCGGGGGCGGGCCTCGCCCCGCTCCTGGGAGCCGCGGTCGCCGGGGGTCTGCTGCTGGGCCGACCAGGAGCCGCCGGTGTCCCGGTCGACCTCCAGCCGCGAGCAGCTCAGGCCGGCGGTCTCCAGGTCGCGGCGCAGGTCGGGCAGGGCTTCGAGGAGCGCGGCCCGGCCGGCCTCGGAGGACCCGCGGAGGGTGAGGTCCACCGAGCCCTGCGCCAGGGTCACCTGCACCTCCACCGGACCGAGGGTCTCCGGGGTGAGGACGACGGTCAGCGAGTGCGCGCCGTCGGGGCCGTTGCGCAGGACGGCGACGTGCGCGGCGACCTGGGTGCCCACCGGCGGCGCGCTCCGGGGCTCGGCGGCCGGCGGGGCTCCGGGCGCGGTCGCGACCGGTGCCGGTGCCGGTGGCGGGGCCGCTGCGGTCGCCGCGGGAGCGGCCGGGGCGTCGGGGTCCGGGCCGGGCGGTCTCGCGGCGTCGGCAGCGGGGGAGCCGCCGGCGGCGTCCGGCAGGGCCGGCGTGGGGGCTGCCGCCCGTGTCGCGGGGACCGTCGTCGGCGGTGCAGCAGCAGGCGGGGCGCCGGCCGGCCCGGCGACGACCACGGTCAGTCCGGCGGGGGCGTCCGGGACGGGTGCTGCTGCGACGCGGGCGGTCGCGCCGGGATACACCGGCCGGCCGGGGAAGCCGGCGCCGGCGCCGGGGCCCGGAGCGTCGGCCAGGACCGGGACGGCGGAGGTCGGTACGTCCCCGGGCCCTTCAGGCGTCCCGGCGGGCGCGGGGACGGGTGCCGGGACAACGGCGACGGGCACGCCTGCCTGGGTCGCCGCGGCCGCGACCGCGGACGCCGGAGCGGCGTGCCCGGCGGCGGTGGT
>DATAAV010000291.1:0-11220 GCA_036259935.1 Geodermatophilus sp. | reverse complement strand
GCGATGCCGACCAGGTTGCGCACGGTGCTCGACGAGGTGAAGCACACCGCGTCGAAGCCGCCGCCCTTGATCGCCTCGCGCACCGGGGCGGGCGGCGGAGCGGCCCGGACGGTCCGGTAGGCGGTGACGTCGTCGATCTCCCAGCCGCGCTCCTTGAGGCCCGCGGCCAGGACCTCGGTGGCGATGTCGGCGCGGGGCAGCAGCACCCGGTCGATCGGATCGAGCACGTCGTCGTACTCGGGGAAGTCGGCCAGCAGGCCCTCGCTGGACTGCTGCCCGCTGGGCACCAGCTCCGGCGCGATGCCGAACGCGCGGACGGCGGCGGCGGTCTGCTCGCCGACGCAGGCGACCTTGACCCCGGCGAAGGCACGGGCGTCCAGGCCCAGCTCGGCGAACTTCTCGCGGACGGCCTTCACCGCGTTGACCGAGGTGAAGACGATCCAGCCGTAGCGGCCGGTGACCAGGCCCTTGATGGCGCGGTCCATCTGCGCGGGGCTGCGCGGCGGCTCGACGGCGATGGTGGGCACCTCGACCGGCACCGCGCCGTAGGCCCGCAGCCGGTCGCTCATCTCACCGGCCTGGTCCTTGGTGCGCGGCACCAGGACCCGCCAGCCGAACAGCGGCCGGCTCTCCCACCAGGAGAGCTTGGCGCGCTTGTCGACCGCCGAGCCGACGGTGGCCACCACCGGGCCGGTGAAGGCGTCGAGGCCGGCGGTCTTCTCGGCGATCGCGGACAGCTTGGCGACGACGCTCTTCTGCGCCGTCCCGGAGCCGCCGGAGGTCACCACGGCCGGGGTGGAGCCGGCCAGGCCGCCCTCGACCAGCCGGGCGGCGGCGTCGGGCAGGTCCTCGGCGTTGCCCTGCAGCACCAGCGGGCCGCCGACCGCGGTGGCCGCGCCGGCCAGCGCGGCCAGGTCGACCTCGCCGCGCAGGTCACCGGTGAGCCACGTGCCGCCCAGGGGCACGCCGGCGAAGGCGGGCACCGCGCCGGCGGGGGCCACGCCGGGGACGACGTCGAAGGGCACCGAGGTGCGGCCGACGGCCAGCACCTCCTTGACCACGGCGTCGGAGGTGAACGGGTCACCGGCGACCAGGCGGACGACGGTGCCGCCGTTCTTGGCCGCGGCGACGGCGGCCTTGGCGATCTCAGCGGGCTCGCCGGTGGCCGGGGTCAGCTCGAGATCGGGCCGGTCCTCGCGGACGGCGTCCTGGAGGCCGGCCGGGACGTCGGGGTCGACCATGACCAGGTCGGCCCCGGCCAGGGCCGCGGTGGCCCGGGCGGTGAGCATCCCGGGGTCGCCGGGACCGGCGCCGACGAAGACGACCGTGCCGGCCGCCCCGCCGTTCTGCTTGTGGAAGCGCGTCATCGCGTGCTCCTGGTTCTGGCCCGTGGACGGGCGTGTGCGGGGGTCTGGGGGGTCGGGGCCTGCTGCCCGGCCCGCAGGGGGAAGGTCATCGGGAGGCCGCCACGAGGTCGGCGGCGCCCCGGTCGAGCAGGTCTGCGGCGAGCGCGCGGCCCAGGCGCTCCGCGTCGGCCGGCGGGCCGGTGAGCGAGCCGCGGACGCCGTCGCTGCCGTCGAGAGCGGTCACCGAGGCGCGGAGGAACAGCTCCGGGCCGGCGTCGCCCTCCGCGATCTCCGCGTAGGCGGCGACCGGCGCGCTGCAGCCGGCCTCGAGCGCGGCCAGGGTGGTGCGCTCGGCCACCACGCAGGCCCGCGCGGCCGGGTCGTCGAGCGGCGCGAGCAGTTCGCGGGTCGCCACGTCGTCGGCGCGGCACTCCACGGCGAGCGAGCCCTGCGCCGGCGCGGGCAGCACCTGGAGGGGGTCGAGGGTCTCGGTGACGGCGTCCAGCCGGCCGAGCCGGGACAGCCCGGCGCGGGCCAGGACGACGGCGTCGAGGTCGCCCGGCACCACCCGCGCCATACGGGTGTCGACGTTGCCGCGGATCGGCACGACGTCGAGCCCCAGGCCGAGCGCGCGCAGCTGGGCCACGCGGCGCGGCGCGCCGGTGCCGACCTTGGCGCCCGGCGGCAGCTCGCCGAGGGTGAGCCCGTCGCGGGCGACCAGCGCGTCCCGGGGGTCCTCCCGCCCGGGGACGGCGGCCAGGACCAGGCCCGGCTCCGGCGCGGTCGGCAGGTCCTTGAAGCTGTGGACGGCGACGTCGACGGCGCCCTCGAGCAGCGCCCGGCGGATCGCGGTGACGAAGACGCCGGTGCCGCCCAGCTGGGCGATCGCGGCCGCCGAGCGGTCGCCCTCGGTGCTGATGTGGACCAGCTCGACCGGCACGCCGCTGGCCGCGGTGATCGCGTCGGCGACGGTCTGCGACTGGGTGTGGGCCAGCCGGCTGGCGCGGGTGCCCAGGCGCAGGGTCGTGGTCCGGGTCGGCGTCCGGGTCATGCGGGGCCGCCCGGGCGCAGCTCGTCGGGGTCGACGGCGACCGCGTCGGCGAGGCTGGCCCGCTCCGGGGCCACCTCGGCGTCGATGCCCAGCCCGAAGAGGGCGCGCAGCGCGTCGGCGTAGTCGACGCCGCCGGGGGCGCTGGCCAGCTCCTTGACCCGCACGGTCGGCTCGTGCAGCAGCTTGTCCACGACCCGCCGCACGGTCCGGGCGATCTCGCCGCGGGCGCGGACGTCCAGGTCGGGCAGGCGAGTGGACAGCCGCAGCAGCTCGGCGTCGACCACCTCGGCCGCCTGGCTGCGCAGCGCCGACACCGTCGGCGCCACCGCGGCCGCCTGCCGCTCGGCGCGCAACAGGGCGGTCTCCGCCTCGATCAGCGCGTGCGCGGCGGCGATGTCGTCGGCGGCGACCGAGCCGGCGACCGGCTCGCCGGGGTGGGCGGAGCGCTCGCCCTGCAGCAGCGCCAGGTCGACGACGTGCACGCCGGGCAGCGCGGCGACGCCGGGGTCGACGTCGCGGGGCAGCGCGAGGTCGACGACGACCAGCGGGCGGTCGGGCCGGTCGGCCATGGCGCGGGCGACCACCTCGGTGCCGATGACCAGGCCGCTGGCGCCGGTGCAGGTGACGAGCACGTCGGCGGCGGCCAGTTCCTCGGGGAGACCGGCGAGGTCGGCGGCGCGGCCGCCGACGGTGGTGGCCAGGCGCTCGGCGTGCGCGGGGGTGCGGCTGCTCACCGTCACCCGGGCCTCGCGGCGGGCCAGGGTGGTCGCGGCGAGCGCGCCCATCGAGCCGGCGCCCACGACGAGCACGTCGCGGTCCTGCAGCGGGCCGACCCGGTCCTCGGCGCGGTCGAGGGAGACCGAGACGAGGGAGGCGCCGGCGCGGTCGATGCCGGTCTCGGCGTGCACCCGCTTGCCGACGCGCAGGGCGCGCTGGGCGACCGGGTGCAGGGCGCGGCCGACCGTGCCCTCCTCGCGGGCCAGGGCGTAGGCGTTGCGCAGCTGGCCGAGCACCTGGGTCTCGCCCACCACCATCGAGTCCAGCCCGGCCGCGACGGTGAACAGGTGGGTCACCGCCTGGTCCTCGTAGTGCACGGTGACGTAGGGGGACAGCTCCTCCACCGTCGCCCCGGCCTGGCGGGCCAGCACCCGGCTGACCTCGGTCACGCCGCCGTGGAACCGGTCCACCTCGGCGAAGACCTCGATCCGGTTGCAGGTGGCCAGCACGATGGCCTCGCTGACGTGGGTGCTCTCCACCAGTTCGTGCAGCGCCTTGACGGTGTCCGAGGTGCCCATGGCGAACTGCTCGAGCAGGGCGACGGGGGCGGTCTGGTGGCTGACGCCGACGGCGAGCAGGCTCATGACAGGCCTCCCAGCGCCGCGACCGCGCCCCCGTGCTGCTGCCCCAGGAACGCCAGGACCTGCAGTTCGACGGAGAGATCCACCTGACGGATGTCGATCCCCTCGGGCGCGGAGAGCGCCACCGGCGCGAAGTTCAAGATGCTCCTCACCCCGGCCGCGGTGAGCCGGTCGCAGACCGACTGCGCCACCTCGGCCGGTGTCGCGATGACCCCGATCGTCGCCCCTGTCGCGGCGACCACCTCGTCGAGCTCGTCGATCGGGCGGACGGTCTGCCCGCCGATCCGCTGTCCCACCCGGGCCGGCGAGGAGTCGAACAACCCCACGAACTGGAAGCCCCGCGTGCCGAAGCCGGCGTAGTCGGCCAGGGCCGAGCCGAGGTTCCCGATGCCGACCAGCACGCAGGCGCGGGACCGCTCGACCCCGAGCACGCGGGCGATCCGGTCGCGCAGCGTCGCGACGTCGTAGCCCACACCCCGCACGCCGCACGGGCCGAGGTGGGTGAGGTCCTTGCGCAGCCCGGCGGGGTTGACCCCCGCGGCCGAGGCCAGCTCACCGGAGGCGACGGTGCTCCGTCCACCGTCGGCCAGGCTCGTCAGCACGCGCAGGTAGACCGCCAGGCGGGCGACGGTGGCCTCCGGGATGCGGGACCGCCGCTCGGTCACGGGGCCCTCCTCGCCGGCGCTCGACAACCCGGTGCCGCGGGATGCTGCGCCCGTCCGTGACCTCGGAAGCTCGGTCACTGCCTACTCCACAGCGGTCACGCCCGCGCGCCCGGCGGCGCCGGATGCAGGTCGAACGACATCGGGAACCCGGGCGGGAAAGAGCCCGGCGCCCGCCACGGTAGCCGCTTGTGAAGGCAGGAACAAAGTCGCCGGGGGGCCGGAGGGCCTCTTCCCAGCACAGATGGGGCTGCCTGTGGTGGACACCATAGCCGCCGGCGCCGGTCGTCGCCCGCCCGGGAGTCAGGTCAGGCCGAGGTCCCGGCGCAGCCGCGGCACGTCCACGGTGAAGTAGGAGTGCTCGCGGCCGTCGAGGATCACCACCGGGACCCGGTCGCCGAACTCCGCCTGCACCTCCGGATCGGCGTCCACGTCGATGCTCTCGGTGGTCAGCCCGGCCTCGGCGGCGATCTGCTCCAGCGTCGCGGCGGCGGTCTCGCAGAGGTGGCACCCGACCCGGGTGAGCAGCAGCAGGCGCGCGGTCGGCTCGGTCATCGGGATCCTCCCGCCACGGGCTGGGGCTGCGTGCCGACATCGTCCCCCGGACGGGTCAGCCCGAGCTCCCGCAGCCGGGCACGGCTGACCTTGCCGGTGAGCGAGTGCGGCAGCGAGGGCAGGAAGTGGACCGAGGTCGGCACCTTGTACCGGGCCAGCGACTGCGCGGCGTGCGCCCGCAGCTCCTCGGCGGTCACCTGCTGCCCCGGCTCGAGGACCACCACCGCCCGCACCGCCGAGCCGGTCCGCGGATCGGGGACGCCGATCACCGCGCTCTCCCGCACGGCGGGGTGGGCGTCGAGCACGCGCTCCACCTCGGCCGGGTAGACGTTGAACCCGCTCACCAGGATCAGGTCGCTGCGCCGGTCGACCAGGTGCAGGTCGCCGTCGTCGTCCCGGTAGGCCAGGTCGCCGGTGGCCAGCCATCCCTCGGCGTCGGGGCCGTCGACGCCGGCGGGCCAGTACCCGGAAAAGAGGTTCGGCCCGCGGACCCAGAGCTCTCCCGGCCCCTCCTCGGCGGCGTCGCGGTCGGCCGCGACCTCGTGCACGGCGGTGTCGCGCAGGACGACCTCCACGCCCGGCAGGGGACCGCCGATGCAGTCGGGCTTGGCGCGTCCGGTGGCCAGCGTGCTGGTGACCACGGGGCAGGCCTCGGTGAGCCCGTAGCCCTCCCAGACGGTGACCCCGGCGCGCTGTCGCATCGCCGTCCAGACCTCCTCGGGCAGCGGCGCGGCCCCGGAGGAGGCGATCCGGACGGCGGCGAACGCCCGCCGCAGGTCGGCGTCGCTGCCGGCGGCCAGCCAGGCCTGGTACATCGGCGGCGCACCCGGTACCGCGGTGACCTGCTCCCGGGCCATGACCGCGAGCGACTCGGCCGGGTCGAAGGAGGGCAGGAGCACTGCACAGGCGCCGGTCGCGGCGACCAGCCCGAACCCGGCGTTGAGCCCGTAGACGTGGAACAGCGGCAGCACCAGCAGCACCCGGTCGTGGGGCAGGACCGGGGACGGCTCCAGCGCCAGGCACTGCTGCTGGTTGGCCCGCAGGGCACCGGCGGTGAGCATCGCGCCCCGCGGCCGCCCGGTCGTGCCGCTGGTGTAGGCCAGGAAGGACAGCGCGCCCGGGTCGTCGTCCTCGGCCGGCGGTTCGCCGTCGCCGCGCGGAGGGCCGGCGCAGACCGGCACGCCGGCGACCGGAGCCCGCTCGCCGGCCGCGACGAGCAGGGCCGCGCCGCTGTCGCCGAGCACGTACTCCAGTTCCGGATCGGTGTAGGCGGTGTTCACCGGGACGACGACCAGCCCGGCGCGAAGCGCACCGAGGGTGGCGCTCAGCCAGTCCAGGCCGTTGGGCAGCTGGACGGCGACCCGCTCCCCCCGGGCCAGCCCGCGGGCGGCGTACCCGGCGGCCGCCCGATCGACCTCGGCGTCGAGCTGGGCCCACGTCAGGCGGTCCCCACCGGCCACCACCGCCGGCGTCTCGGGCGCTCGCCGGGCCGCTTCCCGGACGAGCGCGGACAGCGAGGTACCGGCCTCGATCACCGACATCTCCTCCGTTGGAGTACGCCACCTGCCACCCGGGGAAGGACCTCGCGCCGCGGATCTACCGGGTGGCGTGGACGGGCTGCAGTGATGTTGTCACCATGGGGCAAGCCCCGCAGCATCGCGCGCCGGTCCGACCGGCCGGCGCGCCGGGAAGCGAGCCGCCGCGGCTCAGCGGGCCGAGGAGGAGGTCGACGCCCGCATGCCGCCGCAGTCGCGCCCCGTGGACGAGCGGGATACCGCCGTCCCGACCGGGTCCGACGGGGCGCCCGCGGGTGCCGGGAGACCCCGGCGCCCGCGGCCCACTCCCCGGCCGCGGGTCAGCGCGGAGGAGCCTCCCGCGGCCGTGCCGGCGGCACCGGTCGAGGAACCCGCGCGCGAGGACGACGCCGACGTGGACTCCGCCGAGCTCGAGCAGGAGGACGGGCTCGAGGAGGAACTGGCCGCGCTGGAGGACGCCGTCCCGGCGGCCGAGCCGGTCGACGTGTGGAGCATGGTGCGGCGCGCGCAGGACGGCGACGCCGAGGCCTTCGGGGAGCTCTACGACCACTACGTGACCCTGGTCTACCGCTACGTCTACCACCGGGTGGGCGACCGGACCCAGGCCGAGGACTTCACCAGCGAGACGTTCATGCGGGCGCTGCGCCGGATCGACTCGCTGTCGTTCCAGGGCCGCGACGTCGGCGCGTGGCTGGTCACGATCGCCCGCAACATCATCCGCGACCACGTGAAGAGCAGCCGGTACCGGCTCGAGGTCGCCACCGCCGACATGCGCGACGCCGACCGCGCCACCGACGGGCCCGAGGACGCCGTGGTGTCGCGGCTGACCCACGAGCAGCTCCTGGTCTGCATCCGGCAGCTCGGCAGCGAGCAGCAGGAGTGCATCTCGCTGCGGTTCCTGCAGGGGCTGTCGGTGGCGGAGACCGCGCAGATCATGGGGAAGCGGGAAGGCGCGATCAAGGCGCTGCAGCACCGGGCGGTCCGGCGACTGGCCGCACTCCTCCCCGACGGGCTGCGGTGAGCCTCTCGTGGTTACCCGCCGGTATCCCGTAACGGTCCAGCCGCGGGCGTCGTTGCTCAGGTCGATGGACGGCAGCGGCCGTGGCATCCCCGCACGACCGACCGGAGGCTCCAGGTGACACCGCACGACGGCACGGCTCCGGCCGGCTCCCGCCGCCCCGGCGTGCGGGACCGGGAGGAGGCGGTCGTCGAGCGGCTGGGACAGCTCGCCGCCGAGCTCGACGCCGACCCCGACCCGCGGTTCCGGGAGGCGACCCGGGCACGGCTGGTGGCCATGGCGGCGGTGCGGGCCCCGGAGCCGGCGCCCCGCTCGCCCCTGCGCCGGCTGATGGCCGCCCGCGCGAGCGACCTCCACCGGTCCCCGTGGCGGACCCGCCTCACCGCCGGGCTCGCCGGTGCGGCCCTGGCCGTCACCACCCTCGGCACGCTGGTCGCGGTGGCCACCGACGCCGGCCCCGGTGACGCCCTCTACGGCCTCAAGCGGGGAACCGAGCAGACCCAGCTGGCGCTGGCCGGCAACGACCGCGGCGCCACGCTGCTCGAGTTCGCCGGCACCCGCCTCCATGAGCTGGAGGAGCTGCTGGGCGCGGCACCTGCTGCCGCGCCGGCTGCCGAGACCCCGGCGCCCGACGTCCCGGCCGCTCTCGTCGTCCAGACCCTCGGCACGATGGACCAGCAGACGGCCGAGGGCGCCTACCTGCTCACCACCCGGGCCACCGAGCGGCAGGACCCCGAGGCGGTCGACGAGCTGGCCGGCTGGGCCGCGGAGCAGTCCACCGGCCTGAGCGCGCTCGGGCCGTCGATCCCCGAGGAGGCCCGCCCGGCCGTCCGCAGCTCGCTGGTCCTCCTCGAGGCGCTCACCGCCCGAGCCTCCGACCTGCGGGCCGCGCTGGCCTGCCCCGGCGGCCCGACCGTCGAGGGCAGCGACCGGCTGGGGCCGGTCCCGGTCCTGTGCGCACCGACCCAGCCCCCACCGCCGGCGGCCGCGGACGACGAGGGAGGAGGCCCCGCCGGCGGGATCCCGTCCCCGTCCGGAGGCTCCACGGCGGCACCCCCGACGGACGGCGCACCTCCGGTCGCGTCTCCTCCCGAGGTCCCCGCCGGCGGCGGCTCCCCCACTGCGGGAACCGGCGCCGGCGGGGCCGACGGCGGTTCGGGGACCGGCGGGAGCGTGCCGACGCCGACGGTGCCGGTTCCTCCGCCCGGCGGTGGGCTGCCGCCCGCGCAGCCCCCGACCGCGCCCGAGGCCCCCCGGCCGGCGCCGCAGGAGCCCCCGCCACCGGTCCTGGACACGCCGCTGCCCATCTGCATCCCGCTCGTCATCTGCTGACGCCCCCCTCCGTGGACGCCGGGAGGGCGGCATAGGGTCGGCGAATCGCAGGTGCCCGCCCTCGCAGTGGCGGGCCGTCCACAAGGAGGTGACCGTGCCGGGACTGCCGTTCCGCGGCCGCCAGGCACGGGTTCCGGCGTCACTGCCGGACGAGGAGACCAGAGCGCACGTCGCCGGTGCCGCCTCGGCCGCCGCCGCGGAGGTGGAGCCGGCGCCGGCCATCGTCCCGGACCGCACCGCGGCCGCCTTCTTCGACGTGGACAACACGATGATGATGGGCGCGTCCCTGTTCTGGTTCGCCCGCGGCCTGGCGGCCCGCAAGTACTTCACCGCCCGTGACCTGGCCCGCTTCGTGTGGCAGCAGGCGAAGTTCCGGATCGCCGGCAACGAGAGCGCCGACGACATGCACACGATCCGGGAGAACGCCCTGGCCTTCGTCGCCGGGCGGCCCGTGGCCGAGATCGTCGAGGTCAGCGAGGAGATCTACGACGAGCTCATGGCCGACCGCATCTGGGCCGGGACGCGGCTGCTGGCCCAGCGGCATCTGGACGCCGGGCAGCGGGTCTGGCTGGTCACCGCGACCCCGGTGGAGTTGGCCCGCATCATCGCCCACCGGCTGGGGCTGACCGGCGCGCTGGGCACCGTCGCCGAGGTGGTGGACGGGCACTACACCGGGCGGCTGGTCGGTGAGCTGATGCACGGCGAGGCGAAGGCGGAGGCGGTCCGGGCGCTGGCCGAGCGCGAGGGGCTGGACCTCTCCCGCTGCACGGCCTACAGCGACTCGTCCAACGACCTGCCCATGCTCACGCTGACCGGCACGGCGGTGGCGGTGAACCCGGACACCGAGCTGCGGGCGGTCGCCCGCTCCCGCGGCTGGGAGATCAAGGATTTCCGCACCGGTCGCAAGGCGGCCAAGATCGGCGTCCCCACGGTCGCGGCCGCCGCTCTCTCCGGCGGACTGGTCGGTGGCGCGCTCGCGCTGCGCCGGCGCAACCGCTGGCCGTTCTGAGACGTCCACCCGCGCGATTGCGCGGATACCGACGCATCAGCGAACCCGGATGCGTCGACATCCGCGCAACGATCATGGTCCAGCGGTCGGCGGGTCCGCCGGCCGGCTCGGTCAGCCGAAGACCGACTTGCGCTGGAGCAACAGCTGGTAGAGCGAGTGCTGGATGGTCTCGCGCACCTGATCGGTCAGGTTGAACACCAGCATCGGGTCGTCGGCGGCGGCCGGACCGTAGGAGGCGGTCTCGATCGGCTCGCCGAAGGCAATCAGCCACTTCGACGGCAGCGGCACCAGGCCCAGCGGGCCGAGCAGCGGGAACGTCGGCGTCACCGGGAAGTACGGCAGGCCGAACAGCCGCGCCAGCGTCTTGGCGTTGTGGAGCATCGGGTAGATCTCCTCGGCCCCGACGATGGCGCACGGCACGATCGGCACTCCGGTGCGCAGGGCCGCCGTGACGAAACCACCCCGGCCGAACCGCTGCAGGGTGTACCGCTCGCGGAACGGCTTCCCGATCCCCTTGAAGCCCTCCGGGAAGACCCCGACCAGCTCGCCCTCGGTGAGCAGCCGCTCGGCGTCCTCGTTGCAGGCCAGGGTGGCGCCGAGCTTGCGGGCCATCGCGCCGATGAACGGCAGCTCGAAGACGAGGTCGGCACCCAGCAGCCGGAAGCGCCGCTGCGCCGGGTGGTCGTCGTGCAGCGCCACCGTCGTCATCAGCGCGTCGACCGGCAGCGTGCCGGAGTGGTTGGCCACCACGAGCGCGCCCCCGGTGGTCGGCACGTTCTCCACGCCGGAGGTCTCGACCCGGAACCAGCGGGAGAACAGCGGCCGCAGCAGCGGCAGCAGCACGTGATCGGTCAGGTCCGCGTCGAAGCCGAACTCGTCGGTCTCGTAGTCACCGGTCAGCCGCCGGCGGAGGAACTCCAGACCGCCGGCGACCTGGTCGTCCCAGCTCGCCGCCGTCGGGATCGGGCCGTGCGGTTCCTCGTCTTCGGGCCGGAGTCGGATGACCCGGGCCTCAGGCATCCTGCACCGCCCGCAGGCCAGGGGTGGCCGGGGTGGGTCGCAGCCGCTCGCCGACCGCCTCGGCGGTGGCGCCCACCCGGCGCACGGCGTCCTGTGCCCGCGAGGTCAGGCCGCCCACCAGGCGCGGCGGGACGACCGGGGACAGGGTGGCGGCGTAGTCGGCCAGCGCCTCCGCGGTGGTGTACCGGGGCGTGTAGCCGAACTCCGTGCGCAGCCTGGTGGTGTCGACCACCCGGCCGAAGTTGAGGAATCGCATCTGTTCCGGGGAGTAGTCGACGAAGCCGAACCGGCGGGTGAGCCGGCCGAAGGCGCCCAGGGTCGGTGACGGCAGCGG
>DATAAV010000290.1:0-1993 GCA_036259935.1 Geodermatophilus sp. | reverse complement strand
ACGCTGCCGTGGGCCCCGGTCGGCGGCACCGTCGGTCAGGTCGCCTGGATCGCCGCCGTCGGCGGGATGGCGATGCTGCCCGACCTCGACCACAGCGGCTCGACCGTCTCGGACATGTGGGGCCCGGTCACCGACGTCCCCTCCGGCGCGATCGGGCGGCTGGCGCAGGGTCACCGCTGGGGCACCCACGACGCCGTCCTCGCCCCGCTGGCCTTCGGCGCCCTGGCGCTGGCCGCGGCCCATGCGTTCTGGTCCAGCCTGCTGCTCATGGCGCTGGCCATCGGGCTGGCACTGCGGGCCCTGCACTTCGTCATCCCGGGGCGGGCCGAGAACACCGTCATCGGGAACCTGGTGCTGTCCTGGAGCGGCGCCTGGCTGCTGCTCGAGCACTCCCCCAGCCCGGCCTGGCTGCCCTGGGCGGTCGCCCTCGGCGTGCTGACCCACATCGCCGGGGACGCGCTCACGACGCAGGGCGTGCCCGTCCCCGTGCTGTGGCTGCTGCGCCGGTCCCGGCTGGCGCTCACCCCGCTGCGCACCGGGGCGGCGCTGGAGAAGGTCGTGCTGGTGCCGGCGTTCGTGCTCGCGACGCTGTACTGCGTCTACCTGAACACCGACGTCCGCGCCGCCGTCGACCCGCTGCTGCAGGACCTGCGCAGCCTCGGCTGAGCGGCCCCCTCGCAGGCAGGAGGACCCCGTCCTCCCCACGCCTCGCCCACTCGGGGCGGGACCCGGGACGGGGCCTGGCGCGAGCGTGCGAGCGGCGGGGGCGAGGGGCCTTCCTCAGGTCCGGGCGACGCCCTCCTCGCGGGCGCAGGCGGCGACCGCGGCCGCGACGGCGTCGGCCACCCGGCGGTCCAGCGGGCTGGGCACCACGTAGTCGGCCCGCACCTCGTCCCCGACGACGTCGGCGATCGCCGTGGCCGCGGCCAGCTTCATCTGCTCGGTGATGCCGGTGGCGCCGGCGTCGATCGCGCCGCGGAAGACGCCGGGGAAGGCCAGCACGTTGTTGATCTGGTTGGGCTCCCCGCTGCGGCCGGTGGCCACGACCGCGGCGTGCCGAGCCGCCATCTCCGGGTCGACCTCGGGGATCGGGTTGGCCAGCGAGAACACGATGCAGTCCGGCGCCATCGACGCGATCACCGACTCGGGCACCGAGCCGCCGGAGAGGCCCAGGTAGACGTCGGCGCCCTCGAGCGCGCCGGCCATCGTGCCCGCGTAGCCGGCCCGGTTGGTGTGCTCCGCGATCCAGCGCTTGATCGGCGTGAGGTCGTCGCGGCCGGTGTGCAGCACGCCGCGGGAGTCGGCCACGGCGATGTCGCCGACGCCGGCCCCCAGCAGGATCTTGGTGCAGGCCACCCCGGCCGCGCCGGCACCGGAGACGACCACCCGCAGCGAGCCGAGCTCCCGGCCGACCACCCGCGCCGCGTTGCGCAGCGCGGCCAGGACGACGATCGCCGTCCCGTGCTGGTCGTCGTGCATGACCGGGATGTCTAGCTGCTCGCGCAGCCGCTCCTCGATCTCGAAGCAGCGCGGCGCGCTGATGTCCTCGAGGTTGATGCCGCCGAAGGACGGCGCGATCGCCGCCACCGTATCCACGATCGCGTCCACGTCGGTCGTCGAGAGGACGACCGGCACCGACGACAGCCCGGCGAACTCGCTGAACAGGCAGGCCTTGCCCTCCATGACCGGCAGGGCCGCGGCCGGGCCGATGTTCCCGAGCCCCAGGACGGCGGTGCCGTCGGAGACCACCGCGACCACCCGCGGCGCCCAGGTGTACCGGTCGGCCAGGGCCGGCTCGGACGCGATCGCGCTGGACACCCGGGCGACGCCGGGCGTGTAGGTGAGCGCGAGGTCCGCGGTCGTCTCGATCGGGCGGGTCGGGCGTACGACCAGCTTGCCGCCCTCGTGCACCGCGAACGCCGGGTCGTCGGCGAAGCGGTCGGCAGTCCCGTCCTGCTGCTGCGCGCTCATGGACCCGGGAGCCTAATCCCCC
>DATAAV010000289.1:0-2864 GCA_036259935.1 Geodermatophilus sp. | reverse complement strand
GGCCATGCCGCCGCGGCCCTTGTCGAGGAACTCCACCAGCGTGGCGTGGGTGCCGACGGCGACGATGAGCGTGGCGCCCTTCTCGTCGGCCAGCAGCATCGCGATGTCCTCGCTGGTGGCGGCGGCCGGGAAGGTGATCGCGTCCACACCGAGGTCCTGCACGCGCGCCAGGCCCGGGGCGCGGCCGTCGGCGTAGGCGTGGACGACGACCTCGGCGCCGCTCTTGAGGACGTCGTCGCTCACCGAGTCCATGTCGCCGATGATCATGTCCGGGCGGTAGCCGGCCTCGACCAGCGCGTCCGCGCCGCCGTCGACGCCGATGAGCACCGGTCGGTAGTCCCGGATGTAGGACCGCAGCGCCTGCAGGTCCTCCTTGTAGTCGTAGCCGCGGACGACGACCAGCACGTGCCGGCCCTCGATCTGCGTGACCACGTCGGGGACGCCGACGCCGTCGAGCAGCAGCGCGCGCTCGCGCTTCATGTACTCCATCGTGTTGGTGGCGAAGGCCTCCAACTGGACCGAGAGCCCGGCCCGTGCCTCGGCCATCGCGTCGGCGACGGTCTCGGGGGTCTGCTCGGTGCCCTCGGCGACGACGGTGCCGTCCTCGAGCAGCAGTCGGTTGCCGTCGACGCGGACCGGCGTCCCCTCCTTGACCGCCGACATCACGTCCTTGCCGACGCCGTCGACGAGCGGGATGCCGGCGCCGATGAGGATCTCGGGACCGAGGTTCGGGTAGCGGCCGGAGGTGCTGGGCGCGGCGTTGACGACCGCGGCGACCTTGCACGCGACCAGCGAGTCGGCGCTGACCCGGTCGATGTCGACGTGGTCGATGACCGCGACGTCCCCGGGGCGCAGCCGCTTGGTCAGGTTCTTGGTGCGGCGGTCCAGCCGCACGGTGCCGGTCACTCCCGGGGCCGCTTCCGGCGCCCGGCCACGGCGGAGGGAGCCGATGCGCATGGCCTGCACTCTCCCACGGGGGCCTGGAGCCGCTGTCCTCCGACGCGCATCGGCGCTGCTCCGCTCACGCAGAGTGTCCGACACCACGGGAGGCGGCACGCCGGACACCCGCGACCCACCGGCCCTGTCCGAGCGCCCCGGGGTGCTGTCTAGCGTGGGGGAGGTGACTCCAGGGGCGCAGGCGGTCGGCCGCACGGACTCCGGCGACGAGGTCCGGCCGGAGACCCCCGACGCGGTCGTCCACGAGCTGCCCGCGCCGGAGGACGTCCAGGACGGGGCCCCCCCGCTGCCCGGCGCCGCCGCTCCCCCCGCGGCCGCCGAGCCCGAGCAGCCCACCCGCGGGCGGCGTGCCCGGCGGGCGCTGCGCGGCCCGGGGCTGCGTGAGCGGCGCCGCCAGCAGACCCGCGCCACCATCATCGAGGCCGCCGCCGAGTTGTTCGCCGAGCGCGGGTTCGACGCGGTCAGCGTCGTGGAGATCGCGCAGCGGGCCGGAGTGGTCGAGAAGACGGTGTTCAACCACTTCCCGGTCAAGGAGGGGCTCGTCTTCGAGGCCGATCCCCCGATGCGCGCGGCGCTGCTCGGGGCGGTGCGCGGCCGGCCCGCCGGCGAGTCGGTGAGCGCGGCGGCCGGCACCTTCGTCGTCCGGGCGATGAGCGGGCTGGGCACGCCCGAGGCCGCGGCCGGCGTGGCGGAGATGGCGCGGGTGATCCGCGGCAGCCGCACGCTCCAGATCCGTGAACGGGAGATCCTCGGCGAGCTGACCACCGCGCTGGCGGAGCTCATCGCCGAGGAGACGCAGGCCGAGCCCGGTGAGCTGGCGCCGTGGCTGGCCGCCCACGCGGTGCTCAGCCTCTACGCCGCACTGCTGGAGCTGGCCCGGGACCGGGTGCTCGCGGGCGTCTCGGGTCCGGAGCTCTCCGCGGAGCTGCGCGCCCGCGGCGAGCGGGGTCTCGCGCTGCTGCAGTTCGGACTCGCCGGCTACGCCAAACGGCGGTGACCGGTGTCGGCCCACCGGCCGACACCGCGGTCATGTGCCGTCCCCCGGTCGAGCTGAGCCCACCCGGTCCCCGCCGGGGGCCTGCCGGGCCCCACTCGGGGGACCGACACCGCGGCCGACTGCCGTGCCCGGGCGGCGCTGGGCCCCGCTCCGACAGCTGCTCGCCGTCCGCGAGGGGGCAGTCCGGGTCGGTGCCTCGGCGTGTCCGCGCGTGTCGGCGACCCCGACTGCCCAGTCGGCAGGGCAGGACTCAGCCGGGCAGCTGCAGGGCCCGCAGCAGTTGGCCGGCGCGGTCGCCGGGGATGTCCGGGTCCTGCGTGAAGAGCGCGACGGCGACCATGTACTCGTCCTCCCCCGCCCAGCCGCGGCCCTCGGCGACCAGCCGGCGGACGTGGTCGCGCACCTTGGGCTCGCTGCTGTAGTCGCCGTAGTCCAGGCCCATGGCGAGGAAGTTCGCGACGCGGTACCCGAGGTCCTCCGCCGTCCGGACCGTCGTCTCCGGGTCGGCGTAGCTCGGCACCGCGGTGACCACGTTGCGGTAGCCGGCCTTGAGCAGCTGCAGCACCAGGTCGTTGCCGTACACCCCGCCCCACAGCTCGGGCATGAGGATGTCGCGGTCCGGCGCCGGGATGTAGGGCGGGTTGGCGATCGCCGTGGCCACCCGCGGCGCGGCCGCGGAGTCGGCGCCGTCGAAGAAGTCGCCGAGCTCCACGGTGTAGCGGTCGGCGACCCCGCGGGCGGCGATGTTCTGCCGCGCCCGCTCGACCGAGGACGCACTGATGTCGAAGCTGCGCACCCGCAGCTCCGGCAGCCCGGCCACCACGTCGGCGATGGCGGTGGCGTCACCGGTGCCGAGCTCGACCACGCCGTCGCGCGCCCAGCCCAGCTGCTCGCGGTAGTGCTGCAGCAG
>DATAAV010000288.1:0-1911 GCA_036259935.1 Geodermatophilus sp. | reverse complement strand
CTGCGGGTCCTCGCCGAGGACGCCTCGCTCCGGCTGCCCGAGACGACCCTCGGGATCGTGCCGGACCTCACCGGCACGAGCACCCTGGTCGAGGCGGTCGGCTACTCCCGGGCGCTGGAGATCTGCCTGACCGGGCGGGCGGTCGGGGCGGCCGAGGCGCAGGCGATCGGACTGGCCAACGTGGTGGTGCCGGCCGCCGAGCTCGACGCCACGGTGGCCGACCTCGTCGCCGCGCTCACCGCTCCGCCGGTGGCGGCCAGCCGGGCGACGGCGGCCCTGGTCCGCTCCGCCGTCCGCAACGAGCCGGCGGTCCAGGACGCCGCCGAGCGCGCGGCTCAGGTCCGCCGCCTGCAGGAACTCGTCGGAGGGCGCTGACATCCTTCCTCCGGAACAGGCCGTGCCACCGTGGTGTTGGCCGGTCGACGGGAAGGAGGTCGTGCCATGAACGGTTCCATGACCTCCATGGCGGCCATGCGGTCGTTCCGCCGGGATCCGACGGTGGCCGCCCGCGAACTGCCCAAGGGCACGGTGCGCCGCATCCTCGGCGTGGCCGCGCCCTACCGCCGGGAGCTCACGTGGTTCCTGCTCCTGGTGGTCGGCTCCTCGGTCATCGGCGTGCTCACCCCGCTGCTGGCCGGCGACATCGTCAACCGGATCGCCCGCCTCTCGGGCACGGCCGGCGACGTCGTCCGCATCGCGATGTTCATCGCCGGGCTGGCGGTGGTCGACGCGGCGCTCGCGCTGGCCACCCGCTGGTACTCCGCGCGGATCGGCGAGGGCGTCATCTACGACCTGCGCAGCAAGGTGTTCGAGCACGTGCAGCGCATGCCGGTCGCGTTCTTCACCCGCACCCAGACCGGAGCGCTGGTCAGCCGGCTGAACAACGACGTCATCGGTGCCCAGCAGGCCTTCACCTCGACCCTGTCCGGCGTCGTCTCCAACGTCATCGGGCTGGTGCTCACCGCCGGGGTGATGTTCACCCTCTCCTGGCAGATCACCCTGCTGTCGATCGTGCTGGTGCCGCTGTTCGTGCTGCCGGCCCGGCGGATCGGGCGGCGGCTGCAGGAGATCACCCGGGAGGCCTACGGGCTCAATGCCTCGATGAACGCGACGATGACCGAGCGGTTCAACGTCGCCGGGGCGCTGCTGGTCAAGCTGTTCGGCCGGCCGGCGGCCGAGGCCGAGGTCTTCCGCAGCCGGGCCGCACGGGTGCGCGACATCGGTGTCCTGTCGGCGATGTACGGCCGCACGTTCTTCACCGCGCTCACGCTGGTCGCCGCGCTGGCCACCGCGCTGGTCTACGGCCTGGGCGGCGCGCTGGCGTTCACCGGCTCGCTGAGCCCCGGCGACGTGGTCGCGCTGGCGCTGCTGCTCTCCCGGCTGTACGGCCCGTTGACCGCGCTGTCCAACATCCGGGTCGACATCATGAGCGCGATGGTCAGCTTCGACCGGGTCTTCGAGGTGCTCGACCTGCAGCCGATGATCCAGGAGGCACCCGACGCGGTGCCGGTGCCGGCCGACGACCGGTCGATCGAGTTCGACTCGGTGTCGTTCAGCTACCCGTCGGGGGCCGATGTCTCGCTGGCGTCGCTGGAGGAGGTCTCCCTGCCCGAGCACGGCGGGCCGACGGCGGTGCTGCACGACGTCTCCTTCCGCGTCGAGCCCGGCCGGCTCGTCGCGCTCGTCGGCCACTCCGGCGCGGGCAAGTCGACGATCGCCAACCTGGTGCCGCGGCTCTACGACGTCACCGCGGGCGCGGTGCGGGTCGGCGGGGTCGACGTCCGGCGGCTGACGCTGGAGTCGCTGCGCGACGCGATCGGGGTGGTCAGCCAGGACGCGCACCTCTTCCACGACACGATCCGGGCCAACCTGCTCTACGCCCGGCCGGAGGCGACGGAGGAGGAGCTGTGG
>DATAAV010000287.1:0-17916 GCA_036259935.1 Geodermatophilus sp. | reverse complement strand
GGTGCCCAGGGAGACCAGCGTGTCCATCGTCGCGGCCCCGTGGCGCAGGTTGGTCCAGGCTGCCCGGTGGAACGGCCAGCCGCCCCACACGACCACCGGCGCGGCCAGGGTCAGCGACAGCCACTGCCAGTAGGTGAACTGAAGCGCCGGGATCATCGCCATGGCCACGACCGGCACGGTCAGCGCCGTGGAGACCAGCAGCCGCCGGCGCAGCGAGCGCACCGGGTCCGCCTCGGCGGCGCCCTCCTCACTCTCGGTCGCCTCGGGGCGGGGCGGCTCGGGGAGCCGGGCGGTGTAGCCGGTTTTCTCCACGGTGGCGATCAGGTCGGCGGGGGTGACCCCGTCGCCGAAGCTGACCTTCGCCTTCTCGGTCGCGTAGTTCACCGAGGCGGTGACGCCCTCGAGCTTGTTCAGCTTCTTCTCGATCCGGGCGGCGCACGACGCACACGTCATGCCGCCGATGGCCAGTTCGACCTCGCCGGCCGGGGCCGGGGGGTTCGGTGCGGAGTTCATCGCGGGTCCTCTCAGCCGCCGTGGCCGTGACCGGCGGGCTCGGGTCCGTCCGGGGCGGGCGCGACGGCGCCGTCCTGCCCGGCCCGGACGGAGAAGGCGGCGGTGTGCACGGCGTCCCCGTGCCGGAAGTCCAGGAACAGCCGGTAGTCGCCGGCGGAGGGTGCCGTGGCCGCGAACGCCACCTCCGGGCCCGGCCGGGCGCCGTCGTCGGCGGGATGGACGTGCAGATAGGCCAGATCGCCGGCGCGCAGAGCCACCAGGTGGCCGTAGGCGCCGAGGTAGGGCTGCAGGTCGGTGACCGGCTGCCCGTCCCGGCTGATCGTCAGGGTCAGCGCGGACTCCCGGCCGGGCGCCAGCCCGCCGTCGAGGGTGACCGTGTAGCCGTCGACCTGCGCGGTGGCCGACGGTTCGGGCAGCGGCTCGGGAGCGAACTCGCCGGGGACGGCGAGGTCGGCGCCGAGGGTGAGGTCGGCCCCCAGGTCGCTCGGGACGAAGTCGGCGAAGAGCCGCCAGCTGCCCGGCGTGAGCGCCAGCGGCGTCCGCCAGGTGCCGTCGGCGTCGAGTTCGGGGTGGACGTGCTGGTACCCGGTGAGGTCACGGCGGACGGCGATCAGGTGCAGGTCCTCCTCGTGCTCCTCGTCGTAGGCGAGCACCGGGGCGCCGTCCGGGCCGAGGATGCGGAAGGCCAGTGTCTGGGCCGGGCCGGCGGGCAGTTGCTCGTCGAGGAGGTCGAGGGCGTAGCCGCGCTCGGCGACGGCCAGGCCGCCGGCGACCTCCGCGGCCTGACCGGCCGGAGCCGCCGGAGCCGCCGGAGCCTCGGGTGCGGCGTGCGCCGGGCCCATGCCGCCGTGGGGGGCGGGACCGGCGGTGCCCGGTCGGGCCCACGGCGCGGCCGACGCCGACGGCGGCGCCGAAGACGGCCACCAGCCCCAGCGTGAAGCCGGCCAGCTTGGTCGGGGTGTTCATCGCTCTCCTCCGGATGGCCGGCTGTCGCGGTGCCGGCCTACCGGCCGGCGACCTCGTACCCGGCCTCCTCGACGGCGGCGCGCACCGCGTCGTCGTCCACCGGGTCGTCGCTGGTGACGGTCAGGCCGCCGGTGGCCAGGTCGACCTCGACCTGGGTGACGCCGGGCAGCTGGCCGACCTCCTCGGTCACGGCGTTGACGCAGTGGCCGCAGGTCATGCCGGTGACGGTGTAGGTGGCGGTGGTCATGGCGGCGGTGTCCTCTCGTGGATGGGGGTGCCGGGGCGGGCGGGGACCCGCGGGATCAGGAACGGACCAGCCGGGCGATGGCTTCGGAGGCCTCGCGGACCTTCTCCTCCGCCTCACGCCCTCCGGTGGTCGCGGCCTGCACCACGCAGTGGCTCATGTGCTCCTCGAGCAGGCCGAGCGCGACCGACTGCAGGGCCTTCGTCATCGCCGAGACCTGGGTGAGGATGTCGATGCAGTACTTCTCGTCCTCCACCATGCGCTGCAGGCCACGGGCCTGCCCCTCGATGCGCCGCAGGCGCTTGAGGTAGTCGTCCTTGCGGTGGATGTAGCCGTGCGACGTGCCGTGCTCGACGGTGTCCACGCCGTTCCTCCTGCGGTCCCGGGGCCGGTCCCGACACCCGCCGGCCCTCGGTGACAAACTATACCCCCCTAGGGTAAATGCGCAAGGAGGTCACTCGTCCTCGTCGGCGTCCGCCCGGTCGGCGCGCAGCCGGTCCACGGTGGCCTGCAGTCGCTCGGTGTCGGCGCGGGCGTCGGCGAGCTCGTCCTGCAGGTTGAGGATGACCTCGGCGGAGGCGAGGGTGTGCCCCTCGTCGAGGAGTTCGCGCAGCCGCGCGGCCAGGGCCAGCTGGTGCCGGGAGTACCGCCGGTGCCCGCCGGGGGAGCGGTGCGGCTGCAGCACGCCCGAGCCGTCCAGGCTGCGGAGGAAGGCGGCCTGGACGCCCAGCAGCTCGGCGGCCTGGCTCATGGTCAGTGCGGGGAAGTCCGGATCGTCCAGACGGCGCAGCGCGTCGCCGTCGGTGCTCGTCCGCCGGCCGCGGGCGCCGGCGTTCCCCCGCCTGTCGCGGGAGAGCCTCTTGCGGTCGCTGGCAGCGCCCATCGCCGGCCCTCCGTGTTCCTGTCGTATGAACGGCAGGGGCCGGGCCGCGTGCGGCCCGGCCCCTGCTGCTCGGGTGCCGATCAGCTCTCGACGGCCTTGGTCTGGGACTTCTCGGCCTCGCCCTCGATCGTGCGGTGCTCCACGCCGGCCGGCACGTCGGCCCTGGTCACGGCGATCTTGCGAGATCGGGCCTTCTCGGCGACCGGGATCATCACCGTGAGCACGCCGTCGTGGTAGCTGGCCTCGAGGCGGTCGACGTCGAGGCTGCGGCCGAGGACCAACTGGCGCGTGTAGTTCCCGTAGGGCCGCTCGGCGATCGTCCACTCCGCGTCCTCCAGCTGGGGCACCGTGCGCTCCGCGCTGACGGTCAGGGTGTTGCCCTCGACCGACAGGTCGATCGAGCCGGGGTCGACGCCGGGCAGGTCGAAGTGGGCGACGAAGTTGTCACCGACCCGGTAGGCGTCCATCGGCATGCCGGAGAGCGGGCGCGCGGTCATCGAGCCCGCGCGGCCGCCGGTGAGCTGCTCCAGCGCGCGGAAGGCCGCAGACGTGGCGGCGAACGGGTCGTAAGCGGTCAGCATCGCCATGGCTGGGAACCTCCTCTGTTCGTCATGGTGTCCGCCGTCGGGGCGAACCTCCAGTGGCAACTGGAGGATACCTCGATTGCGCGCTGTGGTAAACGTGTCGCTGTGGATTTTGTTCCCGGCCTGCCCGACAGGACCGGCGCGCTGTCCGGTCGAGGAGTGGACGGGCGCCGCGTGGGGCAGACCCCCTCCGTGGAGCAGCCAACGAACGCCGGTGCACCGGAGACGACGGGGCGGAACGCGGCGGGCGGAGAGCCCGGGGTGGAGGTCGTCCTCGCGGGCGACGTCGCGACGATCACGGTTTCCGGGGAGCTGACCGGGGACGCCCGGCGACCGCTGGTCCGGGCGCTGACCGACCTGCTGCTGGCGACGCACACCCTCCGCGAGGTGCGGCTGGACACCCGGGGCGTCGACTTCGTGAACTCGGCGGGTCTGGGAGTGCTCGTGCAACTGCAGCGGATGACCCAGCCGCGGGGCCTCGACCTGGCCCTCGTGGCCCCGCCCACGGCGGTGATCCGCCCGCTGCAGCTCAGCGGGCTGTGGCACCGCTTCGCCGTCCTCGAGGAGCCGGGCGGGCAGTGATCGGCCCGACGCCCGACCGTGTCGGCGGCGGGCGGCCAGAACGGTGCTCCTAGCCTGATCGGGTGCCGCCGAGCCACGCCCACAGCCACGCACCCGAGCCGGACGCGCCGCCGCCGAGCCCGGAGGTCCTCGCCCGCCGCCGCCGGGCGGTGTGGCTCATGCTGCTGCTGCTCGTGCCCGTCGGCCTGGCCACGGTCATCGGACTGGTCGTGCTGTGGCCGAGCGGCGAGCCGACCCGGGCGGAGCAGGCCGCGCAGATCGCCGTGCCGCCCGGGACCACCTATGCCGATGCCCGCGTCGCGACGGTGGAGCCCTACGACTGCTCGCTGCCCGGCGGCGAGGGTCCCGTGCAGCAGCTGACCTGCGCCAGGGCCGTGGTCGAGGTGCTCGAGGGCGAGGGCGCGGGGGAGTTCCAGGAGATCGACCTGCCGGCCGAGGTCTACGCCGCCGGCGTGGAGGCCGGCGACGAGTTCGTCCTCACCCGGGACGGCGGCACGGAGGGTGGCGCCACCTACGCCTTCTTCGACTACGCCCGCGGCACCCCGGTGATCGTGCTGGCGGTCGCGTTCGCCGTGGTGGTCGGGGTGGTGGCCCGGCTGCGCGGGCTGGCCTCGCTGCTGGGGCTGGCCTTCGCCTTCGTCGTCCTGCTGCAGTTCGTGCTGCCCGGGCTGCTGCAGGACCGGTCCCCGACCCTGATGAGCCTGGTCGGTTCCGCGGCGATCATGTTCGTCGTCCTCTACCTGGCGCACGGGTTCTCCGCCCGGACGACGACGGCGCTGGTCGGCACCCTGTTCGGGCTGGCCCTGGTGACCGGGCTGGGCTCGCTGGCCGTCGCGGTGGCCCGGCTGACCGGGCTGACCAGCGAGGAGACCGTCACGCTGCAGACCTTCGACCCGACGCTGGACTTCTCCGGCCTGGTGATCGCCGGCGTGGTCGTCGCCGGCCTCGGCGTGCTCAACGACGTCACGATCACCCAGGCCTCCGCGGTGTGGCAGCTGCACGAGGTGGATCCGGGCATGACCTGGCGGCAGCTCTACGGCCGGGGCATGGCCGTCGGACGTGACCACATCGCCTCGACCGTCTACACGATCGTCTTCGCCTACGCCTGGGCCGCGCTGCCGCTGCTGCTGCTCTTCGAGCTCTACGACCAGCCGTTCTGGATCGTGCTGACCAGCTCGGCGGTGGCCGAGGAGGTCATCCGCACCCTCGTCGGGGCGATCGCCCTCGTCCTGGCCGTCCCGGTGACGACGGCGGCCGGCGCCTTCTTCGCCAAGGCGGCGGGAACGGAGGCCGGAGCGGTGCCCGATCGACGCCTCACCGCGCTGCGCTCACGGTTCGCCCGATGAGCGACCTGCTGGCCGCCGCGCAGGCCGCGCCCGGCTTCATGCCCGACGACGAGGGCATTGCGCTCTACGAGGCCGCGCGGTCGGTGCCCGTTCCCGGGCCGCTGCTCGAGGTGGGCAGCTGGATGGGGAAGTCGGCGCTGTACCTGGCCGCGGCCGCCCGCGAGACCGGCCGGCTGGTCGTGACCGTCGACCACCACCGCGGCTCGGAGGAGCACCAGCCCGGCTGGGAGTACCACGACCCGACGCTGGTCGACCCGCTCGTCGGCCGGATCGACACCCTGCCCCGGTTCCGGCGCACCATCGCCGACGCCGGGGCCGAGGACGTCGTCATCGCCGTCGTCGCCCGCTCCGAGGTGCTCGCGCCCCTGTGGACCACCCCGCTGGCGCTGCTGTTCCTCGACGGCAGCCACACCGAGGAGTCCGCCCGCCGCGACCAGGACGCGTGGGTGGCCAAGCTCGCCGTCGGCGGCACGCTGGCCATCCACGACGTCTTCCCCGACCCCGCCGACGGCGGGCAGGCGCCGTTCGGCGTCTACACCCGGGTGCTGGCCACCGGGGATTTCACCGAGCTGCCCGGCACCGGGTCGCTGCGACTGCTGCGCCGCGACCGGTGAACGACCCGCTGCTGGCCGAGCGGGACGCCGTTCTGGCCCAGATCGCGGCGCTGACCCGCGAGTTCGACGGCGTGGTGGCGGCGTCGCAGGCGTCCAACGCCGATGACGAGCACGACCCGGAGGGGGCGACGATCGCCTTCGAGCGCCAGCAGGTCGCCGCCCTCCTCGCGCAGGCCCGGCGCCGGCTGGCCGACGTCGAGGCGGCGTTGGCCCGCCGGGCCGACGGCAGCTACGGCCGCTGCGAGGCCTGCGGCCGGCCGATCGCCCCCGAGCGGCTGGCCGCCCGGCCAGCGGCCCGCACCTGCATCGACTGCGCCCGCTGACCACCACGGGCGGGCACCGGCGGTGGCCGCCCGACCGGCATCAGCCCAGCGGCTCCAGCAGCCGGGCACGGGGGGTGCCGGCGAGCGCCGGGGCGGCATCGCGGGAACTCCAGACAGCCGTCTCGAGGAACCGCAGGAACGCCTGCGCCTGGTGCCGGGTCGGGAAGTCGAGATCGACGATGACGTAGTGGTCGTCGTCCACCGGGTGCCGGACGCGCTCCCCGCAGACGCCACCCTCCCGGCGGCGCTGCGCGAACCGGTCGAACGCGGCCCGCCAGGTGCCGAGGTCGGTGACGGGGTGCTCGATGTGCAGCGTGGTCACGGCGGTCGCTCCTCCGAGTCGGGAAAGCCCTCGCCGTGACGCTAGGAGCCGCGGGTGCTGGAGCCCATCCCAGGAACCTGGGGACCGTCACTGCTGCGGACGGCTGCGCGTGCCGCCTAGCCTGCCGGCGTGGTCGGGTCCACGACCGAGCGGCGCGTGCAGGAGGCGGTCCTGCGCATCTGCGCGTCCCGCGACGACGCCCGGACCCTGCGGCTGCGCCTGCTCGCCGAGATCGGCCGGGCCGTCGGGTTCGACGCCTACGCCTGGGTGCTCACCGATCCGGAGACCGAGGTCGGCTGCGCGCCCCTGGCCGACGTGCCGTGCCTGCCGGAGCTGCCGCGGCTGGTCCGGCTGCGCTACCTCACCGCGCTCAACCGGTGGACGACGCTGACCGATCCGCCGGTCGCCCTGCTCCGCGACGCGACGGGCGGGGACCTGTCCCGCAGCCTCCTGTGGCGCGACCTGCTGTCCCGCCACGACGTCGCGGACGTGGCCTCGGTGGTCTTCCGCGACCGCTTCGGTTGCTGGGCGTTCCTGGAGCTGTGGCGCACCGGGCGCCGTGCCTTCGAGCCTGCCGACGCCGCCGTCCTCCGCCGCCTGGTCCCCCCGGTCACCACGGCGCTGCGCGGAAGCCAGGCACGCACGTTCGCGACGGCGCCGTCCCGGGACCCGCTCCAGCCCGGTCCGCTCGTCCTCCTGCTGTCACCGGATCTCGAGGTGGTCCAGCAGACGCCGGGCACCGCCGACCGGCTCCGGCTGCTCGTGCCACGTGACGACGCGGGTCCGCCGGTCCCGGCCGGCGCCTACAACGTCGCCGCGCAACTTCTGGCGGCCGAGGCCGGCGTCGACCCCGCCCCGCCGAGCGCGCGGGTGCACCTGGCCGGTGGCCGGTGGCTGACCCTGCACGCGGCCCGCCTGGAGGACGGCGGTCCGCGCGCCGCCCGGGACATCGCGGTCACCATCGAGCCGACCCCGCCGGGTGAGCGGCTGTCCCTGTTCGCCCGGGCCTGGGGGCTGACCCCGCGCGAGCACCTCCTGCTCGGCCTGCTGGCCGCGGGCGGTGATACGCGCGAGGTCGCCGGACAGCTCAACCTGTCCGAGCACACGGTCCAGGACCACCTGAAGTCGGTGTTCGCCAAGACCGGGGCGCACAGCCGGCGAGCCCTGCTCGCCCGCGCCCTGGGCGGAGGCGCTCAGCTCACGTAGCGGCGGGCGCGGGAGGCGCGCTGCGCGGCCTCGAGCGCGGCGAAGCGGGCCTCGGCGTGCGGCGGCAGCACCTGGCGCTCCCGCAGCACCCACGGCAGTCCGCGCAGCGCCGCGAGCAGGCCGCGGGCGGTCACCCGGTCCCGCGGCACGGTGCGCAGCAGGTGCAGGGTGCGGCTCAGCGCCGGGCGCAGCGGGCGGCGCAGCCACGTCGTCCAGAGGGTGTTGCGGATGCCGTCGGCCCGCCGCTTGTGCGGATCCCGGGCGGCGCTCGCCTGGTGGTGCACGACCAACTGCGGCAGGTAGCACAGCTCCCAGCCGGCGGTGGCCAGATCGCCGGCCATGAGCTCCTCCTCGCCGCCCAGCCAGAGCCGCTCCGAGAACCCGCCGACCTTCTCGAACGCCTCGCGGCGCAGCACCGACGCGCCGGCCAGGAACGAGCCCAGTGCCGGCCCGGGCAGCCAGTCGGCGCCGCGGACGGGGGAGTCGCGCAGCTCCGGCACGATCGGGTCCTCGATTCCGCCGGGCTCGACGAGTATCCGGGCGGTGACCACGGCCAGCCGCGGATGGGCGTCGAGCACGTCGGCGGCGGCCCGCAGCGACCCCGGCTCCCACCACGTGTCGTCGTCGCAGAACGCGACGTAGGGCATCGACAGCCGGGCGACACCGAGGTTGCGCCCGATCGCGCCGAGGTTCTCCGGGCTGGCGATCAGCTCCACCGCGGGGAACGACTCGCGGACGGCGTCGGCGGTGCCGTCGGTCGAGCCGTTGTCCACCACGACCACGTGCGGCTGCTCGGGCAGCGCGCGCAGCCGGGCCAGGGAGACCAGCAGCTCGTCGCGGCGCTGGTGGGTGATGACCACGACGCCGACGCGGGGATCGGGTCCGGGTGCGGCGGCGTCGGCGCGGACCGGAACGGCGGCCGTCGTCGTCATGCGGCTTCCCCGGCCAGCACCCGCAGGTCGGCCCGCACCGCCTCGGGCAGCCGGCGGCGGCGGCGCAGCGCGGCCGGCACGTCGGGCAGCGCGCGGACCAGCCCCTCCCGGCCGGGCCGGGAACGCAGCGCGCCGCTCACCAGCCGGGCCACCTCGGGCGTCGGGTGGCGCATCACCGCGGTGAGCAGCCGGCTGCGCCAGATCGCCGTCCGCCGCCGCTCGGGCGCGTGCCGCTTCGTCGAAGGGTGGTGGTGCACGGTCACGCCGTCGACGTAGGCGATGCCCCAGCCGGCCGCGGCCAGGTCCAGCGACAGCCGCTCCTCCTCCCCGGGGAAGCGGACGACGGGATCGAACCCGCCCACGGCGAGGAACGCCTCGGTGCGCACCATCGCGCCGCAGGCGATGAAGCCGAGGAGCGCGGGGCCGGGCAGATCCTCCGGGGTGCCCAGCGGGCTGCGCGCCAGCTCGGTGCAGAACGAGTCGAGCCGCTCCTCGGGGCCGACCAGGATCCGCGCGTTGAGCACCGCGAGCCGGGGGTGCGCGCGCATCACCTCCACGGCCCGGGCCAGGTCGCCGGGCGCCCACCACGAGTCGTCGTCGGCGAACGCCACGAACTCCGTACAGGCGCGCTCGACGCCGAGCGTGCGCGCGTAGGACCCGACGTTGCGCTCCAGCGGGACGACGGTCACCTCGGGCAACGCCGCGCGCACCGCCTCGACGGTGCCGTCGGTGGAGGCGTTGTCGACCAGCACGACCGGCGCCTCGTGGCGTGGCAGCGTGCGCAGGAGTTCCTCGCGACGGTTCTGGCTCATGACGACGACGGCCACGTCGCCGGGGCGGGGAGAGCTGCTCACGACTTCCCCCTGCCCGCGGCGCCGGGCAGCCAATCGGCCGTCTCCTGTGCCGCCTCGGTCCCGGCCGCCGGCAGCGCGCCCGGGTCGGTGAACAGGCCCGACGCCGGGGTGGCGCCGGAGATCGCGTCGGCGGCGAGGATGACCGCGGCCGCCGTCCACGTCGTCCGCTCCACCGGCCAGCGGGCGTCGTCGGCGTACACCAGCCCGGTCCAGTAGGACCCGTCGTCGTGGCGCAGGTGCTGCATCGCGGCCAGCTGCTCCAGCGCGGCGTCGTGCTGCCCGGCCGCGGTCAGCGCCAGGGCCAGCTCGCAGGTCTCCGCGCCGGTCACCCACGGGCGGTCGGCGACGCAGCGGGCGCCCAGCCCGGGGACGACGAAGCGGTCCCAGCCGGCGGCCAGCCGGTCGCGGGCGGCGGTGCCGGTGAGCGCGCCGCCGAGCACGGGGTAGTACCAGTCCATCGAGTACCGCGAGCGGTCGGCGAACGCCTCCGGCCGCTCCCGCAGCGCGGTACCGAGGTCGGCGACGGCCAGCTCCCAGTCCGGCTGCGGCTCGCCGGTGAGCCCGGCCAGCGCCACTCCGCAGCGCAGCGCCTGGAACAGGCTGGCGTTACCGGTCAGCAGGGCGGTGTCCTCGGGGGTGCCGTCGGGCCGCAGCGCCCAGCCGACCGCGCCGCCGGGCAGCTGCATGCGGGTGACCAGGTCCAGGCCGCGGCGCACCGCCGGCCACAGTTCGATGACCAGCCCGTCGTCGCTGGTGCACAGCCAGCTGTGCCACAGCCCGACGGCGAGGTAGCCGGCGTGGTTGCTCTCCGCGGCCGGGGCGGTCTCGGCGCCGTCGCGGTACTCCGAAGCCCAGGAGCCGTCCGGCCGCTGGCGGCCGGCCAGCCAGCGGTAGGCGGCCCGGGCGCGGTCGTGCCGCCCGCCGACGTCGAGGGCCATCGCCGCCTCGACGGAGTCCCACGGGTCCAACTGCCCGCCGCGGAACCACGGCAGCGCGCCGTCCGGTTCCTGCTCGGCGGCGATCGCGGCGACCGTCGCGCCCACCTGCTCCGCGGTGATCACCCCGGGCAGCTCGGGCAGCTGCGGCCGGTCAGCGCGCCGCAGCGGTCCGCTCCCGCGTCCGCGTGCGCCCGGCCACCGTCCCGCCGGGCTTGTCCGCGTAGACCACCAGGCTCTTGCCGAGCAGCGGGTCGAGCAGCCGCTCGGCGGTGCGGGTCAGCCGCGGGCGCTTCGTCAGATCCCACACCAGCAGCCGGTGGTAGGCGCGCACCGCGGCGCTGTCCTTGTCCACGCCGACCGCGCACTTGAGCCACCAGAACGGCGCGTGCAGGGCGTGTGCGTGGTGGGCCGCGCCCGGCAGCAGGCCCGCTGTCGACAGCCGCGCGCGCAGCACGTCGCCGCGGTAGATGCGGACGTGGCCGCCCTCGTTGGCGTGGTAGGCGTCCGACAGCGCCCAGCAGATCCGTTCGGGCCCGTAGCGGGGCACGCTGACCGCCACCCGGCCGCCGGGCTTGAGCACCCGGGCGATCTCGGCCATCGCGGCGGCGTCGTCGGGGATGTGCTCGAGCACCTCGGCGGCGATGACCCGGTCGACGCTGTCGTCGGGGAAGGGCAGCGCCAGCAGGTCGCCGCGCACCACCTCGGCGGCCGCGCCCGCCGGTGCCTCACCGGCCTCGGCGATGGCGGTCAGCCACGTCCGGGTGGTGTTCACCTCCGTCTGCCCGTGGTCGAGGGCGACCACCCTCGCGCCGCGGCGGAAGGCCTCGAAGGCGTGCCGGCCCTCGCCGCACCCGAGGTCGAGGACGGTCATCCCCGGCCGCAGGTCCAGCCGTTCGTAGTCGACGGTCAGCACCTGTCACCCCGCCCGACTCCGGGCCCGATCCGCTCCTCGGTCGAGGACACCGGTCGCCTCCGCGGTCGCTCCGCTCCTCGCTCGCTGGCGCTCGCTGCGATGCTCACTCCCTGTCGGCTCCGGAGCGCTCTCTGCAATGGTCCCTCGCCCGTCGTCTTCACAACCGCCCTTTGCGCTCGAGGACCTCGGCGTACCAGTCCGCCGTCCGCTCGGCGGTCGACCGCCACGTGTAGGAGGCCAGCACCCGCCGCCGGCCGGCGCGGCCCAGCTGCTCGCCCAGCGACGGCGAGTCGAGCACCAGCTGCAGCGCGGCGGTCAGCTCCCCGACGTCGCCGGCGCGCACCTGCAGCCCGGCCTTGCTGCCCACGACCTCCGGCAGCGCCCCGGCGTCGGTGGTGACCAGCGGCGTGCCGCAGGCCATCGCCTCGATCGCCGGCAGCGAGAAGCCCTCGTACAGCGAGGGGATGGCGACGACGGCGGCCCCCTGCAGCAGGGCGACGAGCTCTGCCTCGGGCAGCGGCCCCGTGAAGCGCACCGCGTCGTGCAGGGCCAGCCGGTCCAGCGCCGCCTCCGCCGGTCCGCCGGGGCGGGCGCTGCCGACGACGGTCAGCCGCACCGGCCGCTCGGTGCGCAGCTTGGCCACCGCCTCCAGCAGGTGCACCAGGCCCTTGAGCGGGACGTCGGCGCTGGTGGTGACCACGACCGAGTCGGGGTCGCGGGGCCGGTCCGGCGGGGGAGGGGTGAAGACGTCGGGGTCGATGCCCACGGGGACGACGTCGACCCCGGCCGCGGGCACGCCCATGTGGGTCTGGATGTCGCGCCGGGAGTTCTCCGAGACGGTGGTCAGGCCGTCGAGCCGCCGCGCCACGCGGGCCTGCATGCCGGTGAAGCCGTACCAGCGGCGCAGCGAGAGCCGGCGGCGGAAGGTGGGCGCGGCGGCGAGCTCGAGGTCGCGGTCGATCGCGATCGGATGGTGCACGGTGGCCACGGTCGGCATCCCTGCGCGGACCAGCCGCAGCAGCCCCCAGCCCAGGCTCTGGTTGTCGTGGACCAGGTCGTACTCGCCGGCGCGGGGCAGCAGCAGCCGCGCAGCCCGCAGGCTGAAGGTCAGCGGCTCGGGGAAGCCGGCGGTGCACATCGTGGCCCACTCCGCGACGTCGATCCAGTCGCGGAACTCCGCGGGACGCGGCGTGCGGAACGGGTCGGGCTCCCGGTACAGGTCGAGGCTGGGGACCGGGGTGAGCGGAACGCCGTCGTCGAGCTCGGGATAGGGCTGACCGCTGAACACCTCGACCCGGTGCCCGAGCCCGGCGAGCTCCCGGGACAGCGCCCGCACGTAGACGCCCTGGCCCCCGCTGTGCGGCTTGCTCCGGTAGGACAGCAGTGCGATGCGCAACGACCGTCCCATGCGGCGGACTCTAACGGCCCGTTGTTACCGGCCGGTTCGCCCGTCCCGGAGCCGCGCCTGACAGGGTGGCGGGCATGCTGCGTCACGTCGTGCTCTTCACCTGGTCCGACGCCGCCGACGACGAGCGCCGGGCCACCACGCTGGCCGCGCTGCGCCGGCTGCCCGAGGAGGTCGGCGGGATGACATCGTTCGCCGTCGGCCCGGACGCCGGCCTGCGGGAGGGCAACGCGCACACCGCGCTGGTCGCCGACTTCCCCGACGTCGAGGCGTGGCGGCGCTACGCCGACCACCCGGTGCACCTGCAGATCATCGAGGAGCACGTGCGCCCCTGGCTGGCCGCGCGCAGCGCCGTCCAGTACGAGGTCTGAGGGAGACGCAGACCGGGGCGCTCGACCGACGATTCCGGCGACGCGGTCCACAGCCCGGCCGGGGGTCCACAGGTCGCCGTCGGCGCGGCCTCCAGCCCTCGGTCGCGGCCAGGGTCGCCGCATGGACGACTTCCTCCGCCCCTCGGTCCGCATCTCCGACTCCGGGGAGATCGCCGCGGCGCTGCCCTCCCTGCTCGGCTTCCACCCGTACGAGTCCGTGGTCCTGGTCAGCCTGACCGGCCCCAGCGGCCACCGGGTCGGCCTCACCGTGCGGGCCGACCTGCCGCCGCCGTCCGCGGCGCCGGATCTGGCGCGGACGCTGGCCCGCAGCGTGGCCACCGACGGCCCGGTCGGCGTGGTGGTCGCTGTGGTGTCCGAGACGCCGGACGAGCCGATGCCCGACCTGTTCCCGCCGGCGGACGCGGGTGCGGTTGTCGACGGACTCGACGGGGAGCCGGTGACCGGGCTGCCGCACCGGGCGGTGGTGCACGACCTGGTCGTGGCGCTGGCCGAGCGGGACATCCCCGTGCGGGAGGCGCTGCTGGTGCGCGCGGGCCGGTGGTGGTCCTACGACTGCCCACACCCGTGCTGCGCTCCCGGCGCCGGCACGCCGCTGC
Source organism: Geodermatophilus sp. (assembly GCA_036259935.1). Lineage (GTDB taxonomy): Bacteria > Actinomycetota > Actinomycetes > Mycobacteriales > Geodermatophilaceae > Geodermatophilus. The sequence goes on along the minus strand of DATAAV010000287.1, from coordinate 4,303 downwards.
CGGCCGGGGTGAGCGAGCTGGAGGCCGCCTCGGTGGCCAGCGGCGTCGTGGTCGAGCCGGACCGCGCGGCCCTCGCAGCGCGGATCGCCCGCATCGACGGGCCGGCGATGGCGGCGATGGATGCGGTCACCTGGCGGGTCGGCGACCGGCAGGCGCGGGCGGTGCCGGCCGACCCCGAGAGCCGGGCGGAGCGGTCGTGGACCACCGTCCTCCGGGCGGTCCGACGCTGCCGTCCCGGCGGTGCCGCCGAACGGCTGGGCGACGGTGAGGTGGCCCGGGTGCTGTGGGCTCTGGCCGACGTGCGGGTGCGGGACCGGGCCTTAGGGCTCGCCCTGGGCGAGGACGCCGCCGCGGCCGAGACGCTGTGGACCGAGTGCACGCGCAGGGCGCCGTCCCCGCTCGACGCCCCCCCGGCCACGCTGCTCGCGGTCAGCGTGTGGCTGCGGGGCGACGGGGCGATGGCGAACGTCGCCCTGGAGCGCGCGCTGGACAGCCGCCCCGGCTACACGCTGGCGCAGCTCCTCGCCCAGGGCCTGGCGGCGTGCATGCCGCCGGCCGATCTGCGGCGGATGATCGCCGCCGCCGCCGTCGAGGATCTCGGCGACACCCGAGCCGCCGGATGAGCGGGGGGATCAGAGCAGCTCGGGGCGGCGCCACTCCTCGCCGAGGACGTGCTCGGCCAGGAAGGCGATCACGGCCTCGTACCAGACCGTCGCGTTGCCTGGCGTCAGGACCCAGTGGTTCTCGTCGGGGAAGTAGAGGAACTTCGACGGCACGCCGCGCTTCTGGAGGTCGTACCAGAGCCGCAGGCCCTCACCGATCGGCACCCGGTAGTCACGGTCACCGTGGATGACCAGCATCGGCGTGCGGATGGCGTCGGCGTAGCGGTGCGGCGAGTTCTGCTCGTAGCGCTTGGGCTCCTGCAGCGGGTCGCCCCACTCCTTCTCCCAGTAGTAGGCCAGGTCGGTGGTGCCGATGAACGAGTCGAGGTGCCACAGGCTGGCGTGGGTGACGATCGCCCGGAACCGGTCGGTCTGCGTGGCCACCCAGTTGGCCATGTACCCGCCGAAGGAGCCGCCCAGCGCCGCGGTCCGCTCGGCGTCGATGTCCGGGCGCTGCACTGCGGCGTCCACGGCGGCCATCAGGTCGGTGTAGGGGGCGCCGCCCCACTCGCCCCAGCCGCGGCGGACGAAGTTCTGGCCGAAGCCCTGGGACAGCGCCGGGTTGGGCAGCAGGACCGCGTAGCCGCGGGCGGCGAGCACCCAGGGGCACCACCGCCACGACCACGCGTTCCAGCTCATCAGCGGCCCGCCGTGGATGAACAGCAGCAGCGGGGCGGGGGAGTCGGCCGACGCGCCCTCCGGCAGCACCAGCCAGGACTGCACCCGGGTGCCGTCGGCCGCGGTGGCCGACAGCTCGTGCAGCGTGCCGGGCAGCCGAGCCGGCGGGCCGGGATGGGGCAGCGGCTCGGGGTGCTGGCCGGGTGCGGCGGGGTCCAGCCGCACGGGGGCCGGCGGCTCGTCGTAGGCCGACCGCAGGGCGTAGAGCGCGCTGCCGTCGCGGGCCACCTGCAGGTGGCTGTAGGCGCCGTCGGTGGTCAGCCGCACCGGCGCCCCGCCGGCCACGGGCACCCGGAAGACGGCGTGCCGGCCGTGGTCGTCGGCCAGGAAGTACACCGCCGAGCGGTCCGCGCCGAACTGCGGGGCGCTGGGCCAGCGGTCGAAGTCCGGGGTGAGCTCGCGGGCCTCACCGGAGGCGACGTCGACGAGCAGCAGGGTGAAGTCCGGCGGCTCGGCGTAGGTGGACAGCCGCTCCCGCACGCAGACCACCGCCGCGCCGTCGGGGGAGAAGCGGGCGGAGTGCACGTCGGCCAGCGGGTCGTCGACCAGCACCCGGGTCGCACCGGTCGCCGTCTCCTGCAGGACCAGCCGGTCGCGCCGGCCGGCGGGGCCGTCGGGCACCTTGTCGACCCTCAGGAGCAGCCGGCCGTCGGGGGAGAGGACCGGCTCTTCGCCGGCGCCGGACGGCGGCCGGGCGTCGGGGGTCAGGTCGCGCAGGGCGACCGACTCCGGCGCTCCACCGGCCGGCGGTTCCCCGGGCAGCGGTCCGGCCCAGAACAGGTGCGGCGCGGCCGGGCCGAGGTCGTGGTCCCAGTACCGGACCGGATAGGCCTCGTGCAGGACGGCCGAGACCCCGGCCTCCTTGCGCTGCGTGCGCCGCTGCTCGTCGGCCTCCGGGCCGTCCGCGCCGGGCATGGCCGGCGCCTCCACCACGACGTCGCCGCTGTCAGCCGCCACCGTGAACCCGGTGATCCCCCCGGGATGGGCGATCACCGGCCGGGCCTCGCCGCCGTCGGCCGGCAGGCTCCACAGCGCGGGCGGGGGCTCCTCACCGCCCGGCTTCGCCTCCGGGTCGGGGCGGGCGGAGGTGAACAGCAGAGAGCCGTCGGGCGCCCACGCCGGCGCCGCCTCCCCCGGCGCGCTGCGGGTGAGCCGCCGGGCCGGGCGCCGCCCCTGCGGATCGACCTCCCACAGCGCCGACTGCCACTTCGTCCGCTCGGCGTTCAGCGTCTCCACCGCGACCGCCAGCCGGCGGCCGTCGGCCGAGAGTGCCAGTCCGCTGATCCGGGGCAGGGCGACGAAGTCGGCCGGCCGGGCGAACGGGGAGGAGGCCGCCTCGTCGGCGCTGTCCGGGGAGGGTGCGGGCGCGGCGTCGGGCTGGCTCACCAGGGACCTTCTCTCGGGCGGCGGCGTCGTCGCCTCACCGTAGTGACCCCGGCCGACCCGGCCCCGGCCGCGACGGCCGCGCGGAGGCCCGGACAGCAGCGGAGCCGCCGTCCCGGCCAGGGACGGCGGCTCCGTGCGTGCGGGTCAGCGGCCGGAGGCCGCCTCGGCCGGAGCGAGCTCCTCGTCGGCGGCGCTGACGAAGACGTGCCGGGCCACCCCGGCGGGCAGCATCTGCCCGTCCAGGCTGATCGAGCCGCTGACCAGCTGGGCGACGACCGTGGCCCCGGGGCGGACGCCCTGCTCGGCCAGGGTCCGCAGCAGCTCGGTGTCCTCCTGCAGCTGCTCACTGATCCGCTTGATGACCACCCGGCGCCCCTCGGGCGTGGCGGCGGTCGACAGCAGGCTGAGCGAGTCGACGACCGCGGCGTTCTCCCCGCCGAGCTCGTCGAGGCCGGGGATCGGGTTGCCGAACGGCGAGACGCGCGGGTTGCCCAGCAGCGTGAGGAGCTTGCGCTCCACGGCCTCGCTCATGACGTGCTCCCAGCGGCACGCCTCCTCGTGGACGTCGGCGTAGTCCAGGCCGATCACGTCGACGAGCAGGCACTCGGCCAGCCGGTGCTTGCGCATGACGGCGGTGGCCAGCTTGCGGCCCTGCTCGGACAGCTGCAGGTGCCGGTCGCCCTCGACGGTGAGTAGCCCGTCGCGCTCCATGCGCGCGACCGTCTGGCTGACCGTCGGGCCGCTCTGGTGCAGCCGCTCGGCGATCCGCGCGCGGAGGGGCACGATGCCCTCCTCCTCCAGCTCGAAGATCGTCCGGAGGTACATCTCGGTGGTGTCGATGAGGTCGTTCACAGGTCTCCTCCGTTGTCCTTCCGATCGTACGGGGGCCTCGCGGGCCACCGGCGCGGCTCGACGCGGGAGCCGGACCCGGGCGGCGCGCTCCGCCGGTAGCGTCGGCCGGGCGAGGGGCCCACGCTGGGGCCGGTGGCAGGCACGCGTCCGGCGTGCGTCGGCTTGGAGGGCTCATGAGTGACTCGGTCGCGGTCGTCTGGGACGACGCACTGCTCGGCTACACGATGGGCGGGGACCATCCGCTGCACCCGGTGCGGCTGGACCTCACGATGCGGCTGGCCGACTCCCTCGGCGTGCTGTCGGCCGACCGGCTGGAGGTGCTCCGCCCCACGCCGGCCGACGTCGACCTGCTCACGCTGGTGCACGACCCCGCCTACCTCGAGGCGGTCAAGCGGGCGCCGGCCGACCCGGGCGTCGGCCACGGGCTCGGCACGGCCGACAACCCGATCTTCGAGGGCATGTACGACGCCGCGGCGCTGATCACCGGCGGCAGCGTGCTCGCCGCCCAGCAGGTGCACAGCGGTCGGGCGCAGCACGCGGTCAACATCTCCGGCGGCCTGCACCACGCCATGCGCGACCGCGCCTCGGGGTTCTGCGTCTTCAACGACGCGGCGGTCGCCATCGCCTGGCTGCTGCGGCAGGGCTACGAGCGCATCGCCTACGTGGACGTCGACGTCCACCACGGCGACGGGGTGCAGGCGGCGTTCTACGACGACCCCCGGGTG
>DATAAV010000286.1:0-19042 GCA_036259935.1 Geodermatophilus sp. | reverse complement strand
CCCTGCCAGCGACTCCGCGGACCGCGAGGTCCTGACGCTCTCCTCCGCCGGACGCCGGATCCGGCTGGCCGTCACCGCGGCGGTGCTGGCCCTGGTGCTGGCCGGCACCGTCGTCGGCACCGACGCCGACTTCCCGTTCGGCCCGTTCAAGATGTACTCGACCCGGGCCGATCCCGACCGTCCGGTGGTCTCGACCAGCGTGGTGGGTCGCACGGCGGACGGCGAGCGGGTGCGGCTCTCCGGCGGCGAGGTGGGCCTGCGCCGCGCCGAGTTCGAGGGCCAACTGCCCCGCCTGGTGGAGGACCCGGCCCTGCTTGCGCTGCTGGCCGAGTCCTACGCCGAACACCACCCCGACGCCGACCCCCTGGTGGAGGTGCAGATCGTGCAACGCCGCTACGTACTGGTCGACGGGCGGCGTACCGGCGCGGTCACCGACACCGTTCTCGTCGACCACGACCTCGGGACCACCCCGTGAGCGCGCCCTCCTCGGAACCCTCCGGCCGGACCGCCGGCGGCGTCCCCGCCGCGGCCACTCCCACCTCCTCCGTGTCCGGGACCTCCCCGTCCGGGCGCTCCGGGACTGCCGCGACCTCCTCCGCGATCGCGGCCCGGACGCGGAGCGGCTGGTGGTTCCGCCCGGTTCCGCTGGCCCGGATCGCGGTGTTCCGGACCATCGCCTACCTCTTCATCCCCGTCGACGTCTTCCTGACCACGGCCTGGGTCCGGGCGCACGCCGCCGTCCCGGTCGAGTACTACCGACCGCTGACCGTCGCCGAACTGCTGCCCCTGCCGACCCCGACGCCGACCGTGGTCCACGTCGTGCAGTGGGCGCTGGTGGTCACCGCGGTGGCCGCCGCCACGGGACGGGCACCCCGCCTCCTCGGCTCGGCGGTGTTCCTCCTCTACTTCGAGTGGATGGTCATCGCGATGAGCTACGGAAAGGTGGACCACGATCGGTTCGCCTACCTCGTCGCGCTGGCCGTGCTGCCGACCATCGGCCGGGCCCGCTGGCGCGACCGACGGCTCTCGGAGGCCGCGGGCTGGGCCATGGCGGCGGTTCTGGTCGCCGTCATGCTCACCTACTTCCTCGCCGCGTGGGCCAAGCTCCGCTTCGGCGGCCTGGACTGGGCCACCGGATCTACGCTGACACGAGCAGTCCTGCGGCGCGGCACGGTCCTGTCGGACTGGACGCTGGACGTCCCGGGTCTGCTGATGGCCGCCCAGTGGGCGATGCTCGTCCTCGAGTTCGCCGCGCCGCTGATGCTGCTGGTGTGGTCCAACCGGGCGCGCGTGGCCCTGGTCGTCCTCCTGCTCGGCTTCCACCTGATGGTCTTCGCCGGCGTGCGGATCATCTTCCTGCCGCACTGCGTGGCGATCCTGTCGATCCTCCCCTGGGAGCGGCTGCCGGCCCTCGGTCCGGTGCTGCGGCGCAGGGCGGCCGCGCCTCGACCCGCCGACGCCGCCGCCCCGGGGTGACGGCTCCGCGTCGCCGCCTCACCTCATCGCGCTGATCCGCGCGGCCATGTCGGCCTCGTGCTGCTGGTACGAGGCGGCGACGCTCTCCAGCAGGCTGCCCATCCCGGTCAACGCGTCGCTGACGCCCTGCGCGGACAACCGCCACTGCTCGTAGAGCTCGCTGAACTGGACGGCGGCCTGGCTGTCGGTCCAGCCGTCGAGCACCGAGGTGTTGACGCTGCTCGAGAGCGTGGCGTGCCGCGCCGCGGTGTCCGCGGCCTCGCTGCGGCACTGCCCGGCCAGCAGCTGCAGGGTGCCGATGTCGACCTTCACGGTTCCTCCTCGCGTCCGGGTCCCTCCCGGTCGCGGCGAACGCTAGGGCCGGCCGCACCGGGAGAGCCGCGCCCGTCCACAGGCGCGCATCCGTCCACAGACTGCTCCCGGCGCCGGATCGGCGGTCCGGGGCACCGACACCATCGGCGCGTGAGCACCCGCCCCGCCGCCGCGTCAGCACCCGCGGCCCGACGCTGCTGGACCGTCGTCTCCGCGCGGGACGTGGTCGACGTCGAGGTCACCGCCCGTGACGACGAGCGCCTCGGCGCGGTCCTGCCGGTCCTCGCTCGCACTCTCGGGCTCCCGTCGGCGGCCCTGTGGCACGGCTCCGCCCGCCTGCCCGACGCGCTTCCGCTCGCCTCCCCGCAACTGGCCCACGGCACGGTCCTCGGCCTGGGCCGCCCGGGTCCACGGCCCTGCAGCGCCCCGCACGGGAGCGCCCTGGAGCTGCACGTGGTCGGCGGGCCGGAAGCCGGCACGACGCTGCCGCTGGGCCGGGGTCGGCACGTCCTCGGCCGCGGCGCCGGGGCCACCGTCCACCTGGAGGACCCGGACGTCTCGCGCCGGCACGTGCTCGTCGAGATCGGGTCCGGCGGCATCACGGTGGCCGATCTCGGCTCGACCAACGGCAGCCGGCTGGACGGCACCGAGCTGGACTGCAGACCGCGGAGCTGGCCCAACGGCGCCGTCCTGCGGCTCGGCGTCAGCGCGGTCACGGTGAGCGGCCCGGCCGGTGCCCCCGCCTGCGTCACGCCCGTCGCCGGCGGGCGGTTCTCCGTCCAGCCGGGGATCCGCATGGCGGCCCCGCATCCCGAGGTGGAGGTGCCCGTCCCCGGCCCTCCTCCCTCACCCCCGCGGCGGCGCCTCGCCTGGGCCGCGGTCAGCCTTCCGGCGCTGGGCGGGGTGCTCATGGCGTGGCTGTTCGACGCGCCGCACTTCCTCCTGCTGACCCTGCTCGGTCCGCTCGTGGCGCTGGGCACCTGGGCCTCGGAGCGCTGGACCGGCCGGCGCAGCCGCCGCCGGGACGCCGCGGCGCACGCGCTCGACCTGCGCACCGCCCAGGCGCGACTGGCGGAGGCGGTGCGCGCCGACGTCCGTGCCGCCGAGGCGGCGCACCCGGACCTGGCGACGCTCACGACCGCGGCACGGCGACGGTCGGCTCTTCTCTGGACACGTCGCCGGACGGATCCCGACGCGCTCGTCGTCCGGGTGGGCAGCGGCCCCGGGCCCACCCGTGTCACCCGCCTGGAGCCGGACGGCCGACGGGTCCCGGAGCCGGCCGACCACCTGCCCGTCGTCGTCGACCTGGCGGCGTCCGGAGGACTGGCCGTCCTCGGTCCCCGGCCGCGGGCGCTGGGCGTCGTGGCCGGCGTCCTCGCGCAGGTGGCGGCGCTGCACGCCCCGGGCGACGTCGACCTGGCGCTCCTGGTGACCGGCGATCGCCTGGCCGACTGGGCGTGGACGCGGTGGCTGCCGCACCTGACGCCCGGCACGGTGCACGTCCGCTCCGCGCCGCAGCCCGGCTCGGACGACCCGGTGGCCGAGGACCCGCTGGTGACCTGGCTGACCGGGCTGGCGGAGCGGCGGCGGGTCGTGGGAGGAAGCGCGCGGGACGGCGGGGACACCGGCTCAGCACCGACCCGTGTGGTGGCTGTGGTGGATCGTCCTGCCGAGCCGCGCTTGCGGGCGGCGCTCGCGGCGGCCCGCCCGGCCGGCGTGGTCACGCTGGCGGTCGCGGATGCCGCCGAGGCGCTACCGGTCGCCCCCGACGCGGTGCTCGCCCTGACCGGGGAGACCGGGGACGCGGCGACGCTGCTGCGGGCCGGAGCCGCCGAGCAACCGGTGGCCGGCGTCGACTGTCTCCCCCGCCGGGTCTCGGAGACCTTCGCGCGGAACCTGGCCGCCCTGGCGCCGGTGACCTCGGTTGCGTCGTTGCCCCGCGAGGTCCGGCTGCTCGACCTGCCGGCCTCGGGGCTCGGAGTGGACGCCGACGGGGCGACGACGGGGCAGTGGTCGCGGACGCGGCGGGCGCTGTGCGCCACGCTGGGCCGCACGGCCGAGGGGTTCGCCGAGATCGACCTCTGCCGTCAGGGGCCGCACGTGCTGGTGGCCGGCACCACGGGATCGGGGAAGTCCGAACTGCTGCAGACCCTCGTTGCCGGCCTGGCCCTGCAGCATCCGCCGGACCGCTGCTCGTTCCTCCTCGTCGACTACAAGGGCGGAGCCGCCTTCGCCGAGGCCGCCGAGCTGCCCCACACCGTCGGGGTGGTGACCGATCTGGACCGGCAGACCACCGCTCGCGCCCTGAGGTCGCTCACCGCGGAGCTCAGCCGGCGCGAGGCGCTGCTGGCCGCCCACGGCGTGCCCGACCTCGCCGCGCTGCCGGAGGGCGTGGACCTGGCCCGGCTGGTCATCGTCGTGGACGAGTTCGCCGGCCTGGCCGAGGAGTTGCCCACCTTCGTGTCCGGCCTGGTGGCGATCGCCCAGCGGGGACGCTCCCTGGGCGTCCACCTGGTCCTGGCGACCCAGCGGCCCAGCGGGGTGGTCTCCCCGGAGATCCGGGCGAACAGCACCCTGCGGATCTGTCTGCGGACCACTGACGAGGCCGACTCGCGGGACGTGCTGGGCACACCGCAGGCGGCGTTCCTCCCCGTCGACCTGCCCGGTCGCGCCTTTCTGCGGGCCGGGAACGGGAACCCGATTCCGGTCCAGGTGGCCCGCGTCGCCGTTCCCGCGCCCGCGGCCGGCGACCCGGGCCCGCAGGTGCACCGGTGGTCGTGGCCCCGGACGGGCTTCTCGGGCCCGGCCGAGCGCCCGTCCGGCGGGGACAGCGACCTCGCCCGGCTGACGTCCGCGCTCCGGCGGGCCGCGGAGCAGGCGGCCGTCCCCGTGCCGCACCGTCCCTGGCGTCCCGCGCTGCCCGACCGGCTGGCGGCGGCCGACCTCGACCGGCTCGGCGGTTCCGCGCGCGACGCAGGCATCCCCGCGACGGTTCCCAGGGACGCGCCGGCACCGATGCGCATCGGGCTGGTCGACCGGCCGGACCTGCAGTCGCAGGAGCCGCTGGAGCTCGACCTCGCCCGCGGCGGGAGCTGGCTCGCCGTCGGCGGAGCGCGCAGCGGCCGGACCACCCTGCTGCGCACGGTGCTCGCCGAGGCGGTGCGTGCCCAGCCCCCGGACCGGCTGCACGTCCACGTGCTCGACCACGGCGGCGGAGCCCTCGCCGCCGAAGCCTCCGCCCTCCCCCACACCGGGACGGCGGTCGGCGGGAACGACGCCCTGCGGACGGTACGGCTGCTGGAGCGGCTCGGCGACGAGGTGGCCGCCCGGCGCACCTCCGGCGGCGCGGCGGACGCACCCCACCTCCTGCTCCTCGTCGACGGGGTCGAATCGTTGAACACCCAGCTCGATGACGCCGACCCCGGACGCGGATCGACCGGCCTGCTACGCCTGCTCCGGGACGGCGCAGCCGCCGGACTGACCTGCGTGCTGACCGCCGACCGCGCCGTTCCCGGCGGCCGGCTCGCCGGAGCCGTCGGCCACCGGCTCGTCCTGCCGCTGCCCGACCGGGCGGACTACGCGGTGGCCGGGATCCCGGCGCGCGCGGTGCCCGACCACCGGCCACCCGGACGGGCCCTGCTCGGCGAGGACGCTCTGGAGTGCCAGCTGGCCCTCCCCCGGCCCACGGAGTCCACCGCCCGGTCCGGCGGGAGCGTCCCGTCCGGGGCGCTGTGCATCCCGGAGCTGCCCCGCGATCCGGTGCTCGCCCTGCCGGAAGCCGGGGCGACCCCGCTGCTGCTCCCGGTGGGGCCCGGTGGCGACGACGGGACGGTGCTGGAGGTCGATCTGGCGCGCACCGGCGGGCTCCTCGTGGCCGGCCCTCCGGGCAGCGGCCGGTCCACCGCGGTCCAGGCGTTCGCCCGGCACCTCACCGCCGCCGGTGCCGCCGTGCTGCAGATCGGCCGGCCCGACCACGGGCCGCTGCACGAAGCCCGCGGCTCGCTCACCGCACTCGGCGGCGACGACCTCGAGGGCTGGCGGTCCTGGCTGGCCGCGCGCGGCAGCACGCCGGGTGTGGTGGTCATCGACGACCACGGCTCCTGGGCGGAAGCACCGGTGGTGGCGGCCATGGCCACCACCGACCTGCCCGGGCTCGTCATGATCGCGGCCGGCACCGCCGGGGAGCTGTCGGGCGTCTACCGCGGCCCGGTGACCGCCCTGCGCCGCCGGCGCAGCGGGCTGCTGCTCACCCCCGCCCCCGGCGACGCGGAGCTGCTCGCGGTGCGCCTTCCCCGGACGCCGGCGCCGTTCCGCCCGGGGTCCGGATGGCTGGTGGACGCGGGTGGGTGCCGGCGCGTGCAGGTCGCCGGCCGCCGCGAGGCGTGCGCGCCGGCCCCGAGCCGCAGGGGGGATCCGCGGTCACCGGCCGGCCTGGCCTGGCCGCCGCGGTCGCGGGCCGGTCCGACGGGGCCGACGCGGTGAACTGCGCCGGGAACCGCTCGCCCCCGCGATCAGAGCAGGTCGAGTGCCGGCCCGATCTCCTGGGTGGCGTACCAGGCCAGTTCATGCCCCTCGGCCTGGTCGACGACGAACTGCGCGTCCTCACTGCCCAAGTCGGCCTCCAGGACGACGTTCACCGCGGCCCGGACGTCCTCCTCGGCCTCCGCGTCGTCGATGTGCGCGCTGGCCACGTCCGGCACCGCGATGTCGGCCGCGATGCGGACCGCGCCGCGGTCGGTGTCCGGCTCGTCGATCTCGGTGACGGCGGAGTCGGGGACCTCGGCGGCCACCACCACCCGGCGCCGGGCCGCTCCCGGATCGATGTCGATCAACCGCAGGCTGGCCCGCGCGGCCGCGAGCAGGGCGGCGTACTCGAGCTCCTCGGTGTCGGCCTCGGCGTCGCTGACCGCGTAGAACTCGCGAAGCCGCGGAGTGACAGCGAACGCGGTGTGCGGTCCGGCCAGGCGCCCCTCGTCGACGAGGATCCGCAGGTAGCTGGTGGTCGCCGGCAGGTACACGCGCACCCGGTTCGCTCCGTTCGTCGGTGGAGCACCGACGGTAGCGCCGGCATCCGCGGGGCCCGCAGGCCGTCAGCCGGGGGTCTCCACCAGCACGGCGATCTCCTGCTCGATGAGCTCGGCGAGCACGTCGACGTCGCCGACGCTGTCCCGGTCGGCGTTGAGGCCGAAGAACACGCGGCCGTCGTAGCTGGTGATCCCGACCGACAGCCCCTGTCCGGGAGCCAGCGGCACGACGGGGAAGACCTCGAGCACCCGGCTGCCCGCCGCGTAGAGCGGCACCTGGGGGCCGGGCACGTTGGTGATGATGAGGTTCGACATCCGCCGGGACAGGCCCCGGGCCGCCCGTGCGCCGAGCGCGTGCAGCGTGGGCGGGGCGAAACCGGTCAGCGCGACGAGCGCCTCGGCTCCGACCGAGCGGCCCTGGGTGCGCACGCCCCGCATCGCGTAGCTGAGCCGGGCCAGCCGGACCCGCGGGTTGGGCTCGCCGACGGGAAGGTCGACCAGGTAGCTGGCCACCCTGCTGCCGGGTGCCTCCTCCTCCTCGTCCCGCACGGAGACGGGGACGAGAGCGCGCACGGTGGTCGAGGTGACCACCGGCTGGCCGCGAGAGAGCAGCCAGTCGCGCAGCGCGCCGGTCACCACGGTCAGGAGGACGTCGTTGACCGTCCCTCCGTGCGCCTTGCGGACCTTCTTGAGATCGTCGAGATCGGCGCGGGCCACGGCCACCCGCCGCTGCCGGCCGTTGGCTGCGTTCAGCGGGCTCTGCGGCGCGGGCAGGAGCGCCGACCGGGCGGCCCGGAGCACGCCGCCGGCCGCGCCGGCGACCCGGGAGGCGGTCGACCGGAGGTCGGTGACGGCGTGGCGGGCGGTGTCCACCACCGCGGTCGGCCGCTGCACGTACTCGCCGAGCGCGGTCCCGACCAGTTCCAGCGCTCCCGGCGGGCGACGGGGCCGCCACTCCACCGGCTCGGGTGCCGGTGCATCAGGGGCCGGATCGAGCAGCACGTGCCCGATGTCCACGGCGCCCAGGCCGTCGACGAGCGCGGGATGGGTCTTGGTGATCACGGCGACCCGACCCTCGGCGAGCCCCTCGACCAGGTAGATCTCCCACAGCGGACGGGCGCGGTCCAGCGGCCGGGAGGTGACCCGGGAGACCAGGTCGAGCAGCTGGACCTCGGAGCCGGGCCGCGGGACCGCGGAGCGGCGCACGTGGTAGGCGATGTCGAAGTCGGGGTCGTCGGCCCAGACGGGGTTGGCCAGGTGGCCGGGGACCGGCACGACCCGCTGCCGGTAGCGCGGGACCAGCGGCAACCGCGCCTCGACCAGCGCGGCCAGTGCGTCGAGCCCGCAACGGGGCGGCTCCAGGACGAGCACGCCTCCGACCACCATCGGGGAGTCGGGCTCCTCGAGATGGAGGAAGGACGCGTCCAGGGTGGTCAGCCGCTCCACCATCGGTCTCCTCACGATCGGTTCCTCACGCTACGTCGCGACACCGGCCGCCGACACCGGGAACGAGCGGGGTGGGAGAAGGGTCACTCAGCCGGCCCGGCGGCGACTCCGCAGTCGCCTTCCGGTTCCGGGCTCGGGCACTCCGGCCACCGCCGCGGCGAGGCCGCGCAGCGCCGTGCGCAACGGCGAGCCTGCCGCGACCTCCGCGAGGGTGCGCCCGGTGGCCAGGGCGGCGTCGGCGGCCCGGCGGTCGGCGGGGAGGAAGAAGCGCACCTCCCGGCCGGTGAACCGCTCGAACGCCGCGGCGATCTCCCGCTTCGGATCACCGGGAACCGGTCCCCGGCGCACCTGGTTGACCACCACGACCGGCTCCACGTCCGGCAGCGCCTCCCGCAGGTCCCCCAGGGCCCGGATGCTCCGTTGCAACGCCACGGGGTCGGCGCCGCTGACGCAGAGCACCGTGTCGGCGGCCTCCAGAACGGTCAGGGTGGCGCCGTTGCGCCGGGGCGCCGCGGTGTCGAAGGACAGCTCCTCGTCCTCCTCCACGCTGAACGAGCAGTCGACCACGACCAGGTCGGCGGCGCGGCGGGCCTCCTCCAGCACCGTGGCCACGGCCCGCGGCCGCAGCTCCGGCCAGCGGTCGGCCCGGGCCAGCCCGGTGAGCACCGCCAGCTGCGGGCGCACCGCCCAGGTCAGGCGCCCGAGGGCGGCCTCGTCGAGACCGCCGGCGGCCGCCTGGCGGGCCGCCCCGGCCAGGCCCGGCGACTCGTCGAGCAGGCCGAGGACCTGGGCGACCACCCCGCCGTAGACGTCGGCGTCGATCAGCAGCGTGGGGACGCCCGACCGGGCCGCCTCGTCGGCGAGGCCCACCGCGACCGTGGTCCGTCCCGGCGCGCCGGTGGGGCCCCACACGGCAACGAGCCGGCCCCGGCCCGGGGCACGGTCGGTGGGCTGCGTCGGCAGGCCGAGGGCGGGCAGCGCCGCCCGCGGGTCGCCGATGTCCCGGCCAGCGTCCGGGCCGCCGGCCACCGCGTCCCGCAGCGCCTGCGCGATGACCTCGGCCTCGGCGTCGGCCGGCAGCACCCGCAGCACACCGAGTCCGCGCAGCCGCTCGGCCGCCCGGTCATCGCCCGGCTCCACCAGCCCGACGACGGCGACACCGGCCGCGGCCAACCGGGCGACCGCATCGGCGTCGAGCCGGCGCAGGTCCGCCGACAGCAGCGCGGCCTGCCCCGTTCCGGTCGCCGCAGCGGCGAGCAGCTCCGAGACGTCGACGCACCGGCGCACCACGGTGACCCCGTGGTCGGACCGGTCCAGCGTGCCGACGAGCGCGGACTCCCAGGCGGCCCCCGTGACAGCGGTGAAGACCTGCAGCGCCATCAGGACGTGGGCCCGGCAGGTGTGGCCGAGGAGTCCGCGGAGGACGTCGCCTCGGGGGCCGATCCAGTGGATGAGGCGCTGGAGGACGGCGAGGAGGCACCGCCGGTCGAGGTGGCGGGCTGCCCCGTGGGACGGGCTCCGCCGGCGGACGCCGGCTCGGGGGCGTCCACCGAGCCGTGCACCGCCAGGACCAGGGGCCGCCCGGCGATCGCGCCGAGCACGTCGGGTGCCCGGTCGGTCGCCACGGAGACGACCACCTGGACGGTCGTGGTCGCCGTCGACAGCACGCCCTCGGCGCGCCCGGAGATGGCCTGCACCGGAGCCGCCGCGACGACCAGGTCCACCCCGTCCCCCACCGACGCCGCGCCCGCCGCCGGATCGGCGACCGCGTAGACGTCGACCACCTGGCCGCGGTCCAGACCCGGCGGCACGTAGCCGGCCTGCACCGGTAGCGCCAGCTGGACCAGCTCGGCCGGATCGTCGAGGGCCGAGCGCGGCAGCAGCTCGCCCGACCGGACGGCCCGGGCCAGCGTGCGCCCCTCCGGGCGTGTGCTCGTGGAGAGGTAGGCGTCCGCGGCGTCGTCGAGTCGGACGTCGACGGCGACGAGGTCCTCGGCCGTCAGGACGGTGCCCGCGGCCAGGTCGCCGGCCACCGACCACACCGGCACGGTGGCGTCCGCGGCGCTGACCACGCGGGCACCGAGCAGCACCGAACCGAGCACCAGCAGCACGCCGAGGACCAGCCGGAGGTCCAGCCAGCGGGGAGGGCGTACCCGCCGCGGCACGGATCCGGCGGGAACCGGCGCCGACGCAGCCGGGCGCACCTCGTTCATCGGCCCCACTCCTCGCTCGTCCGCGGCCCGGTCGCGGCGGGGATCCGCGCCCCCCCACCCATGTCGTCGTTCGCCGACGATCGGACGCAGATGATGCGGGATGGGCGCAGTTCGCTGCACGGGCCTTCCACACCTTCGGGTGTGGAGGGTGCGCACGTGCCCTCCGCGGGGCTGCCAAACTGGCCCGGACCGGACGGAGACCACCCGATGCCCACACCGCGCTTCCTGACCCTCGACGACGTGGCCGAGATCCTCAACGTGTCGTGGTCGCAGGCCTACGCGCTGGTCCGCCGCAAGGAGCTGCTGGCCATCCAGATCGGCGGGCGCGGCCAGTGGCGGGTGGAGGTCGACGAGCTGGAGCGGTTCATCCAGCAGAAGTACGCCGAGGCGCAGGCCGGCACGGTGCCGGAGGACCCGGGCTCCGCCGAGCAGGTCGCCGAGGGCGCCCCGAGCGGTACGGACGCCGGAGACCGCCGCCGCTGAACCGCGGCGGGATCAGTCGATCCCCGGGACCAGCGTCCGCACCACGGCCACGGCCGACAGCACCACGGCGCGCACGCCGCGCACCGCCGCACCCCGGCGGGGCTCCTCGGGGGCGTGCTCGGCGAGCTCCAGGAAGTCCGCGCCGACCCGGTCCACCGTTCCGGTGAGCAACGCGCCGTCGTCCAGGACGACGGCGACGACGCTCCGGTCGCGGGCCAGCCCACGCAGCGCCCGGCGCAAATCCAGCTGCGCACGGACCCGCCCGTCCTCGGCCGGAGCGGCCGTGCCACGGCCCAGGCCCGCAGCCGTGCGGACGGCGGACGATGCCACCAGGACGTCGCGGCCGCCGTCGTCCACCAGCAGCAGCCAGTCCGTCCCGACGTCGACGAGCACGCCGGCGACCTCCCCGGCACCCCGGCAGCGCAGGGACACCCGTCGGCCGCGGGCGCCGCCCAGCCGCTCGGCGAGCCGCACCGCACCCATCTCGGCACGCACGCGAGAGGCCTCCTCCGCACGCTCCTCCGCCGCCTCGGCCTCGTCGAACTCCGCCTGCAGGTCGGCGAACAGCTGCTGCCAGCGCATCCGGCCACCTCCTCGCCAGGAGCTTAGATCCACAGGGACTCTTGCGTTTGAGTGCATTTGCTTGATTTAGTCACGGCCCGCCCGACGACCCGAGGAGTGTGGTGATGTCCGTCCGACGTCTGGCCGGCACGGCCGTCGGCATGGGCCTCGCCGCTGCCGTGCTGGCGGTCCTCACTCCCGATCTGTCGTGGCTCGCCGACTTCCGCGGGAACCTCCAGGACGCCGTCGACCGCGCGGGACCGGAGGCGCTCGTGCTGTCCGGGGTCGCCCTGCTCGCCTGGGCGGCGTGGGCCTGGGGTGCGCTCGGTCTGGCGCTCACCGCCCTCTCCGTGCTGCCCGGCGCCGTCGGCGCGGCGGCCCGGGGAACGGCGCGCGTGCTGCTCCCGGCCGGGGCCCGGCGTGCCGCGGCCCTCGCCCTGGGCGTCGGCCTGGCCACCGGCTCCCCGGTGCTGGCCGGCTGCGGGTGGGCGCCGGCGCACGCCGCACCGCTGGCCGCCGCCACGGTCATCGACCGGTCCCTGCCCGGCGCGCCGGACTGGCCGCTGTCGCCGGGGGTCACCGCTCCGGCGCCGACACGCGACGACGCGGTCCCGGACTGGCCGCCCCCGGCGGCCGGCGAGCACGTCGTGCTGGCCGGTGAGTGCCTGTGGGACATCGCCCAACGCTGGCTGCACGACCGCTTCGGCCGGTCCCCCACGGTCGCGGAGGTCGCCGCGGCGGTCGAGGCCTGGTGGACGGCGAACGCCGCGGTCATCGGAGCCGATCCCGACCTCCTGCTGCCCGGCCAGGTCCTGCGCCCGCCCGCAGCCCCGTGAACCGCCGCCGGCCACGACCCAGCGTCCCGCCCGACCACTCCATCACCCCCAGGAGCCGCCGATGACCGCCACCCTGCCCTCGCCTCCGCCGGCTCCGGGCGCCCCTGAGCAGGCCGCCTCTCCACCCGGCGGGGGACGGGCGCTGCGGCTCGTCGTCGTCCCCACGCCGCAGCCGCCGGCGCTGGACGGGCCGGTCCGGCTGGTCGTCCCCGGGCTCGCGCCGCCCCGTCCTCCGCATCGGCCCGGGCCCCGGCCCAGGGTGCCCGGCGCGCCGGCAGCCGACTTCGGGCCCTGTTGGTCCGCGCGGGAGGACCTGCCCGACGTCCGGGCGGCGGGGCGGCGGCTGTTCACCGTCGCCCTCGAGGCCCTGGCCGGGCGCCGTCCGCTGAGCCAGGTGCAGCCACTGACGTCGGTCGGTGTCTACGGCGCACTCTCCGGCGGACGCCGGCCCCCGTGGTGCGTCACCGGCACCGCCCCGCTGGTCCTCGGCCCCGTGCACGTCTGCGAACCGGTCGACGGCGTCGCCGAGGTCAGCGCGGTCGCCCGGCGGGCCGGCCGGGCGCATGCGGTCGCGGCCCGGCTGGAGGGCATCGACGGCCGGTGGCGGTGCACCGCCCTGCAGATCGGCTGAGACGACCGCGCCCCGCCGGGAAACCCGGCGGGGCGGTCAGCGGGGCACGCTCAGCGGGCGGCTCGGTGCGGTCAGGTGCGCAGTGAGGGTGTCGACCACCGTTTGCGGCAGGGGAATCATCCGCACGGACGCCCGTGTCTTCACCGGGCCAGTTGCGGCGCTCGGCCGGGCAGGTTGATCAACTGCTGGCCGACCACCACCTGCCTGCGCAGGAAGTCGATGCGGTCGACAGTGCGGCCCAGCATCTCGCCTTGCCGTACGCCGGTGCCGGTGCCGGCGCCCGGCACGACCGCCTCGCGCCAGCGGGGCGGCATGGCGTCCGCAGAGCGGCCACCGCCTCCAGGGGCAGCGGCTGGACGCGGGGCCTGCATACCTCGGGCAGTCGGACGCCCGCGCACGGATTGCGACCAGGCGGCCGTCGCGGACCGCCGACCGGAATACCGCAGAGACGACGCTGAGGGTCACCCGCACGTCCGCGGGTCAGCGCCGGACGGCCCTCGGCATCGGTGGACAGACAGGACCCAGACCCTGGATCTCGCCAGGCCGGATGGCTGCCAACGGGCGGTCACCGATCCGGGGATGGATGTTGCGTCGCAGCAGCCGCCCGTAGGCCGGCCCGGTCGTCGGCCGGACCCCTCTGGTCGCTGGCTACGGCTGGGCGTACCCACGGAGACCGATGAGCCGGACGACGAAGGCGCTGGTCGAAAGCGGTCCGGGTCCCTGGCTGTGGTTGGTGGTCGCCTGCTGTGGACGGGGTTTCTCCGTCGCACCTCGGTCGTGGCTCTAGCCGGCCTCGGCCGCGGGGAGATGTGCGCGGACGGCGACGAGACAGAGGTCGTCGGCGAGCGAGCCCCCGGCGAACGAGGACACCGCGGATACCAATGCTGTGAGAACCCGGTCTGGCGGGGAGCCGCGCTGCTCCTGAACGATCCGGCGGGCCCGCTCCTCCCCGAACAGTTCCAGCGGTCCGGCCTGCGGACGCCGCGCCGGGCGTCCCTCGGTGAGACCGTCGGTGAACACGAGGATGCCCGCGCCGGGGGCCAGCGACGCGCCGCCCAACTCGACTTTGAGGGTGTCTGCCTCGACGCCGAGTGGCGCGCCCACGCGGCCGCCCGGCAGCGACGCGCCTGTGTCGAGGTACCACGGCGCATCGTGGCCCGCGGCGGCCCAACGGACTGCTCGGTGCGGTGGCGCGCCGATGTTCAGGCACACGGCCGTCACGAAGTGAGTCTGCCCGTCACCGCGCTCCACCAGGGCGGCGTTGGCCAGCTCCAGCAGCTGTACGGGGTCACTGGTGAACCGGGCGAACGTGGCCAGTGCCGCCCGCACGAATGCGGCGCATCTGGCGGCTTCCAGACCGTGCCCGACAACATCCCCCACCACGATGGTCGTGCTGTCCGCGGCCCCCTCGACTACCAGATAGAAGTCTCCGGCCACCAGCCCGTCGGCGGGGGTGAACGCCGTTGCCAACTGCAGATCAGGACGCGCGGGAACGTGAGAGGGAGTGAGTGCCGCGCGAAGTGACTCCAGCTCGGCGAGCTCCTCCTGCTGCGCCCGCACCTGCACGGCGAGCGCGCGTTCCCGCCGCAGCAGCATGGTCACCAGAACCGCCACCCCGAAGAACACCACTGAGCGGTTGAAGGTGGCCAACCCCAGATTGGCGCCGGCCAGTTCGGGCGTCGGGCTGAGCAGCTCGTCGACGAGGAACGACAGCATCGCCGCGCCCGCCGTCAGCAGCCCGCCGGACAACTCGAACCAGAACACGCTGAGCAGGATCGGGATCAACGCGTACAGGGAGAAGGCGAGGCTGGGTTGGTCGCTGTAACGGAGAGCCGCAAACACCGCCAGCAGCAGAGCGATGATGACGACCCACCGGCCGATGGGCTGCGACGACCGATACCGGGGAAAGGCGCCCTGACGGCGGACGCCGTTCACCACCGTCGAGCCAGCCTGCCCACCACCGATTCAAAGTAGCAGTCAACGACGCCACCGGGCCCGGGGGTGACCGATGCGTCTTGGAACTAATGAGTTCCGGAGCGGGTGAGCCATGTGGGACCCGCCGGAATGTCCGACTCGGATACCGGTGATGTTGCCCGGCCGGTTGTTGCTTTCTGCACACTGATCTGAAGGGCGCCCTCCAGGCGGCGGGCGACGCGGACGCCCTTGACGACATCGCAGGACTCATCAGCGATGCCCACGCCCGCGTCGGCATGAGTGGGGTCAGGAAACCTGGATTCGGGCGGCGGCCCATTTGCTCAACGCCCCCGGCCTTCAATCTTCTTCACCGGCAGGTTGGAGGTCGTGAAGGCCCGAATTGGACGTGCCCACGATGCCGCGCTCGTCGACTACGCCCGCCGGGCCGCCCGCCAGGTGCGGCCCATGAAGCTTCACCGAACCAAGGGCAGAGAGGCGAACCTAAACGAGCCAAGACGCCTCGTGACGACACTTTTTCCTAGCCATGGAACTCCAGGTTGAAGCAAGAGGTGAAGCAAGAGGAGGACTATGTCTGGTCGGTGACGTTGCGCGCGCCGACGCCGTTGTAGGTGACCGGGCCGTCGACGTACTGCGGCGTCAGGGCGTTCAGCGGCTCGGCGGCCACCGGTACCCCCATCGCGGTGATGCGGCACATGAGCATCCGGGTCGCGATCAGGCCGACGCTGATCCGGTTCGAACCGTCGAGGTAGGGGTCGTAGGCGAAGCCCTTCCGGTCGACCTCGGTCCTCGGCTTCTCCGTGTACGTGCGCATCACGATCTCGAGGTCCTCGCGGTGCCTGGACCGCATCTGCCGCACGAAGTCGGCGTACTCCAGCGTGGCGGCCGGATCGTGGATCGAGCACGGGCCGGCGATCACCGCCAGCCGGCCGTCGGCACCGCTGACGACGCCGGCCATGGCACCGCGCCCGGTCCGGGTGGTCACGAGCCTCGGTGACCACCGCTGGTCGAGAAGCGCCTCCCCGGTGTCGCGATCTCCTCGGCGATCAGCGCCGCAGGGACGGCAATCCGCCCACCGACCCCTGCGGACTCGATCCGCAAGAAGTCCGCAAGACAGCCGAGAAGGCCCGTCGACGACCATCACCGGCAAGCGATATCCGCCCAGGTCGGAGCCTGTGTCGCTGACTTCGCCCAGCTAGCGGGCCGCTCCGTGGCAGAACTTGTACTTCTTGCCCGAGCCACACGGGCACGGCGCGTTGCGCGCCGGCTCCTTGGTGCCGGTCACCGTGGCGGTCTTCGCCGCCTTGGCCGCGCCGCTCTCCTTCGGCGAGGCGTCGAGGCTGGGCGCGGAGTAGCTCAGCCGGGCGTCGCTCCGCGGCTCGTCCAGCCCCTTCACCGCCAGCTCCGGGCCGGTACCCGACGGCGCGGGCTCGTCGGCGACCGGCGCGGGGGCCGCTGCGGCCGGGGCGGCCGGGGCCTTCTTGCCGCCGGCCGGACCGGAGCGGCGGGCGGCCGGCGCCGCCTTGGCCGGAGCCGCCTTGGACGGAGCCGCCTTGGCCGGAGCCGGGGCGGTGGCGGTCCCGCCGCCGTCCCCGGCCGCCGCGGCGGCCTGGCGGGCGAGCACCCGGGCGGTGCCCTCCTGCGCGGCGGCCAGCGCGCGGGCCTCGGCCTCGGCCTGCTTGGCCTTCGCCTCGGCCTCCTGCTGCTCCTTGGTCTTGACCTCCAGGTTGAACAGGAAGCCGACCGACTCCTCCTTGATGCCGTCGAGCATCGCGTTGAACATGTCGTAGCCCTCGCGCTGGTACTCCACGACCGGATCGCGGTTGGCCATGGCGCGCAGGTGGATGCCGGCCCGCAGGTAGTCCATCTCGTAGAGGTGCTCGCGCCACTTGCGGTCGAGCACCGACAGCAGCACCCGCCGCTCCAGTTCCCGCATGACCTCCGAACCGAGCGCCGCCTCCCGCTCCTCGTAGGCGCGGTGCACGTCGGCGATCAGCTCGGACTTCAGCACCTCGGCGGTGAGCGCGGACTGGTCGCCGTCGGCCACCCGGTCGATGAGCTCCTGGCGGTCGAGGCCGACCGGGTAGAGCGCCTTGAGGCCGGTCCACAGCTGCTCGAGGTCCCAGTCCTCGGCGTAGCCGGTCTCGGTCGCGCCGTCGACGTAGGCGCCGACCACGTCGTCGATCATCGCCTGGACCTGGTCCTGCAGGTCCTCGCCGTCGAGGATCTTGCGGCGCTCGTCGTAGATGACGGTGCGCTGCCGGTTGAGCACCTCGTCGTACTTCAGGACGTCCTTGCGGACCTCGAAGTTCTGCTGCTCCACCTGGGTCTGCGCCGAGCGGATGGCCCGGGTGACCATCTTGGACTCGATCGGCTGGTCGTCGGGCACCCGCAAGGTGGTCATCATCGACTCGAGCATCGGCCCGTTGAACCGGCGCATCAGGTCGTCGCCGAGCGACAGGTAGAACCGCGATTCGCCGGGATCGCCCTGCCGCCCGGAGCGGCCGCGCAGCTGGTTGTCGATCCGGCGGCTCTCGTGCCGCTCGGTGCCGAGCACGTAGAGGCCGCCGACCTCGACCACCTGCTCGTGCTCGGCCTTGACCTGTTCCCTGGCCTTGGCCAGCGCGTCGTCCCAGGCGGCCTCGTACTCGTCGGGGGTCTCGCTGGGCGACAGTCCGCGCTCGCGCAGCATCTCGTCGGCGATGAAGTCGGGGTTGCCGCCGAGCTGGATGTCGGTGCCGCGGCCGGCCATGTTGGTGGCCACCGTGACCGCGCCCAGCCGCCCGGCCTGGGCGACGATGTGCGCCTCGCGTGCGTGGTTCTTCGCGTTGAGGACCTCGTGCGGGATGCCGCGCCGCAGCAGCATCTTGGAGAGGATCTCGGACTTCTCCACGCTGGCGGTGCCGACCAGCACCGGCTGGCCCTTCTCGTGCCGCTCGGCGATGTCGTCGATGACCGCCTCGAACTTCGCCTTCTCCGTCTTGTAGATGACGTCGGCGCAGTCCTCGCGGACCATCGGCCGGTTCGTCGGGATCGGGACGACGCCCAACTTGTAGGTCTGGGAGAGCTCGGCCGCCTCGGTCTGGGCGGTGCCGGTCATCCCGGCGAGCTTCTCGTAGAGCCGGAAGTAGTTCTGCAGGGTGATCGTGGTGAGGGTCTGGTTCTCGTCCTTGATCTGCACCTTCTCCTTGGCCTCGATGGCCTGGTGCATACCCTCGTTGTACCGCCGTCCGGACAGGACTCGGCCGGTGAACTCGTCGACGATGAGCACCTCGCCGTTGCTGACGATGTACTGCTGGTCGCGGTGGTAGAGCTCCTTGGCCTTGAGCGCGTTGTTCAGGTAGCCGATCAGCGGGGTGTTGACCGCCTCGTAGAGGTTCTCGATGCCGAGCTGGTCCTCGACGAACTCCACGCCCTCCTCCGTGATGGCGACCGTGCGCTTGGCCTCCTCCACCTCGTAGTGGACGTCGCGCTTGAGCAGCGGTGCGATCCGGGCGAACTCGCCGTACCACTTGGCGCTCTGCTCGGCCGGGCCGCTGATGATCAGCGGGGTGCGGGCCTCGTCGATGAGGATCGAGTCGACCTCGTCGACGATCGCGTAGTGATGACCGCGCTGGACCAGATCGGCCTTGCTCCAGGCCATGTTGTCGCGCAGGTAGTCGAAGCCGAACTCGTTGTTCGTGCCGTAGGTGATGTCGCAGGCGTACTGCTCGCGCCGGTGCGCCGGCTTCTCCCCGGAGAGGATCACGCCCACCGACAGGCCGAGGAAGCGGTGCACTCGCCCCATCCACTCGGCGTCGCGCTTGGCGAGGTAGTCGTTGACCGTGATCACGTGCACACCGTCGCCGGTCAGCGCGTTGAGGTAGGCCGGTAGCACCCCGGTGAGGGTCTTGCCCTCACCGGTCTTCATCTCGGCGATGTTGCCCAGGTGCAGTGCGGCGCCGCCCATGATCTGCACCCGGAAGTGCCGCTGGCCCAGCGTGCGGGTGGCAGCCTCGCGGACGACGGCGAAGGCCTCGGGCAGGAGCTCGTCGAGGGTCTCCCCGTCGGCGTAGCGCTCCTTGAACTCGTCGGTCTTGGCCCGCAGCTCCGCGTCGGTCAGGTCGGAGACGTCGTCCTCGAGCGACT
>DATAAV010000285.1:0-9801 GCA_036259935.1 Geodermatophilus sp. | reverse complement strand
GCCGCACCGCACGGTCACGTCCGGCGCAGTTCCTCGAGGATGGGGCGGGCCACCGCGAAGGCGTGGTTGGCGGCGGGCACCCCCGCGTAGACCGCGGCGTGCTGGATGACCTCGGCGATCTCGGCGTCGGTGAGGCCGTTGTTCACCGCCGCACGCACGTGCAGGGCGAACTCGTCCCAGTGCCGCAGCGCGATGGTGATCGCCAGCGTGAGCAGGCTGCGGTCGCGGCGGGCCAGCCCCGGACGCTGCCAGATGTCGCCCCAGGCCACCCGGGTGATGAAGTCCTGGAAGTCGGCCGTGAACGGCGTGGTGCCGGCGACCGCGCGGTCGACGTGGGCGTGGCCGAGCACCTCCCGCCGGGTGCGCATGCCGGCCTCGCGGCGCTGGTCGTCGGTGCTGGGCAGGTCGGTCACCGGGTTCCTCCCGCGGCGTCGAGGTGGGCGAGCGGGGCGGTCACGAGCCGCCGTCGGTGAGCCGGGCGTGCTCGGCGAGGGCGGCGTCGATCTGGGCGCCGGCCTCGCCCACGTCGGGCGCGGCCGCGGCCAGGACGGCGTCGACGTCGACGGGGGTCCGCGCGGCCAGCAGCTCGGCCATCGGGCGGCCGGTCTCCCGGGCCTCCTGCGCCAGCTCGGCCGCCGCGTCGTGGGCGGCGCCCCGGCCGAGGGACGGCGCGAGCGCCTCGGCCACCGCCGCGGCCAGGGAACCCTCCCCCGCCGCCGCGACGGTGGCCGCCATGCGCGCGACGTCGGGCCGCAGCCCGCCCAGGCTCTCGACCAGCCAGGCGGCGGCCGAGCCGACGGTGCTGAGCAGGTCGGTGAGGGCCGGCCACTCGCTGTGCCAGGCGCCGGCCGCCCGCTCGTGCTCCTGCTCCATGGCCGCCATCAGCGTGGCGACCAGGCCGGGGGCGCGCCGCGCGCAGGCGCGGGCGGAGATGGCGGCGACCGGGTTGCGCTTGTGCGGCATCGCCGAGGAGCCGCCCCGGCCGGCGCCGCCCTCGGCGGCCTCGGCCACCTCCGACTGGGCGAGCAGCACGACGTCGACGGCGACGGTGGCCACGGCGCCGGCCGCCGCGCCCAGGGCACCGGCCAGGTCGGCGATCGGCAACCGGACCGTGTGCCAGGGGACGGCGGTCGTGGCCAGCCCCAGTTCCTCGGCGAGCGCCGCGCGCACCGCGACGCCGGAGCCGGAACTGGCCGCCAGCGTGCCCACCGCCCCGCCGTACTGCACCGGCAGCGACGCGACCACCTCGGCCAGCCGCAGCCGGGCGCCGTCGAGCCCGGCCAGCCAGGCGGCCGCCTTGAGCCCGAAGGTGGTGGGCAGCGCCTGCTGCATCAGCGTGCGGCCCATCATCACGTCGTCGCGGTGGGTGCGGGCCAGGCGCGCGGCGGCCTGGGCGGCGGCGGCCAGGTCGGCGTCGATAGCCGCGACCGCACGGCGGGCCAGCAGCACCAGCGCGGTGTCAAGGACGTCCTGGCTGGTTCCGCCGACGTGCACGGCGACGGCGTCGCGCTCCCCCACCGCGTCCTGCAGCACCCGCACCAGCGGCGGCACCGGGTTGCCGGCGTCGGCGGCCTTCGCCACCACGGTGGCCAGATCCAGCCCGGTGGGGTCGGCGCAGGCGGCGGTCACCGCGTCGGCGGCGGCCCCCGGCACCAGGCCGGTCCGCGCGGCGGCGCGGGCCAGCGCGGCCTCGACGTCGAGCAGCGCGCGGAACCAGGCGTCGTCGGAGACGGCGGCCGCCGCCCCGCCGCGGGCGAACGTGCCGGCGAACAGACTCGTCACGCGGTCTTCCTACCGGGGCGGCTCATACCTCGAAGAAGACCGTCTCGCGGTCGCCCTGCAGGTGGATGTCCAGGCGGTAGCCGTCCTCGGTGGGGGTGGCGATCAGCGTCTGCCGGGCATCCTCCGGCAGCGACCGCAGGACCGGGTCCTCCGCGTTGGCGTCGGCCTCGTCGGCGAAGTAGATCCGCGTGACCACGCGGTCGAGGATGCCGCGGGCGAAGACCGAGACGTCGACGTGCGGCGCCTGCAGCCCGCCCTCGCCGTCGGGCACCCGGCCGGGCTTGAGCGTGCAGACGGCGTACCGGCCGCCGTCCACCGTCTGCGACCGGCCGAAGCCCCGGAAGCCCGGGTGGGCCGAGGGCCCGCGCGGGTCGTCGGGGTGGTCGAAGCGGCCGTCGGGGTCGGCCTGCCAGGTCTCGACCAGCGCGTCGGGGACCGGCTCGCCGTTGCCGTCGAAGACCGTGCCGCGCAGCCAGATCGCGCCGGGGGTGTCCGGGCTGACGACGTGGGGGCCGTCATCCCACGTCAGGCCGATGGCCAGGTACGGGCCGACGGTCGCGCTCGGCGTGGGGATCAGCGGTGTGGTGGGCGCAGACGTCATCACGCCATCCCTCCCGGCGCGATTCCCGTCTCGGTCCGCTCCTCGCTCCACACCATCGGTCGCCTCCGCGGTCGCTCCGCTCCTCGCTCGCTGGCGCTCGCTGCGATGCTCACTCCCTGTCGGCTCCCGCCTCGCTGCGATGCTCCCTCGACCGTCATCACGCCACGTCCCCGTCGTCGTCGGTCTCGAACGGCGTCTGGTCCCTGCCCCGCAGGACGATGTCCCACCGGAAGCCCAGCGCCCAGTTGGGCACCGTGCGCTCGTGGTCGTAGCGGCTGATCACCAGCGGTCGGGCCGCCTCAGGGATCGCGTTGAAGATCGGGTCCTGGAAGAACAGCGGGTCGTCCGGGAAGTACATCTGGGTGACCAGGCGCTGGGTGAACGCGCGGCCGAACAGCGAGAAGTGGATGTGCGCCGGGCGCCAGGCGTTGTGGTGATTGCCCCACGGATAGGCACCGGGCTTGATCGTCGTGAACTCGTACCGGCCCTGGTCGTCGGTCACCACCCGGCCCAGCCCGTCGAAGTGCGGGTCCAGCGGCGCCGGCCAGTTGTCGACGACGTGCCGGTAGCGGCCGCCGGCGTTGGCCTGCCAGATCTCGAGCAGCGTGTCCGGCACCGGCCGGCCGTCGCTGTCGAGCACCCGGCCGTGGACGATGATCCGCTGGCCCTGGGCCTCCCCGTCGGCGCGCCGGGTGAGGTCGGCGTCGGCCGCGGTCACGCGGTCCTCGCCGAGCAGCGGGCCGGTGAGCTCGGTCAGCCGCTGCGGCAGGTCGACCGGCGTGCGCAGCGGCGCCCGCAGCCCGGTGCTCTTGTAGTCGGGATAGCCGACGGGGGTGCGCAGCGAGGCGTCCACGCGCGCGTACCGCGGGAGGTGGAGCCGGCTGCCCGATGTGGTCCCGGTCATGCTCGCAACGTACGGCCCGGCGCCCGGCCGCCCAAGCGCTGGCTTCCACTGGACGGGAGCCCCGCCGATGTCCCCCGTCGAGGTCGCGCACTAACATTCCGGCGCCAGGTCCCTTCCACTGGGCGGGAGGAGGCGGCATGGCCGGGAGGAGCGGGACGCCGGGGCGGTCGGTCACCTCACGCGCGCTGGCGGTTCTCGACGCCTTCGACAGCACCTCCCCGCGGCTGTCGCTGTCGGAGATCGCGGCCCGGTCGGGCACGCCGCTGAGCACCGCGCACCGGCTCCTGGCCGAACTGACCGACTGGGGCGCGCTGGTCCGCCGGGCCGACGGACGCTACGAGATCGGCCGCAAGCTGTGGGACCTCGGCCTGCTGGCCCCCGTGCAGCTCGAGCTGCGCCAGGTGGCCGCACCGTTCCTGCTCGACGTGCACACCGCCACCCGCGACACCGTCCACCTCGCCGTGCGGGAGGGCCGGTCGGCGCTGTACGTGGAGCGGATCTCCGGCCGGGAGTCGGTGCCGGTGGTCAGTCAGGTCGGCAGCCGGCTGCCCCTGCACGCCACGGGCGTGGGCAAGGTGCTGCTCGCCGCCGCGCCGGAGGACGTCGTCGACCAGGTGCTGCGGTCGCTGACACGGGAGACCCGGCACACCGTCGTCGACCCCGCCCGCCTGCGCCGGGAGCTGGGCGAGGTGCGCCGGCGCGGCTACGCGCGCACCGCCGAGGAGATGTCGCTGGGCACGCTCTCGGTCGCCGTGCCGGTCCGCACCGAGCGCCACGGCGCACCGGTGGTCGTCGCCGCGCTGGGCATCGTCACCCCCAGCCACCGCCGCGACCTCCCGCGCCTGGTCCCGGTGCTGGAGGTGGCCGCCCGGGGCATCGGCCGCGAGCTGGCGCGGGCCTGGCTCTTCCACTGAGCAGAAGGCCGAGGTTCCCAGCCGCGCGTATCCGCCGTCACACTCGGCCGGTGCGCACTCAGGTGGGGATCATCGGTGCCGGCCCGGCCGGCTTGCTCCTGTCGCGGCTGCTGTTCCTCCAGGGCATCGACTCGGTCGTCCTGGAGAACCGCTCGCGGGACTACGTGGAGGCGCGCATCCGCGCCGGCATCCTCGAGCAGCACTCGGTGGACACGCTGATCGCCGCGGGCGTCGGCGAGCGGCTGAGGCGCGAGGGGCTGGAGCACCACGGCATCTACCTGCAGTACCCGGGGACCCGGCACAAGCTCGACTTCCCCGACCTGTGCGGGCGCACCGTCTGGGTCTACGGGCAGACCGAGGTGGTCAAGGACCTCATCGCCGCCCAGCTCGACGGCGGCCCGCCGCTGCTGTTCGAGGTCTCCGACGTCCACCCCGAGGACGTCGACAGCGACACCCCGCGGATCCGGTTCACCGACGCCGAGGGCAACCCGCAGGTGCTCGAGTGCGACGTCATCGCCGGAACCGACGGCTTCCACGGGGTGTCCCGGCCGCTGGTGACCGCCGGCACCCAGAGCCGCACGTGGGAGCGGGTCTACCCCTACGCCTGGCTGGGCGTGCTCGCCCAGGTGCCGCCGTCGACCGACGACCTGATCTACGCCTGGCACCCCGACGGCTTCGCGCTGCACTCGATGCGCTCGCCGTCGGTCTCCCGGCTCTACCTGCAGGTGCGCCCGGACGAGAAGATCGAGGACTGGTCCGACGACCGGATCTGGGAGGCGCTGGCCACCCGGTTCGCCCTCGAGGGCTGGGAGCTGCAGACCGGCCCGATCACCGAGAAGTCGGTCCTGCCGATGCGCTCGTTCGTCAGCACCCCGCTGCGCAGGGGCCGGCTGTTCCTGGCCGGGGACGCCGGGCACATCGTCCCGCCGACCGGCGCCAAGGGCCTCAACCTCGCCGTCGCCGACGTCACCCGGCTGGCCACCGCCCTGGTGCGGATGCTGCACGAGAAGCAGGCCGACCTGGTCGACGCCTACTCCGACAAGGCGCTGGCCCGCGTCTGGCGGTGCACGCACTTCTCCTGGTACATGACCTCGATGCTGCACCGCTCCGGGGACGACTTCGACGCCCAACTGCAGCTCTCCCAGCTGCAGCGGGTCTGCGCGTCCCGGCCGGCCGCGCAGGAGCTCGCGGAGAACTACACCGGGCTGCCGATCGAGGACTGAGCCGCGCCGGGGCCACCGGCACGACCTCAGCCGGGGCCGGCCAGCAGAGCGCCGATCCGCCGGGCGGTCTCCGGCGGCACGGGCAGGTGCGGCAGCACCGCGGCGACCTCGTCGTCCTCCAGCCCCTGCTCGCGGAGCGCGGCGAGCAGCCGGGCGGCCTGCGCCTCGGGGACCGGCGCCGGGGCGTCGACCTCCTGCAGCGCCACCCGGGCCAGGAACAGGGCGCCGGACAGCGCCGGTGCCTCCTCCGGCCCGGAGGGCGGCGGCGCGGCGGCCTCCCGCGTCACCGCCTCGGCCACCCGGACCAAAGACAGCGGGAGGCCCTCGGCCTCCACCTCGAGCAACGGCACGTCGCCGAGGGCGGCGAGCACCAGGTGCTCGGCCTCGGTGCGCAGCGGCACCTCCCACTCCCCGGCGCGGACGACGTCGACCAGGTCGCGGCCGTCCTCACCGAGGTCGTCGAGCAGCTCGGCCCACGCCGCCCGCCGGGTGGCACGCGCGCGCTCGGCGGCCCGCACGCAGGTGTCGAGCACGAACGGGTCGAGCACCTCGCGGTCGAAGCGGTCGGCGTAGAGCGCGCCGTCGGCGTCGACGGCGTTGAGCGCGTCCCGGAAGCTGCCCGGGCGGGCGTCGCCGAGCTCCAGCCTCCCGTCCTCCTCGCCGCTGAGCGGCTGCCCGGCGGCGGCGCGGTCGCCGACCGTCCCGCCGGTCGGCACCAGCCGGCCGCGCCGGCGCTCGTGGTGGGCGCGGTCGGACATCCCGACACACCAGGCGCAACTCTCCGCGATCAGGGCGGGGGCCCGTTCGCGCAGCACCTCACGGGTGAGCTGCCCCATCCAGTCGACGTCGAACACCCCTCCAGGGTGCGCCTGCCGGGCCCGGCCCACGCGCCGGCTAGGACCGTTTCTCGTCCAGCCGCTGCAGCAACTGATCGGCGACCTTCTCGATCTCCTCGTGGTCGTTCTGGGCGGCACGCTGCTTGGCGTGGATCAGCGCCGCCCGGTTGACCCGGCGGAAGTCGCCGTACGGGAACCGGTACCTGCCCTTGGTGTCCTCCGAGGCGTCCTTGTCGACGGCGAGGTGCCACTCGCCGTACCCGTCGAGGCCGTGCCGCTCGATCTGCTCGTTTTCCTCCGCCGCGGACGGGGCCGCATCGGACCACTCGGTGGTGTCGTCGTAGGTCCCGGCGTCGATCAGCTTCCGGGCCTTGGCCACACCGGCCCGGTGCACGCGGTAGGTGGTCATGTCGCTGCGCTACCCCGGCGCCGGCCGCTCAGCCGCGCTTCCGCGCGGTCAGCAGCAGGTACTCCCAGTCCATCACCGTCGAGTGCTCCCCGCGGTCGAACCGGCGGACGAGGTCGTCGATCTCGTGGCCCAGGGCCGCCTGGAGCTCGACGTCGTCGGCGACGTTCCGGTACACGGCGATGGTCGGCCCGTAGAAGGCCCTGAAGTACTCGCGGAAGTCCTCGGGCCCGGCGAAGCGGTCCACGGTCAGCGTCCGGCGCTGCGCCGACACGTCGGTGACCCGGTCGCCGAGCAGGCCGAGGACGTGCTCCCCCCGGCCCCACAGCGGCGGGGGCTGGGCCCCGGGCGGAGGAGCCGGTGCGTACGGCCGCATCGTGGCGAACAGCTGCCCGATGAACCCCTCCGGCGTCCAGTTCAGGAGGCCGATCGTGCCGCCGGGGCGGCACACGCGGACCATCTCGTCGGTGGCGGCCCCGTGGTGCGGGGCGAACATGACCCCGACGCAGGACAGGACGACGTCGAACTCCCCGTCGGCGAAGGGCCGCGCCTCGGCGTCGGCCTCCCGCCACTCCCGGACGACCGGGCCGGTCCAGGGCTCCGGAGCCCGTCGAGGTGCGGCGACGCCCGGACGGCCGGATCTACCGGCGGGTAGCTTGTGTGGGATCGTCGGGATCCCACGTCGAGACGGCGCTGCTGCCGTCAGGAGAGAGGTCCGATGCGGTTGCAGTTGTCCCCGGAGCTGGAGGCCTTCCGGGAGGAGATGCGCACCTTCTTCACCACCCAGGTGCCCCAGGAGATCCGGGACGCCGTCGCGGCCCGGCGGGAGCTCACCCGGGAGCAGTACGTCGAGGCCCAGCGGATCCTCAACGCGGCCGGGCTGGCGGTGCCGCACTGGCCGGTCGAGTGGGGCGGGAAGGACTGGACGCCGCTGCAGCGGCACATCTGGCGCGAGGAGATGCAGCTGGCCTGCGTCCCGGAGCCGCTGGCCTTCAACACCAGCATGATCGGTCCGGTGCTCGCCGCCTTCGGCACCCAGGAGCAGAAGGAGCGGTTCCTGCCGGCGACGGCGAACCTCGACATCTGGTGGTGCCAGGGCTTCTCCGAGCCCGACGCAGGCTCCGACCTGGCCTCGCTGCGCACCACCGCCGTGCGGGACGGCGACGACTGGGTCGTCAACGGTCAGAAGACGTGGACCACCCTCGGCCAGTACGCCGACTGGATCTTCTGCCTGGTGCGCACCGACCCGGCCGCGGAGAAGAAGCAGCGCGGCATCTCGCTGCTGGTGTTCCCGATGGACTCCCCCGGCGTGACCCTGCGGCCGATCGAGCTCATCGACGGCGGCCACGAGGTCAACGAGGTCTTCTTCGAGGACGTCCGGGTGCCGGCGGAGAACCTCGTCGGCGAGGAGAACCGCGGCTGGGACTACGCGAAGTTCCTGCTCGGCAACGAGCGGGTGGGCATCGCGCGGATCGGCTTCACCAAGCGGCTG
Source organism: Geodermatophilus sp. (assembly GCA_036259935.1). Classification (GTDB taxonomy): domain Bacteria; phylum Actinomycetota; class Actinomycetes; order Mycobacteriales; family Geodermatophilaceae; genus Geodermatophilus. The sequence goes on along the minus strand of DATAAV010000285.1, from coordinate 1,643 downwards.
CTGGCCCAGGCCAAGGAGTACGCCCGGGAGATCACCGTCGGCGGCCGCCCGCTCATCGAGGACCCGCGGATGGCCGCCCGGATCGCCGAGCTGGAGAACGAGCTCGTGGCGCTCGAGCTCACCGCGCTGCGGGTGGTCGCCCACTCGGCCGACGGCAAGCCGCACCCGGCCTCGTCGGTGCTCAAGCTCCGCGGCTCGGAGCTGCAGCAGGCCGCCACGGAGCTGGTCGTCGACATCGCCGGCCCGCTCTCGGTCGCCTCGTTCGCCGACGGCGGCTCGCAGGTCCCGGAGTGGGCCCGGGTGGCCACCCCGGAGTACCTGAACTACCGCAAGGTCTCCATCTACGGAGGCTCCAACGAGGTGCAGCGCACCATCATCGCCGGCTCGATCCTGGGGTTGTGAGATAGCCGTGGACTTCACCTTCGACAGCGAGCAGAACGACCTCCGGGAGGCCGTGCGCGGTCTGCTGGAGCGGGCCTACGGCGACAGCGAGCAGCGCCGGAAGGTGGTCGCGACCGAGCCCGGCTTCGACGAGAAGACCTGGGCCCGGCTGGCCGAGATGGGCGTCCTCGGGCTCCCCTTCGCCGAGGAGGACGGCGGCATGGGCGCCGGCCCGGTGGAGGTGGCGATCGTCGCGGAGGAGATCGGCCGCGTGCTGGCTCCCGAGCCCTTCGTCGAGGCGGTCGTGCTGGCCGGCGGGCTGGTGGCCGCGGTCGGCAGCGCCGCCCAGCGCGGCGAGGTGCTGGGCGCCCTGGCCGAGGGCGGCAGCGTGCTCGCCTTCGCCCACGCCGAGCCGGACACCCGGTGGAGCCCCTCGGCGGCCGGCGTCACGGCCACCGATGACGGCGGCACCTGGCGGCTGACCGGCGTCAAGGAGCCGGTCGTGCAGGGCGCGCGCGCCGACGTGCTGGTCGTCAGCGCCGTGGTCGACGGCGGCACCGGGCTCTTCCTGGTGCGCGCCGACGCCGAGGGGATGACCCGCACCGGCTACCGCACGCACGACGGCGGCCGGGCGGCGAACGTGACCTTCGAGGGCACGCCCGCCGAGCCGCTGGGCGAGGCCGGGGTGGACAGGACCGCCGCCGTCGAGCGGGCCCTGGCCGAGGCGCGGATCGCCTACAGCCACGAGTCGCTCGGGGCCATGGACACCGCGCTGCGGACCACCACCGACTACCTCCGCACCCGCAAGCAGTTCGGGGTCACGCTGAACAAGTTCCAGGCGCTGACCTTCCGGGCCGCCGACATGTACGTCTCGCTGGAGCTGGCCCGCAGCACCGCGCTGTGGGCGTCGATGGTGCAGGACGCCGGCGGCGACGTGGTGGCCGCCGCCGACCGGGCGCGGCTGCAGACCAGCCGGGCGGGCCGGCACATCGGCAAGGAGGCCATCCAGCTGCACGGCGGCATCGGGGTGACCGCCGAGTACAAGGTCGGCCACTACACCAGCCGGCTGACCGCGATCGATCACCTGCTCGGCGACGGCGACTTCGCCCTGGCCCGGCTCGCCGCCGGGGTCGACGGGTACCCGACGGTCGACCCGCTCGGCGCACCGTACGTCTGAGCCGCTGCCGCGATCATCGGATCCGTGCGCGCTCGGGCGGCGTGTCCTGCCGTGTCGCGTACACGGATCCGATGATCACGGGCGG
>DATAAV010000284.1:0-4471 GCA_036259935.1 Geodermatophilus sp. | reverse complement strand
CCCCCCCCCACGACTCTCCGCGGAACAGCTCCTGTGCCGTCCGGCGCGCCACGGCACGGGTCCGAGGGACGCGTCAGTCCAGCGGCCGGCTCAGGTCGTAGAGCGTCACGCCGTCGATCGTCCGGGACTCGAAGGTGGCCGCCACCCACGAGGCGATCCCCCCGGCGCGCGCGCTGCCGTCGGCGGGCATCCCACCCGGCATCTCGCCCCCGTCGCCGATGAACCAGTGGATCTTCCCCTCGGCGACGTACCGCTGGAACTCCGCGAGGGTGGGGGAGGGGTCGGTGCCGTTGAAGCCGCCGATGGGCATCACGGGGAGCCCGGTCGCCAGCTGGTAGCCGGCCGCGTTGTTGGCGCCGACCGTCGCAGCGGCCCACGTGTAGGACGACGCGTCCTCGGAGAGGGCGTCCACCAGCTCCGCACCGGCATCCGTGGCGTCGAGGAGGCCCGCCATGCCCCCGCCGCCTCGTCCCGGGCCGGCGGGAGGTGCGACCGCTCCCGTCGGCGTCGGACCTCCGGGGAAGGCGCCGGGACCGTTCGGTGGCGCCTGTCCCACCGCGCCGCCCGGAGCCCCCGCGCCGGGAACGCCGACCAGGACACCGCCCGGGCCGGCCCCGGCCACGGTCGGGCCCGCGCTGGGGATGGCACCGGTGTGCGCCGTCGCGGCCGTGTGCACCGCGTAGGCCGCAGGGCCGGCCAGGCCGGCGAGCAGCCCGATGGTCAGCACCGTGACCACCACCGTCCGCCGCGCCCAGGGGAGCAGCAGCCCCACCGCGGCGAGCACTCCGCCGACGAGGACCAGCCACTTCAGCCAGGGCAGGAACTCCGCCGAGCGGGACAGCAGGACCCACGACCACAGCCCCGTGCCGGCGACACACACGGCCAGGACCGTGCGGGCCCACGCCCGGTCGCGCCGCTGCCACAGCAGCGCGCCCCCGATGCCGACCAGGGCGGCGATCGCCGGCGCCAGAGCGACCGTGTAGTACGCGTGGAAGATGCCGGCCATGAGGCTGAACACCAGACCGGTGACCAGCAGCCACCCGCCCCAGAGCAGCAGCGCGGCCCGCCGGCGGTCGGTGCGCGGTGCCCGGCCGACGGCGACCAGTCCGGCTCCCAGCAGCACCAGCGCCGCCGGCAGCAGCCAGGCCACCTGACCGCCGTTCTCGGCGTCGAACAGCCGCGCCAGGCCGGTCTGGCCCCAGCCGCCGCCGGGTGCACCGCCGATGCTGCCGATCTCCTCGCCGGTGAGCCGGCCCAGGCCGTTGTAGCCCCAGATCAGCTCCCACACCGAGTCGGTCTGCGAGCCGCCGATCCAGGGCCGCATCGACGAGGGCACCAGTTCGACGACCGCCACCCACCAGCCGCCGGAGACGACCAGCGCGAGCCCGGCACCCAGCAGGTGCAGCAGCCGCCGTCGCAGGGACGTCGGCGCGGCCACCAGGTAGACCAGCGCGAGCGCCGGCACCACGAGCAGCGCCTGCAGCATCTTGGTGAGGAACGCCAGCCCGACGAGCACCCCCACCAGGGCCGGCCACCGGGCGCCGCCTCGCTCGACGGCCCGGCTGAGCGCGTAGGCGGCCAGGGTGAGCAGGAGGACCAGCAGCGCGTCGGGGTTGTTGAAGCGGAACATCAGCACCGCGACCGGGGTCAGCGCCATCGCCGTCCCGGCGAGCAGGCCGGCGCCGGGCCCCGCCACCCGGCGCACCGCCAGGTACAGCACCCCGACCGTGGCCACGCCCATGAGCGCCTGCGGTACCAGGATCGACCAGGAGGACAGGCCGAACAGCCGCACCGACAGCGCCATCACCCACAGCGAGAGGGGCGGCTTGTCGACGGTGATCGAGTTGGCGGCGTCCGAGGAGCCGTAGAAGAACGCCGTCCAGTTCTGCGACCCGGCCTGCACGGCGGCGGAGTAGTAGGCGTTCGCCCAGCCGGAGGCCGCCAGGTCCCACAGGTAGAGCACCGCGGTCCCGGTCAGCAGCGCGAGCACCCCCGGGCGCACCCAGGCCGGGTCGCCGGCCCGCCCGCGCACCAGACGGCGCAGCGCGCGGCCTGGCGGAGCGGGAGCCGGCGCGGAGGATCGCGGAACACGCGGCGCCTGCACGGTGGCGGTCATCGGATCGTCTCCCTCTCCGGTCGGGTGGGTGCGTTGTCGACCGGGACGGGGAGCGGGCGGGACCGGAACACCCAGCCGCGGAACAGCAGGAAGCGCAGCAGCGTGGCTGTGGCGTTGGCGCCGACGAGCAGGGGCGCCTCGACCGCGGTGGACGGGGCGGGGTCGACGGCGTGCAGGACGGCGAGTGCCCCGCTGGTCAGCGTCAGGCCGAAGGCGAACACCACCAGGCCCTGGAACTGGGCGCGGGCGGCGCCCTCCGCGCCCCGGATGCCGAAGGTGAGCCGTCGGTTGGCCGCGGTGTTGGCCACCGCGGTGGCCAGCAGCGCCACCAGGTTCGCGGACTGGGCCGTCAGCGGGCCGCGCAGCAGCAGGTACAGCACCAGGTACGCGAGGGTGGAGACGCCGCCGACGACCACGAAGCGGACCAGCTGGCCGGCCAGCCCCGCGGGGACGCCGGGCACCGGGTCGGGCAGGGGCCGCCGGCCGATCTCCGCGCGGAGCTCGGCGACCGGCAGCCGTCCGGTGGCGAGCGCACGCATGAGCCGGGCGATGCCGAGCAGGTCGGCCGCGGCGGTCCGCAGGAGGTCGACCCGGCTGTCGGGGTCGTCGATCCAGTCGACCGGCATCTCGTGGATGCGCAGCCCGGCGCGCTCGGCGAGCACCAGCAGCTCGGTGTCGAAGAACCACCCGGTGTCCTCGACCAGCGGCAGCAGGCGGGCGGCGACGTCGGCGCGGATGGCCTTGAAGCCGCACTGCGCGTCGGACAACGAGGTGGCCAGGGTCCGGCGCAGCAGCAGGTTGTAGCCGCGGGAGATGACCTCCCGCTTCACGCCGCGCACCACGCGGGACGAGCGGGAGAGCCGGGTGCCGACCGCCAGGTCGGAGTGGCCGCTGATCAGCGGGGCCACCAGCGGCAGCAGCGCGGCGAGGTCGGTGGACAGGTCGACGTCCATGTAGACGAGGACCGGCGCGTCCGAGCGCAGCCAGGCCGTGCGCAGCGCCCGCCCCCGGCCGGCCTCGGCCAGCGTGAGGACCTCGACGCCGGGCAGCTCGGCGGCCAGGCGGGTGGCGACCCCGAGCGTGCGGTCGGTGCTGGCGTTCTCCGCGACGGTGATGCGGAAGGAGTAGGGCATGTGGTGCGTGAGGTGGGCGTGCAACCGGCGGAGGCACGGCTCCAGGTCGGTCTCCTCGTCGTGCACCGGGACCACGACGTCGAGGACAGGGCCTCCGTGCCCGTCGGCACCGGGGCGCTCGACCGCGTCGTGCAGGAGCGGGGGCATGGCGGCACCGTCCCGCCCGCAGCTTCAGGCCCGCCCAGAGCAGCCTGGGGCTCTGCTGTGCGTGCCGGGCCGGCGGCGGCGCGGTGGCCGGGCTGCCTCCGGGCGTGCGAGGGTCCGGGACGTGAACGGCGCACAGGCACTGATCCGCACGCTGGTCGGCGCGGGGGTGGACGTCTGCTTCGCCAATCCCGGCACCTCGGAGATGCACTTCGTCGCTGCCCTGGACGACGTCCCCGAGATGCGCGGCGTGCTGACCCTCTTCGAGGGGGTGGCCACCGGCGCCGCCGACGGCTACGCGCGGATGGCCGGCCGGCCCGCGGCCACCCTCCTGCACCTCGGGCCGGGCCTGGGCAACGGCCTGGCCAACCTGCACAACGCCCGCCGGACGCGCACCCCGATGGTCAACGTGGTGGGCGACCACGCGCGGTCGCACAAGCGGCTGGACGCGCCGCTGGAGTCCGACATCGACGCGCTGGCCGGCGCCGTGTCGGGCTGGGTGCGCCGCTCGCTCACCCCGCAGGACGTCGCGGCCGACGCCGCCGAGGCGGTCGCCGCCGCGGGAGCCGGCGCGGTCGCGACGCTGATCCTGCCGGCCGACGTCTCCTGGGAGGACGGCGCAGCGGTGGCCGGTCCCGTTCCGTCGCGCCCCCGGCCGCGGGTGCCGTCGACGGCGGTGGAGCAGGTGGCCGCGGCGCTGACGGCCGGGCAGCCGGCGGTGTTCCTGCTCGGCGGGGACGTGGTCGCCAGCGAGCGGGCTCTCCTGGCCGCCGGCCAGGTGGCGGCCGGCACCGGTGCGCGGCTGATGGCCGAGACGTTCGCGCCCCGGACCGTCCGCGGCGCGGGACTGCCCGACCTGGCGAAGCTGCCGTATCCGCCGGAGATGGCGATGGCCTCGATCGCCGGGACGGCGCACCTGGTGCTGGTGGGGGCGACCTCGCCGGTGCACTTCTTCGGCTATCCGGGGGTGCCCGGTCACCCGGTGCCGGACGGGTGCACGGTGCACGTGCTGGCCGAGCCGGGCGAGGACGGCGTCGCGGCGCTGCAGGAGCTGGCCGAGCTCGCCGCGCCGGACGCC
>DATAAV010000283.1:0-5825 GCA_036259935.1 Geodermatophilus sp. | reverse complement strand
GATCCGGCCGCCGTCCGGCGGCCGCTCGGGAGTCCCCGCGCGGGGAAGGTCTCGACGCCGCCGTCAGGCGGCGCGGGCGCCGAAGAAGCGGCGCCAGCCGCGCGGCCGGGCCGGCTGCGCGGGCTGCGGCTCGGCGGATCGCTGCTCGTCGCCGGAGCCCATGCCGCCGGGCCAGCCCAGCCCGCCCCCGGTCTCGGTCGACCCCGGCCAGCCCACCGGGCCGGAAGCGCCCTCCGCGCCGATCCGCGCGTGGCGGGACGTCGGCCCGCCGGTCGCCCGCTCGGCGAGCGCGGCGGCGACGAGGGGGTCCACCGCGGCGCCGTCGACCGCCGCGTGCCTACCCACGGTGAGCTCGCCCGTGCTGCGTCATGGACGCATCGAAGCACGTGAGCGCGTAGGCAGCACCCACAGGGTGCGCCAGTTCGCGGGCTGGATCACCCGGAGTGACGACGGCGCCGACGCCCTCCGGGTGACCGGCGGGGTCACTCCACCCCGGCGTAGCTGTGCAGCCCGGTGGAGACCATGTTCACGTAGAGCAGGTTGAACACCATCACGGCCAGCCCCACGACGTTGACCCACGCCGCCGGTCGGCCGCGCCAGCCGGCGGTGGTCCGGGCGTGCAGGTAGGCGGCGTAGACCACCCAGGCGATGAACGCCCACGTCTCCTTCGGGTCCCAGCCCCAGAACCGGCCCCAGGCGCTCTCGGCCCAGATGGCGCCGGCGATGACCGCGAAGGTCCAGATGGGGAAGCCGAAGACCGCCGTCCGGTGGGCGACCCGGTCCAGCGTGGCCGCCGACGGCAGACCCGAGACCACCCGCCCGCCCGCGGGGCCGCCGGCCGCGACCCGCGTCTCGGCGCGGACCCGGACCAGGTACAGGACGCTGGCGATGCCGCTGACGAAGAAGATGCCGAAGCCCAGGATCGCGCTGCTGACGTGCACGGCCAGCCAGCTCGAGCGCAGCGCCGCGATGAGCGGTCCGGCCTCGGCGTAGAGGAACAGCCCGATCCCGACGAGCGCGAGCACCACCGGCCCGGTGACGAAGGCGCCCAGGTTCCGCACCACCGGGGTGCGCACGGCGAGCACGAGGAAGGCGACCACGCCGACCAGCACGACCGCGGTGGCGAACTCGTACATGTTGCCCCACGGCAGCCGGTCGGCGGCCAGGCCGCGGGTGAGCAGGACCCCGGCGTGGGTGAGGGCGCCGAACACGGTGAGGCCCAGGCCCAGCAGGCCCCAGCGGCGGCCCGGCTCGGCCTCGGCCGCCGGTGCGGCGTCCAGCGGCGCCTCGGCGCCGGCCGGCACCAGCTCCCGGGCCGGCCGCCGGCCGAAGGCGAACTGCGCGCTGAACGCGACGACGGCGACCGAGTACAGCGCGACGCTGATCGAGAACAGGGTGTCCGACAGCGCGGCCAGCGACGGGTCAACGGTCACTGGGGGGAGCCTCCGGTTCCGGTGCGGCCCCGCCGGACGGCGGGGCAGGAGCGTGGGCGGGAGCACGCGCGGCGAGCGCGGCCCGCAGGTCGTCGGTCAGCGCGGAGAAACGGGCGTCGCCGTCGCCGCCGCCCCGGGTCAGCGAGCCGGCCGTCAGCACGGTACCGGCGCCGCCGGGGGCCGCGCCGACGCGGGCGAAGAACCGCTCCCGGCGCAGCAGGAGCATGCCGAGCAGGCCGGCGAGCATGGCCAGCGCGGCGACGAGCACCCAGACCTGGCCGGGGTCGTGCGAGAACTGCAGCGCGGCGAACTCGGAGTAGCCGGTGAAGGTGATCGCGGTCCCGTCGGGGAGGGTCAGCGTCTCGCCGATGGAGAGGTTGGCCGACCCCACCTCGGCCAGCCGGCCGCGCTCGATCTGCCGCGCGTCGATCGAGTACACCGACTGGGGCAGCCCCGAGTCCAGGCCGAGGTAGCCCTGGTAGGCCACGACCGCCACCTGCGGCGCCAGCGGCCGCGGATCGACCGAGGTGAGGATGCCGCCCTGCACCAGGCCGGTCGGGGCGAAGAACCCCGCGATCGCCAGCTGGTCCTCCGCCTCCGCGCCCAGGTCGGGCAGCTTGAGCGCGCCCTCGCTGGCCAGGGTGGCCTCGTCGGTCGGGAGGAAGGGGGCGGAGACGTCGGTGAATGCGGTGCCGTCCGGCAGGGTCACGGTGAACCGCGGGCTGAACCCGTGGCCGGTCACGTAGACCCGGCCGCCGTCGAGGCGCAGCGGGGAGTTGACGCCGATCGTCGTCGGCCGGCCTTCCTCGCCGGGAGCGCCGTAGGTGATGTCGGCCGTGAACGAGGAGGCGGTCAGGTTCTCCTCGTACTCGGCGCGGAAGTCCTCGAGGTCCACGCACAGCGGCGTGAGATCGGCGCCCTCGACCAGCGGACCGGACGAGTAGGTGTCGTACTGCTGGAAGGAGTTGCAGAAGCCCTGGCCCTCGGTGACCAGGATGCTGCCCTCGTAGCCCCAGAGCTTGCCGCCGGCCAGGCCCAGCAGGAGGGCGACCAGCGAGAGGTGGAAGACGAGGTTGCCGGTCTCCTTCCAGAACCCTTTCTCCGCGGAGAGCTCCGCTCCGCACTCGCCGTCACGCCGCACGACGCGGAAGCGGCGGACCCGCAGCTCCTCCTCGACCACGTCGAGCGCCGCCGGCCCGGCCAGCGGGGTGCGCAGCTCGGCGGAGTCCGGCAGCCGCAGCAGCCGCCGGGGCGCCGGCGGGGGTGCGGCGCGCAGGTTGCGGGCGTGCTCGAGCGCCCGCGGCAGCACGCAGCCGATCAGCGAGACGAACAGCAGCAGGTAGACCGCCGCGAACCACGGCGAGCCGAAGACGTCGAACAGGTAGAGCCGGTCGAGGACCGGCGCCAGCGTCGGGTGGTCGGCGTAGTACTGGCGGACGCTGTTCTGCGACAGCGAGCGCTGCGGCAGCAGCGAGCCGGGGATCGCGGCCAGCGCCAGCAGGAACAGCAGCACGATGGCGGTGCGCATCGCGGTGAGCCGCCGCCACCAGCGCAGCGCCGTCCCGAGCGCGCGCCGGCCGGCCGAGGGGCGCGCGGGAGGCGGGGGCGCCGCGACCGGCGCCGGAGCCGTGACGGTCACGGCGCCGCCTCGCTGGCGCTCGTGGGAGCCGTGCCCGGCGGTGCTGTGCCCATGGGTGACCTCGCAAGCTCGGTCACGACAACGCCTCGCTGGCGCTCGTCGGTGTCGTGCCCGACGGTGCTGCGCACATGCTGTGACCTCGCAAGCTCGGTCACAGGGCCGACTCCCCGAAGCCGGTGGCGGCCAGCCAGGACCGCAGCCACGACATCATCTCGGTCCACGCGCCGGTGACCAGCAGCACGCCGACGACCACCAGGACCACGCCGCCGAGGCGGGTCACGGTGCGGGCGTGCCGGCGCAGGACCGACGTCGCGCCGAGGGCCCAGCGGGCGCCGACCGCCACCAGCACGAACGGCACGCCCAGGCCCAGGCAGTAGGCGACGCCGAGGAGCGCGCCGCGGCCGGCGGTGGCCTCGGCGTAGGCCAGCGAGTTGACCGCGGCCAGGGTCGGCCCCAGGCACGGCGTCCAGCCGAGGCCGAAGACGACGCCGAGCAGCGGCGCCCCGGCCAGGCCCGCCACCGGCCGCGCGGAGAGCCGCTTGGTGCGCTGCAGCAGCGGCAGCCAGCCCAGGAAGGCCAGCCCCATGACGATCGTGACCACGCCGAAGACGCGGGTGAGGACGTCGGAGTACTGCAGGAGCAGGCGACCCAGCCCGCCGAACGCGGCGCCGAAGGCCACGAAGACGGCGGTGAAGCCGAGCACGAAGAGCACCGCGCCGAGCACCATCCGGCCGCGGGGGGAGCGCTCGTCGACCTGGGTGCGCACCGCGGTCGCCGTCCCGCCGCCGCCCGCGGCAGCCGGTGCCGCCGTCCGCGCACCCGTGCCGGCCAGCCCGGCGACGTAGGAGAGGTAGCCCGGCACCAGCGGCAGCACGCACGGCGAGGCGAAGCTGATCAGCCCGACCAGCGCGGCGACCGCGGCGGCCACCAGCAGCGGGCCGTCGGTGACGAGGGCGCCGAAGGTCTCCCCCACGCTCAGCTCGCCTCCCCGAGGAGCAGGTCGATCACCGCGCGCAGGTCCTCCTGGGCGACCTCGCCGGTGTAGACGGCGGCCACCCGCCCCTCGCGGTCGAGCACGATCGTGGACGGGATCGCGTTCGCCGGGTAGTCCCGGAACGCGAGGGCGACCTCTCCGCGCGGGTCGTAGAGGGAGGGGAACTCGATGCCGAAGCTGTCCACGAACGCCAGCGCGAACTGCTCGCTGGTCTCCTTGACGTTCAGCCCGAGGAAGGCGACGCCCTGGTCACGGACGTCGGCGTAGACCTCCTGGAACTGCGGGGTCTCCACCCGGCACGGCGGGCACCAGGAACCCCAGAAGTTGAGGACGGCGATCTGCCCGGAGAGCTCGTCGGAGGAGAACTCCCCGCCGCCGAGGAGGGTGCCGGAGAACTCCGGCGCGAGCGCCCGCTCCGCCTCGGGGATGACCTCGCCGGCGGGCGTGCCGGCGACGAAGCGGAACTCGCCGCCGTTGTTGACGTCGACCGCGTCGGCCCCGGTGGAGCAGCCGGCCAGCACCACGAGGCAGCCCGCCAGGGCCGCCCGCAGCAGCACCGCGAGAACGGTCCTCATGCGCCGGGCACCACGTCGGGGTCGGTGGCCCCGGCCGGTTCGGCGTAGTCCAGCCGGAGGAACCGGTCGCCGTCGTAGGTCAGCGAGGTGACGCTGGCCAGGCCGCACTGCCGGCGCCGGGGGTCGTGCGCGTAGCGGCGTCCCTCCAGGTGCAGTCGCAGCGTCCAGATCGGCAGCTGATGGCTGACCAGCACCGCCGCCGAGCCGCGGGCGGCGTCCCGGGCGGCCTCGACCGCGGCGAGCATCCGCGCGGCGATCTCCACGTAGGGCTCGCCCCACGACGGGCGGAACGGGTTGCGCATCTTCCACCAGTGCTGCGGGGAGCGGAGGGCGCCGTCCCCGACGCCGACCCGCAGCCCCTCGAAGGCGTTGCCGGCCTCGATCAGCCGCTCGTCCAGCGTCACCGGCAGGGACAGCGCGGTGGCGATCGGCGCCGCCGTCTGCTGGGCCCGCTCCAGCGGGCTGGAGACCAGGTGGGTGACGCCCTTGTCGAGGAACCACTCGGCGGCGGCCTGGGCCATCGCCGTGCCGGTCTCGGAGAGGCGGTAGCCGGGCAGCCGGCCGTAGAGGACCTTCTCCGGGTTGTGCACCTCGCCGTGGCGCAGCAGGTGCACGACGGTCTTCTGGTCGCTCACGGCGTGGCCTCCGCGGCGGCGCGGGCGGCCGCGGGCAGGGCCGCGAGCACGCAGTCGACGGCCTCCTGGTCGAGGGCGGCGTTGACGAACCAGGCCTCGAACGCCGACGGCGGCAGGTACACGCCGCGGGCCAGCATCGCGTGGAAGAACGCCGTGTACCGGGCGGCGTCCTGGGTGCGGGCGTCGTCGTAGTCGCGCACCCAGCGCTCGTCGGGCACGAAGAAGATCGAGAACATGGACCCCGCCTGCTGCACGCGGTGCGGCACCCCCGCGGCGAACAGCGCGGCGCTCGCCGCCCCGCGCAGCGTGGCCGCCACGCGGTCGCAGTGGGTGTAGACCTCGTCGGTGCAGTGGCGCAGCGTGGCCAGCCCGGCGGCGACGGCCACCGGGTTCCCCGACAGCGTGCCCGCCTGGTAGACCGGCCCGGCGGGGGCCAGCTGCTCCATCAGGTCCGCGCGGCCGCCGAACGCCGCGGCCGGCAGACCGCCGCCCATGACCTTGCCGAAGGTGTACAGGTCGGCGTCGACCGGGTCGAGGCCGTACCAGCCC
>DATAAV010000282.1:0-6080 GCA_036259935.1 Geodermatophilus sp. | reverse complement strand
GGCCCTGCACGGGGGCCGACGGCAGGATCGACCCTTTGGCATCCCCATGAACCATTCCCCGGCCGCTCCGCCGCCGGTGCGCCCCCGACGGGTGGTCACCGACCGGCGGGGCGGCCGGTCCCGCTCCCCGTACGAGTCGTTCAACCTCGGCGACCACGTGGGCGACGCGCCCGACGACGTGGCGGCCAACCGTGCCCGGCTGGCCCGCGAGCTCGGGGTGCCCGGCGATCGGCTGGTGTGGATGGCCCAGGTGCACGGCGACGGCGTCGCGGTGGTCGACGGCCCGGTCGAGGGCCCCGTGCCCGGCACCGACGCCCTGGTGACCGCCACCCCCGGGCTGGTGCTCTGCGTCCTGGTCGCCGACTGCGTGCCGGTGCTCCTGGCCGACGAGGCCGCCGGGGTGGTCGCCGCGGTCCACGCCGGCCGGGAGGGGGTGCGGCTCGGGGTGGTGCCGGCCGCCCTCGCCGCCATGCGTCGCCTGGGCAGCCGCCCCGCCGACGTGACCGCGCTGCTCGGCCCGGCGATCTGCGGCGCCTGCTACGAGGTCCCCCGGGACATGCAGGCCGAGGTGGCCCGGGTCGCGCCGGCCGGCGCCGTCCGCACCCGGCGGGGGACGCCGGGGCTGGACCTGCGGGCGGGCCTGGCCGAGCTGCTGCACCGCGCCGGCGCCGGACAGGTCGTGCACGACCCCCGCTGCACCGTGGAGGACCCCCGGCTGTTCTCCCACCGGCGCGACGGCGTGACCGGCCGCCAGGCCGGCCTGGTCTGGCTCGACTGAGCCCGCAGGGCCACGAGGGCCGGGCCGGGCGCGCGCGGCATGATCGCCGAGTGACCTCCCTGGCCGAGAACCTGCGCGCGGTGCGCGCCCGCATCGACGCGGCCGCGCGCGCCGCCGGCCGGGATCCGGCGTCGGTGGGGCTGCTGGCGGTGAGCAAGACCTGGCCGCCGGACGCGGTGCGGGCGCTGGCGGCCCTCGGCCAGACCTCCTTCGGGGAGAACCGCGCCCAGGAGCTGCTGCCCAAGGCCGCCGCCCTGACCGACCTGCCCCTCCAGTGGCACTTCATCGGGCAGTTGCAGCGCAACAAGGCCGCCGCCGTCGCCCGGCTCGGCGCGGTCGTCCACTCGGTGGACCGGCTGCCGCTGGCCCGCACGCTGGCGCGGGCGGGGGAGGAGGCCGGCCGGCCGGTCGAGGTCTTCCTCCAGGTGGACCTCGGCGGCCCCGAGGGGGAGGCGGCCGCGCGCGGCGGCGCGGACCCCGACGAGGTGCCCGGCCTGGCCGACGCCGTCGCCGTCGAGCCGGGCCTGCGGCTGCGGGGGCTCATGGCCGTCGCCCCGCGGGTCGGCGAGCCCGGCCCCGCGTTCGCCCGGCTGGCCGCTCTCGCCGACCGGGTCCGGGCCGACCATCCCGAGGCCCGGGAGATCTCCGCCGGCATGAGCGCCGACCTCGAGGAGGCGGTCGCCGCGGGCAGCACGCTCGTGCGTGTCGGAACCGCGCTCTTCGGGGAGCGGCCTCTAGCCTCCCGGGAGGACGAGTCACACCAGTCACACGGGTCCCAGCGCGGTGGCGCCCGCCCGGCGTGACCCTGACGACAAGCACCACCTGACACCACCAGAGGGGGAGGTCTGATGGCCGGAGCCATGCGGAAGATGGGCATCTACCTCGGGCTCGTCGAGGACGACGACGCCCGCGCCTACAGCCGGTACGACGGCCGGCAGTCGGACTACCCCGACCGCCACGACGACCGCCGCTACGGGCGCTACACCGAGGACTCCTACGACGGCCGGTACGCCGAGGCCGACTACCGCGACTCCGACTACCGCGACCCCGACTACCGCGACGGCGAGTACGAGGACGAGCTCGCCGCCGAGCCGGCGCCCGCCCCCGACCCCGAGCCGGTCGTCCTCCGGCGCAGCGGGTCCAGCCGCAACCTCGGGGTGGCCTCCGCGGCGCCGGCTGCCTCCCCCTCGCCGCGGCTGTCCGGGCTGGCCGGGGGCAGCACGACCGCCGGTGCCGGCGCGGCGGGTGCGCCCGGCCTGGCGGTGCGCGAGCCGGTCGCCGCGGCCCCCGAGCCGGCGCCGGCCCCCGCTCCGCAGCCGTACCGGATCACCACACTGCACCCGAAGACCTACAACGAGGCGCGCCAGATCGGGGAGAGCTTCCGCGACGGCATGCCGGTCATCATGAACCTGAGCGAGATGGACGACGCCGACGCGAAGCGGCTGGTCGACTTCGCTGCCGGGCTCTCCTTCGGACTGCGCGGTAGTATCGAGCGCGTCACGGCCAAGGTGTTCCTGCTCAGTCCGCGGGACGTCGACGTGACGGCGGAGGACAAGGCCCGCATCCGCGAGGGTGGGTTCTTCAACCAGTCCTGACGTCGTCGCGGGGCCGATGGCGACGGGTGGACACGGCACGCGAGGTGCCCCGAACGAGCGAGGAACGTGGCTCTCTTCTGGCAGATCGTCTCGTCGATCCTGCTCGTCTTCCTCGTCCTGCTCTTCGCCCGGTTCGTCGTCGACTGGGTGATGGTCCTGGCCCGCAGCTGGCGCCCGTCGGGGCTGGTGGCGGCCGGTCTCGAGGTGGTCTACGCGACCACCGATCCGCCGCTGAAGGCGATCCGGAAGGTGATCCCGCCCCTGAACCTGGGCTCCATCCGACTGGACCTCGCGTTTATGGTGCTCCTGATCGCCGTGTACATCCTGCGTGGCATCGTGGACGGCCTCGCGCGCGCCGCCGCATGATCGCTGTACCCCCAAGGGACGGCGCCCCCGGCGGCCGGGCGCGGTCGTCCGCCGCTCGTCCGACAACGTCCCTGTTCCCGCTGTCCGACCCGAGGTGAGCCCGTTGCCACTCACGCCTGCCGACGTGCACAACGTCGTCTTCAAGAAGCCGCCGATCGGCAAGCGGGGCTATGACGAGGACGAGGTCGACGCGTTCCTCGACGTGGTGGAGGCCGAACTGGCCCGGCTGATCGAGGAGAACAACGAACTGCGGTCCAACTCCGCCCGCGTCACCGGGCCGGAGACCCAGGCGCCCGCCCCGGCCGCGGCGCCGCCGCCCCCGCCGGCGCCCCGCGAGGACGACAGCGCCCGCGCCTCCCGGATGCTGGCCCTGGCCACCGAGACCGCCGACCGGTACGTCAACGAGGCCAAGGCGCAGGCCGACCAGATGGTCTCCAGCGCCAAGAGCAACAGCGAGCGGATGGTCTCCGAGGCCCGGGCCAAGAGCGAGCAGATGGTCAGCGAGGCCAAGATGCGCGCCGACTCGATGATCGGCGACGCCCGCACCCGCGCCGACACGATGGAGCGCGAGGCCCGCGCCAAGGCCGCCGTCCTCGAGCAGGACGCCGAGCGCCGGCACACCGAGGTCATGGGCAGCCTCGAGGAGAAGCGCAGCAGCCTGGAGCGCAAGATCGAGGAGCTGCGCACCTTCGAGCGCGAGTACCGGACCCGGCTGCGGTCCTACCTCGAGTCGCACCTGCGCGACCTCGACAGCCGCGGATCGGCCGAGCCGTCGTCGAACACCCGGCAGAACCAGCACGCGCCCGCCTGACGACAGCCGCGGAAGCCTCCGCCTGACGACGGCGAGCACCGACAGGGCCCCCGGACGCCGTCCGGGGCCCTGTCGCGTGCGGCGCGCCGGAGGTGGCCGGTCGGCGGGACAGCCGGTGCCCGCGACTACAGTCGCACGCGTGATCTTGGCAGCCGGACTCCTGGTGCTCCTCGGCCTGGGGCTGTTCGTAGGGGGCGTGGCCACGGGGAGCACCGCTCTCTACTGGGCCTGCGTGGCCGCCTGCGCGGGAGCGGCAGTGCTGCTCGTGGCCGTGCGGCTGCGCCCGCGGCCGACCGCGGCGTCGCCGGCCGACCGGGCGCCCGCGGAGGCGCCGGCCTCCGAGCCGGCCGCCGGCATGCCCGCGGCCGTCGAGCCCCCCGTCGCCGAGGCTCCGGTCGGAGAGCCGGCCGCCCCGGCCCACCGGCCGGACGACCCGCCAAGAGCTCCGGCACCCCCGGCGGCCGACGCCGGTCCCGTCGGGGACGGGGACCCGCCGGAGGAGGACGTCGAGATGACCGACCTACTGCTCGTGGTCGATCTGCGCGAGGAGGTGCTCGTCGTGGACGAGCACCCGCGCTACCACCTCGCCGGCTGCCGGTACCTCACCGGCCGGACGACGATCCCGCTGCCGCTGGCCGAGGCCCGCGCCGACGGGTTCACCCCCTGCGGCGCGTGCGCCCCCGACCGGCACCTGGCCGACGCCGAGCGCGCCCGCAAGGCGACCCGCACCGGCTGACCGGCGGTCAGCCGGCCGCGCGCGCCACCCAGAACCGCGAGCCGGCCGGCCCCTCCACGCCCGGTCCCTCGCCCGCCGCGCCGGCGTGCAGCCGCACCGCCAGCACCTCCGCGGCCACCTGCTCGGCGTGCTCGGCGAGCGCCTCGGCCATGGTGCCCTCGGCGGTCCACCACAGCTCGATGCGGTCGCTGACCGCCAGGCCGCTGTTCTTGCGGGCCTCCTGCACCAGCCGGACCGCCTCGCGGACCAGCCCGGCCCGCTCCAGCTCCGGGGTGAGCGTGAGGTCCAGCGCGACGGTCAGGCCACTGCCGCTGGCCACCGTCCAGCCCTGCCGCGGGGTCTCGGTGACAATGAGGTCGCCCTCCTCCAGCGGCACCGGCGTCCCGTCCACCTCCACGGCGGCGGTGCCGGCCCGGTAGGCGGCCACCAGCGCGGCCGGGTCGGCAGCGGCGACCGCCTTGGCCACCGCCTGCACCTGCTTGCCCAGCCGCCGCCCGACCGCGCGGAAGTCGATCTTCACGCTGACGTCGACCAGCTCGCCGCCGACGGCGGACAGCTCGGTCAGCTCCGCCACGTTGAGCTCGTCGGCGACCTCGGCGACCAGGTCGCGGGGCAGCTCCGCCCAGCCCGGCGCCGCCACGACCGCGCGGGCCAGCGGCTGCCGGGTGCGCACCTTCGCCGACGTCCGCGCCGAGCGGCCCAGCTCGACCAGCCGCCGCACCAGCGCCACCTGGGCGCGCAGCGGCTCGTCGCGGGTCTCCTCGTCCACCTGCGGCCAGGAGGCCAGGTGCACCGAGTCCACGGCTGCCTGGAGGCCGGGGGCGACCGCGCGGGCCCACACCTCGTCGGTGACGAACGGGGTGAACGGCGCCATCAGCCGGGTCAGGCCGTGGAGCACCTCGTGCAGGGTGCCGAGGGCGGCGGGGTCGCCGTCCCAGAACCGCCGGCGCGAGCGGCGCACGTACCAGTTGGACAGGTCATCGACGAACTGGCTGATCAGTCGGCCGGCGCCCTGGGTGTCGAAGTCCTCCAGCGCCGCGGTGACGCTCTCGGTGACCGCGGCCAGCTCGGCCAGCGCCCACCGGTCCAGCAGCGGCCGCTGTGCCTGCGGAGGTGCGGGGGTGGCGGCCGGGTCCCACCCGTTGGTCTCGGCATAGAGGGTGAAGAAGCTCGACGTGTTCCAGTAGGTCAGCAGGACCTTGCGGACCACCTCGGACAGCGTCTCGTGGCCCACCCGCCGGGCCGACCAGGGGGAGCCGCCGGCGAGCATGAACCAGCGGACGGCGTCGGCGCCGTGCCGGTCCATCAGCGGGATCGGCTCGAGGATGTTGCCCAGGTGCTTGCTCATCTTCCGGCCGTCCTCGGCCAGGATGTGGCCGAGGCACAGCACGTGCTCGTAGGAGCTGCGCCCGAACACGAGCGTGCCGACCGCCATGAGCGAGTAGAACCAGCCCCGTGTCTGGTCGATCGCCTCGCAGATGAACTGCGCCGGGTAGGCCGCCTCGAACTCCGCCTGGTTGCGGTACGGCGCGCCCCACTGGGCGAACGGCATCGACCCGGAGTCGTACCAGGCGTCGATGACCTGGGGCACCCGCCGGTAGGTCCCCTCCTCACCGGGCAGGGTGAACGTCACTTCGTCGATGAACGGCCGGTGCGGGTCCAGGTCGGAGAGGTCCCGGCCGGCGAGCTCCGACAGCTCGGCCAGCGACCCGACGACGACCATCCGCGAGGGGTCGGCGTCGTTGCGCCAGATCGGCAGCGGAGTGCCCCAGTAGCGGTCGCGGGAGAGCGCCC
>DATAAV010000281.1:0-7877 GCA_036259935.1 Geodermatophilus sp. | reverse complement strand
GGCCGGGAAGGAGCGCCGCGGCGGGGGAAGACGCCGCGGGCTGGATCGTGGGAGTGCTGGGCAGCTCGGTCAGCACCACGGGACTGTCGGCGTCCCGGCCGACGCCGGCTCCCGGACGGCCCCAGGCGAGGTACTCGCCGTCGGAGCCGGCGCCCCAGAGCGCCAGGCGCCGGGCCAGGGCCCGCAGTCGCTCCCGGAGGGGCCGGCGGGCCGGGGTGGCGGCCGGCTCCGGCTCGGCGACCCGGCGGTCCGCCACGATCGGGCGGGGCCGGGGCACCGGGATCGGCCGGGCGACGGGTAGGGCCCGGAGCAGCGGGCCGCGGCCGGCCGCGCGGTACACGGCGGCGCGGCCGGGGCGGGACGCGTGCCGCAGCGGCACGGCCTCCGCCCGGTCGAGCACGTCGAGCAGCCCGCTGAGGGTCAGGTCGTCCGCCAGGCGCGTCGAGGTGGACACCGGGGCCCGTCCACTCGCCATGTCGTCCTCCTGCAGGTAGTCGCCGCGGCCGGGGAAGGTGCCGCGGACAGGGAGAAAGTTAGGGATCGAGGGCGGCGTGGACGGCCGGATCGGACACGTTCTGGAGGGCGCGTGACCGAACCGTTGTGGAGGGTTGTCCAGCAGGTCGGTGACCCGGCCTTGGCAGCGGTCACTTGTCGACAAGCCGTGCCGATCCGAGCGTGGAACGGGCTGGTCGGGGCGGTGGTCATCCCGGAACGCGGCGCGACGCGCCCGCGTGTCGGGCCCGGCCGGCGGACCCCCGGACCCTCGCTCCAGCGGCTGGGAGGATGCCCCGGTGGCCGCGCGCATCCCTTTGGTGATCGACACCGACCCCGGCATCGACGACGCCCTGGCGATCCTGCTGGCGCTGGCCAGCCCCGAGGTGGACCTGCGGCTGGTCACCACCGTGCACGGCAACGTGGAGCTGGCGCGGACCACCGAGAACGCGCTGCGGGTGCTCCACCTGGCCGGGCGCTCCGACGTCCCGGTGGCGGCCGGGGCCCGCGGGTCGCTGGTGCACCCGCAGCCGGAGCGGGCCGGGCGCGTGCACGGCACCACCGGGCTGGGCGGCGTGGAGCTGCCCCCGTCCCCCGCCACGGCCGAACCCCGCCCGGCCGTGGTGGCCCTCGCCGACCTGCTGATGGGCGCGTCCGAGCCGGTGACCGTGGCCGCGATCGGCCCGCTGACGAACCTCGCCCTGCTGCTGGGCGTCTACCCCGAGGCCGCGGAGCGGATCGGCCGGCTGGTCGTCATGGGTGGGTCGGCCGCCCGCGGGGGCAACGTCACCGCCGCCGCCGAGTTCAACGTGTGGGCCGACCCGGAGGCCGCGCAGGCGGTGCTCACCGCGGGCCTGCCCACGGTGCTGGTGGGCCTGGACGTCACCCTGCCCACGGTGCTGACCGAGGAGGGGATCGCCCGGTTCGCCGCCGCGGGCCCGGTCGGCGCGACGGCCGCCGCGATCCTGCGGCAGTACGTCGACCACGCGAAGACCGCGTACGGCACCCCGGGGGTCGTCGTCCACGACGCGCTGGCGCTCACCGAGGCGATCGTGCCCGGCACGCTGGGCACCGAGCCGCGGGACGTCGTCGTCGACACCACCCTTGGGGCCGGACGCGGGCAGACGCTGGTGGACCGCCGGTCGGTGTCCGCCTCGTCCACGGCGGTGGCGGTCGCCGAGACCGTGGACAGCCCGGCCGCGATCGAGTTCCTGGTCAGCCGGCTGGAGGCCTTCCCGGCGGAGCGCTGACGGTCAGCGGCGCGAGGACGCGGAAGCCACCACGCCGACGGCGATGTCGCGGAGCTTGCGGTTGGAGCGCTGCGAGGCCTCCCGCAGGATGTCGAAGGCCTCCTCGGCGCCCACGCGGCGCTGGGCCATGATCACGCCCTTCGCCTGCTCGATCACCGCCCGGGACTCCATGGCCACCCGCATGTTGCGCGCCTGCTCGCCGAGCTGGGCGTGCGCGTCGGCGTTGGCCACGGCCACCGCGATGGCCTCGGCGACCTCCCGGCCGGCGGCCAGGGCGTCCTCGCCCGCGAACGCCTCGGGTTTCGAGGAGTAGACGTTGAGGGCGCCGATGGAGCTGCCCTGGTAGGGCAGGGGCACCGAGAGGGAACTGCGGA
Source organism: Geodermatophilus sp. (assembly GCA_036259935.1). Lineage (GTDB taxonomy): Bacteria > Actinomycetota > Actinomycetes > Mycobacteriales > Geodermatophilaceae > Geodermatophilus. The sequence goes on along the minus strand of DATAAV010000281.1, from coordinate 5,761 downwards.
CGCCGTGGCCGACGACCCGCGCGGTGTAGTCCGGCCAGCGCTGCTCGGTGAGCATGTCGTCGATGCGCAAGACCACGCCGGCGCGGCCGGCGTCCATGCAGGGGCCGTATCCCCGCTCGTACTGCAGTTCGTCGGCGATCAGCGCCATCTCGCCGTGGTGGGCCGCGGTGAACGCATTGTCCCCGCGGATCAGGGTGATCGACGTCGACTCCGCGCCGGGGATCGCCTCGGTGGCGACACCGGTGATCTCACCGAGCGTGTCCTGCAGACTGCGATCGGCGAGGACCACGCGGCTGAGTGCGCGCAGGAGGTTCTCCACCGGCTCAGTGTGCCCGCCGCCACGCGCGAGGTGATCGCCACCCACCGCCGGAGCACCGGACCCGCCGCTGCAGGCCCGGACCGTTTCGGCCAGGATGGGTTGTCCGGGGCGGGGACGCTGGTTCGCCTGCGGGACCGGACGCGGAGGGAGAGCGATGGGCCAGGAGCCGTGGCCGTGCGCGCCCGTGCCCTCCGTACGCGGCGACGTGTGGCACTGGCAGCTGGAGACCATGCACGTCGTCTCCCGTGTCCGGGCGGATCTGCGCGCCCGCATCGCACACCCCTCGGTGAGCTCGTCGTCCACCGACGACGCCCGGGACGGGCTGCTGCTGGTCTTCGAGGAGCTGGCCTCCAACGCGCTGCGTCACGGCGGCGGGGAGGTGCGGGCCCTCGTGGTCGCCGGCGCTGACGGCTGGCTGCTGGACCTCAGCGACGAGGCTCCCGACCGCCCTCCGATCCCGGCGGTCGACCGCGACCCCGCGCTCGGCGGGATGGGCCTGCACCTGGTCGCCCAGCTGTCCACCGATTACGGCTGGGAAGGCCGGCCGGGCCGCAAGCACGTCTGGGCGCGGCTGCCCAACGGCCGCGAACCGGTGGAGTCGGCGCAGGACCGGCTGCCCGAGCCGCGCTCCCCGGAGTTCCCCTACTTCGACTGACCGCCTACGCCTGAGGGCTCACGCCGCCGCCCGCGCCACGGCGGCGCAGAAGCGGTCGTGCTCCTCGCGCACGTCGGCGATCGGGCCCAGCACCTCCTCGGCCGCCACGGCCTCGATCGCCTGCGCCAGCCGCTGCGCGGCCCGCCGTCGCCGGCGCCGGGCGCGGGCCCGCACCAGCGGCCGGGCGAGCACGGCCAGCAGCGCTCCGGCGAGCAGCCCGCCGAGGACCAGCAGGGTGGGCAGCGGAATGCCCTCCACCCGCGGCAGCGGCACCACCTCGTCGAGCTGGAACAGCCCCAGGACGACCAGGGCGAGCAGCCACAGCGCCCCGACCAGCGCGACCAGGGCGAGCACCCACTGCAGGCCGCCGATCCCCCGCTGCCACAGCGGTGTGCGCTCGGGGCCGAGGTCGGTGGCGGCCACCGCTCGGTCCAGCCGGTCGGGAAGCCGTTCCTCGGCGTCCTCCACGGTGCGGCGCAGCTCGTCGCGCCAGGCCTGGGGCAGCCCGTCGGCGGCGGCCTCCCGGGCCTGCCGCAGCGCCGCGGTGACGCCGGCCTGCTGGACGGCACCGGGCGCGGGCAGCGACGTGCGGGCCCGCGCGTCCCCGAGGTGCAGCCGGTCGAGGGGATCGGGGCGCAGCCGGCGGGTCCAGCGCAGCAGCGGCCAGCCGGTGACGGCGGTGCCGCTGCGGCGCACCGACCGCTCGACCGCGGCGGTGACGGCCGGCACGCCGGCGGCCTGGGCCAGCGCGGCGGTGAGGTGCTCGCGGTCGGCCCGGCCGACGCCGGCGCCGCCCGGCTCCCCGCAGTGGGCGGCCAGGGCCCGGGCGACCGCGCGGACGTCCGCGGTGAGCCGGTCGGTGGCCGCCCGCCGGGCCGCTACCCGCCGCGCCAGGTCGGCCCGCAGCTCGGCCACGCCGGCCCCGGTGCGCGCGGAGAGGGCCAGCAGCGGGGTCGCGGTCAGCCCCTCCCGGTCGAGCAGGGCACGCAGATCGGCCAGGCAGGCCCGGGTCGCCTCGGGCGTCAGCCGGTCGATCTGGTTGAGGACGACCAGCAGGACGCCCGCGTGCCCGGCCAGCGGCACCAGGTAGCGCTCGTGTACCGCGGCGTCGGCGTACTTCTCCGGGTCGAGCACCCACACGAGGACATCGACCAGGCCGACCAGCCGGTCTACCTCCAGCCGGTGCTCCAGCCGCACGCTGTCGTGGTCGGGAAGGTCGAGCAGGACCAGCCCGTCGAGAGCCGGGTCGGGCTCGTGCCGGTGCCGGCGCGGCACCTCCAGCCAGTCCAGCAGCCGGTCGGGGTCGTCCTCGTCCTCGGAGGCCCACACGGTGGCGTGCGCGACGCCGGTGGTGGGGCGGCGCACGCCGGGGGCGCTGACCTGGCTGCCGGACAGCGCGTTGAACAGCGTGGACTTCCCGCTGCCGGTGGCGCCGGCCAGCGCGACGACGGTGGCGTCGCCGAGCGCCGCGCGGGCCCCGGCCTTGGCCAGCAGCGCGCGCGCCTGCCCGATCTCGGGCACGTCCAGCCGGCCCTCGGTGACCTCGACGGCGTCACGGAGGGCCGCCAGCCGCTCGGTCAGGGGCGGCGTGCGGCGCGCGATCCGGCCGGCGCGGAGGGCGGCGGTCACGCGGCAGCCCGCCGGGCGGCGGCGAGGGCGGCAGCGGCGTCCCGGAGCTCGGTCGCTGCCGACGGCGTCGGGGCGGCGGCGTCGACCAGCTCGTCGAACCGGGCCTGCTCGTAGCGCAGCAGCAGCTGAGCGCGCTCCAGCAGGTCCTCCCGGGCGCGGGCGGCGAGCGTACGGACGGCGGCGTCGCCGAACACCGCCTCGAGGATGCGCTGGCCGAGCGCGGAGGTGCCGCCGGCCACGGCGATCTCGCCGCCGGTCAGGCCTCCCGTCTGGGCGAAGACCGCCACCATCACCACCGCTCCGGCGCCGTTGACGCCCCAGGAGAGGACCCGGGCGCGGGTCCTCTTGTCCGCGCCCTGCTCGCGCACGAGGTCGAGCACGGCGCCCTGCCAGTCGCGCACCTGCGCGGCGGCCGCCTCGGGGAAGTCGGGGGAGGAGCGTTCGAGGTCCTCGTCGGCCTCGGCCAGCAGCGCCGGTCCGGCGGGCAGGGCGCGCCAGGCGGTGACCGCGCGGTCGGCGGCGCGGTCGGCCTCGGCGCGCAGCAGCGTCTCCACGCTGGTCTCCAGCGCACCCTGGAGGTCTTCGGCGGGAGTCTGCCGGCCGGTGAGGGCCGCGGTCAGCCGGTCGCGCAGCCGGCCGATCTGGCTCTGCAGGTTGCGCATCCACTCGCCGGTGCCGACGAACTCCTGCCAGCGGGCCAGCACCTCGCCCCGCAGCAGGGTGCCGCTGCGGACGCCGTCGTCGATCGATGCCGCGGCCTCCCGGTAGGCGGCGTCCGAGGCGCTTCGGAGGGCGTCGGCGGCGCCGGCCTGCGCATCCACGGCGGCGGCGATGCCCGCGACCCGCTCCTCGAGGCTGGCCAGGGCGCCGGTGAGGGTCTGCCGGACGACCGCGGCGCGCTGCTCCTGGTCGGCGGCGAGCGCGTGCAGCCACTGGCGCAGCGGGGCGACCTGGTCCTCGGGCAGCAGGCCGTCGACCAGGGGACGCTCCTCGATCACGAAGAGCCGGGCGGCGGACAGGCCGGCACGCTCCAGCATCCCGGCGAGGTCGGCGGCGACCTCGCGGGTCGCCTCGGGCGGCACGCGGTCCAGGACGACGGCGAGCGCGGTGCCCCGCTCCTGCGCCGTCCGCAGCAGGTCCCACGGCACGGCGTCGGCGTAGCGGGCGGCCGTGGTGACGAAGACCCACAGGTCGGCGGCGGCGAGGAGCTGGGCGGCCAGTTCGCGGTTGGACTCCACGACCGAGTCCACGTCGGGGGCGTCGAGCAGGGCCAGCCCGGGCGGGACGTCGTCCCGGGGGACCAGGTGCAGGGTGCCGGGGCCGCCGCCGGAGCCGGTGACCCGGGCCAGGCCGGGCAGGACCCGGTCGCCGGAGAAGGCCGCGACGTCGGCGGCGGCGCAGACGAGCACCGGCGCGCGGGTCGTGGGGCGCAGCACGCCGGCGGTGGTGACCTGCGCGCCGACGAGGCTGTTCACCAGGGTGGACTTGCCCGCGCCGGTGGAGCCGCCGACGACGGTCAGCAGCGGCGCGTCGAGGTCGCGCAGGCGGGGGAGCAGGTAGTCGTCGATCTGGTCGACCACGCCGCGGGCGGCGCGCCGGGCGGCGTCGCGGTCGGCGGTGGCCAGGCCGAGAGGCGCGGCCGCGACCTGGTCCCGCAGCGCCGTCAGGGCGTCGGGCAGGCGAGCGGGAAGGGTCACACCAGGGGATCTGCCCCGGGACGGCCCCGGCTATCCCCCTGTGATCAATTCGAGTCCCGGGCCCGTTCCTCGCGCAGGCCCTGGAACACCCGCCGACGCAGCACGTCCCGGTCCTTCTCGGAGAGATCGAGGAACCGGAACGACGTCAACCAACGGGCTCCGCGGGGCTGGAGACGGAGCACCTCCGCGCGGGTGGTGATCGGGCCGTCCTCGAACTCCAGGGTCATCTCACCGGTGGCGCCGGGCTCCGGGGGGAGGCCCCAGCCGTCGAGCATCGCGCGGGTACCGGCCTCGCTCAGGTCGACGGTCTCCCCGGCCAGGTCGACGGCCTCGATCCGGGTCCGGAGCGGCACGGTCACCCGGGCCCGCACCGCCTTGCGCCGCTGGCTGCGCTCGGCGGGGCCGGTGATCCGCAGGTGCCAGCGGGCGGGCCGGTCCTCCGTCTCCACGACCTCGGCCGGGAGCGCCCGCCCCTCCGTCGGGCCGTTCCAGACCACCTCGACCCGGTCGCCCTCACGAACGGAGGGCCGCTCGGCGAGGAGGTCGGCGACGGGCCGGACGACGAGCAGGGCGGGAGCGGCCACCTCGACCCGGGTGGGCACCGAGATCCCGCGGAGCACCGGGGTCACCTCCGCCTCGGCGTCCTCCAGAGGCAGGTCGACGCCGGGAACGATTCCACCGGCCAGGGCTCCGCCCGGAACGGTGACGCCGGGAACGCTCATCAGTCCCTCTCCGATCGCTCCTGCCGCGGCAGCCGGGCTCCGCGCGGTCGAACGGTAACCGTCCGTGCCGGATCTCCCCGTCATCCCCGGCGGCGCGCGCGTCGCCGGCCCCTCGGCGGTGTCCGGCGACCCCGCCCGGGGAAGAACCACCCCCGTTCCCCGGAGAACGAGGAGGAGCCATGGCGGTCTGCGAGGTCTGCGGCAACGACTACGAGTTGAGTTTCGAGGTGGTGGCCGCCGGTGCCCGGCACACCTTCGACAGCTTCGAGTGCGCCATCCACCGCATGGCCCCGGTGTGCGAACACTGCGGCTGCAAGGTGATCGGCCACGGTGTCGCGGTCGAGGGACACCTGTACTGCTGCGCGCACTGCGCCCGGCACGTGCACGCAGGAGCCGCGGTCAGCGACTCCGCCTGAGGGCACACCGGGGCAGCCGGCACGCCCTGATTGAGCCTCCGCTCGGCACCCCGCCATACCCCGCTCGCGTACAGAAGGCGGCGAGGACACCGCCGCGCGTTGCCGAAGCGGCCCGGCGACTCGACGCGGCGTGGGCAGCATGGTTCTCCCGGCCGGCCCGCTGCAGGCGTGCGGACGAGCCCGAGGTCACCGCGGCACCCGGATCTGCATCAGGTGCCCAGCCACCTACGCGTGCCAGATCAATCAGAAGGGCGGTGGATCTTCCTCCGGCGCCGTTTCCGGTGGAGGTAGCTGTGGTGGTCCGGTCAGGATCCCGAAACCCG
>DATAAV010000280.1:0-5426 GCA_036259935.1 Geodermatophilus sp. | reverse complement strand
CATCGGCGCCCGGGTGAACGGCACGCTGGTCTCCCTGGACAGCAAGCTGTCCAACGGGGACGTGGTGGAGATCTTCACCTCCAAGTCGCCCACGGCCGGCCCGTCCCAGGACTGGCTGTCCTTCGTCGGCTCCTCCCGGGCGCGCACCAAGATCCGCCAGTGGTTCACCAAGGAGCGCCGCGAGGACGCCGTCGAGGCCGGCAAGGAGGCGCTGACCCGGGCGATGCGCAAGGCGGGGCTCCCGCTGCAGCGGCTGCTCGGCGGCGACGCGCTGTCCACGCTGGCCAAGGACCTCCGCTACGCCGACGTGACCGCGCTGTACGCCGCGGTGGGGGAGAACCAGATCTCGGCCGCCTCGGTGGTCGAGAAGCTGATCACCGCGCTGGGCGGCACCGAGGGCGCGGTCGAGGACATCGCCGAGACCGCGATCCCCACCCGCCGGCCGGTGCACCGGCGTCCGGCCGGCGGCGACCCCGGCGTCGTCGTCCACGGGATGACCGACGTGTGGGCCAAGCTCGCCAAGTGCTGCACCCCGGTGCCCGGCGACGCCATCCTCGGGTTCGTCACCCGCGGCGGCGGGGTGAGCGTGCACCGCACCGACTGCACCAACGCCGAGGACCTCAAGCGCAAGCCCGAGCGGCTCGTCGAGGTGGAGTGGGCCAGCCAGCCCGGCTCGGTCTTCCTCGTCGCCATCCAGGTGGAGGCCCTCGACCGGCACCGGCTGCTCTCCGACGTCACCAAGGCGCTGGCCGACGAGCGGGTCAACATCCTGTCGGCGTCGGTGCAGACCAGCCGGGACCGGGTGGCGCTCAGCCGGTTCACCTTCGAGCTCGCCGACCCCGCGCACCTGGGCGCGGTCCTGCAGGCGGTGCGCAACGTCGACGGTGTCTTCGACGTCGAGCGGGTCACCGCCTGACGACAGCCCCGGGAGCATCGCAGCGAGCGCCAGCGAGCGAGGAGCGGACCGGGGCGCGGAGTCAGGCCGACGGCACCGCGTGAGCGGTCGGCTCAGGCGACGGTCATCGATTCGATGGTGACCGGCTCGACCGGTGCGCCGTCGCCGGGGCCGTTGGAGCCGTCGTTGCCGACGGCGGCGATCGCGTCCAGCACCGCCAACCCGGCCTCGTCGACCTCCCCGACGACGGTGTAGTCCGGCGGCAGCATGCTGTCGCCCCACACCAGGAAGAACTGGCTGCCGTCGAAGCCCTGGCCGCTGTTGGCCATGGCCAGCGTGCCGCGGGGGTAGGTCTCCGAGCCGGACACGTCGGTCGGGAACGTGTAGGTGGGCCCGCCGGCCCCGGTGCCGGTCGGGTCGCCGCACTGCAGGACCTGCAGCCCGGCCGTGTCGGTCTGCCGGTGGCACGGCGAGTCGTCGAAGAAGCCGACCTCGGCCAGGTGCACCAGGCTGGCCGCCGCGCACGGGGCCCCGCCCCGGTCGAGGGTCATCGTGAGCACCCCCACGTTCGTGGCCATCCGCAGCGCGGCGGTGCCCTCGGCGGGCACCTCCTCGGCCGGCGGGTCGACCTCGATGAGGTACGGGTTCCCGGAGGCGCCGGTGTCCCAGGCGCAGGTCGCCGTCGCCCCCGACGGGTCGGCCGCGGCGCCGGACGAGCCGCGCCGCCCTGGGTCGTCGCCGGCCGCCGACGGCGTCCCGGAGACGGTGCTCGAGCAGCCGGGGAGGGCGAGCAGCGCGACGGCCAGGCCGGCGGCGCGCAGCCGGGCCGTCACTGGACGACGGTCATCGACTCGATGGTCACCGGAACGTTGGGGGCACCGCCGCCCGGGCTCGGCTCCATCGACCCGTCGTTGCCGGCCGCGGCGATCCCGTCGAGGACGGCCAGCCCGGCCTGGTCCACGGTGCCGACGACGGTGTAGTTCGGCGGGAGCTGCGAGTCGGTGAAGACGAGGAAGAACTGGCTGCCCGTGGATCCGGGCGTGCCGCTGTTCGCCATCGCGATCGTGCCGCGCGGGTAGGTCGTCTCCGGCGTGACCTCCTCGGCGAACTTGTACGTCGGGCCGCCCTGTCCGGTGCCGCTCGGGTCGCCGCACTGCAGGACGCCGAAGGCCTCCCCGTTCACCATGCGGTGGCAGGGGCTGCCGTCGAAGAAGCCCTGCTGGGCCAGGTAGGTGAAGCTCGCGGCGGCGCACGGCGCCTTCGCCCGGTCCAGGGTCAGCGGGATCTCGCCCTGGCCGGTCCTCATCAGCAGCGTGGTGGTGCCCTGCGCCTGCGTCGACTCCGGGGCGGGCGGGGTGCCGACGTCGGTGAGGTTCGGGTTCCCCGACGTGTCGGGCGTGTAGGTGCAGGTGACGGTGCCGTCGGGGTTCGTGCTCGGGGCCGCGGCGCCCGTGGTCGGGGTCGCGGTCGGGTCGGCCGCCGCGGTGGTCTCGTCGTCGCCGCCTCCGCCGGTGATCAGCCACACGCCGCCGAGGACCAGCAGCACCGCCAGCGCGGTGACGACGATGAGCAGGGTGCGGCGGCGCTTGCGGGCCAGCTCGGCGCGACGCTCGAGTTGGCGCTGCAGGCGGCGCTGGGCGGCCTGCCGGCGCTGCTTGTTGGTCGGCACGGGTGGGACTCCTCGGACGTGCGTTCAGGCTGCGGCGGGGCGCGGCGGGTGGTAGGCGCGCGCCCGCTCACCGCGTGTCGGTCCGCGAGTCTAGGGGGCGAGGCCGGGCGTTCCCTGGATGCCGGGAAGACCCGAGGGGCGGATTTCCTGCCGCGTAACCTGCACGAGTGCTCATCCGCTCGTTCCCGGCCGGCGCCTTCGGCACCAACTGCTACGCCGTCGCCCCCGGCCCGGGCCAGGAGTGCGTGGTCGTCGACCCGGGGATGGACGCCGTCGAGCCGCTGGCACGCATGCTCGCCGAGGACGGCCTCAAGCCGGTCGCCGTGGTGCTGACCCACGGCCACCTCGACCACACCTTCTCGGTCCTGCCCGTCTGCGACGGCTACGACATCCCCGCCTACCTGCACCCCGCCGACAACGGCATGCTCGCCGACCCGGCCCGCTGGCACGGCCCGCAGCTGGCGCCGCTGATCACCGGTGTCGCGCTGCCCGACCCCTCGGAGGTGCGCCCGCTGGAGGACGGCGTCGTGCTGCACCTGGCCGGGGTGGACCTCACCGTGCGGCACGCCCCCGGCCACACCCAGGGGTCGGTGGTGTTCTCCTTCGACCTGGGCCCCGAGTTCGACTTCGCCCCCGGCCTGCTCGCCGGCGACGTGCTCTTCGCGGGCTCGGTCGGCCGGGTCGACCTGCCCGGCGGGTCGTGGGAGGCGATGCTGCGGTCGCTGCGCGACGTCGTCCTGCCCCTGGACGACGCGACGATCGTGCTGCCCGGGCACGGGCCGGCCACCACGATCGGTCGGGAGCGGGCTACGAACCCCTACCTGGCCGAGGCGGCCGTGGGCGCCGGTCCGGCACCGAAGGGGCGCGGGCTGTGAGGAGCCGACAGGGAGTGAGCATCGCAGCGACCGCCAGCGAGCGAGGAGCGGAGCGACCGCGGAGGCGACCTCTGTGACCGAGCAGATCCTCCGGGCGCCGAAGGGGACGTTCGACGTCCTACCGCCGGAGTCCGAGCGCTTCCTCGCCGTGCGGGAGACGCTGGTCGCGCCGCTGCGGCGGGCCGGGTACGGCTACGTCGAGACACCGGTGTTCGAGGAGACCGCCGTCTTCTCCCGCGGGGTGGGGGAGTCCACCGACGTCGTGACGAAGGAGATGTACACCTTCGAGGACCGCGGCGGCCGGTCGCTGACCCTGCGCCCGGAGCTGACCGCCGGCCTGATGCGGGCGTTCATCGAGCACCGGCTGCACACCGGCGCGCTGCCGGTGAAGCTGTGGACGGTCGGCTCGGCGTTCCGCTACGAGCGACCCCAGGCCGGCCGCTACCGGCACTTCACCCAGGTGGACATGGAGGCCCTCGGCGTCGACGACCCGGCGCTGGACGCCGAGGTGGTGGCGCTCGGGGTGCAGGGCTTCCGCGACCTGGGCCTGACCGACTTCGAACTTCTGCTCACCTCGCTGGGCGACGCCACCTGCCGGCCGCAGTACCGCGAGAAGCTGGTCGCGTACCTGGAGAAGCTGGACCTCGACGAGGACACCCGGCGGCGGGCGGAGATCAACCCGCTGCGGGTGCTGGACGACAAGCGCCCCGAGGTGCAGGCCCAGCTCGACGACGCCCCGCTGATGGTGGACCACCTGTCGGACTCCACCAGGGCTCACTACGACGCCGTCCGCCAGCACCTGACCGACCTCGGCATCACCTGGACCGAGGCGCCGAAGCTGGTCCGCGGCCTGGACTACTACACGAAGACCACCTTCGAGTTCGTGCACAACGGGCTGGGCGCGCAGTCGGCGATCGGCGGCGGCGGCCGCTACGACGGGCTGTCCGCGGCGCTCGGCGGGCCCGACGTCTCGGGCATCGGCTACGCCGTCGGCGTCGACCGCACACTCCTCGCCGTGCAGGCGGAGGGACTCGACATCGGGACGTCGTCGGGCGTGCAGGCCTTCGTGGTGCCCCTCGGCGCGGAGGCCAAGCGGGTGGCCGTGCGGCTGGTCGGCCGGCTGCGGCAGGCCGGCGTCTCCGCGGACACCGTCTACGGCGACCGCGGCCTCAAGGGCGCGATGAAGGCCGCCGACCGCTCGGGCGCCTCCCACGCGGTGGTCATCGGCGAGCGCGACCTCGCCGACGGGGTCGGCCAGCTCAAGGACCTGCGGACCGGGGAGCAGCGCGCCGTCCCGGTGGTCGAGCTGTTCGAGACGGTGCGTGCGACGGTGAGCCGTGAGAACGACGCGTGAGTGAGCATCGCAGGGAGCGCCAGCGACCGAGGAGCGGAGCGAATGCGGAGTCGAACCGAGGATGGGGCATGAGCATGGAGCAGCGATCTCTGGGTCGGACCGGTGCGGACGTCAGCGTCGTCGGGCTGGGCACCTGGCAGCTCGGTGGCGACTGGGGGAATGTCGACGAGGACACCGCCCGCGAGGTCCTCGACGCCGCCCTGGACGCCGGCGTGACCATCCTGGACACCGCGGACGTCTACGGGGGCGGGCGGTCGGAGGAGCGCATCCGCAAGGCCCTGGCGCCGCGGTCGGACCGGCCGTTCGTCGCGACCAAGGCCGGCCGCCAGGCCAACCCGCACACCGCCGAGCAGTACTCGCCGGAGAACCTGCGGGGCTGGGTGGACCAGTCCCGCCGCAACCTCGGCGTCGACACCCTCGACCTGGTGCAGCTGCACTGCCCGCCGACCGAGGTCTACTCCGACCAGCGGGTCTACGACGCCCTCGACCGGCTGGTCGAGGAGGGCGCGATCGCCGCCTACGGCGTCTCGGTGGAGACCGTGGCCGAGGGGCTCACCGCGTTGCAGCACCCCGGCGTGCAGACCATCCAGGTGATCCTCAACGTCTTCCGGCGCAAGCCGCTGGAGGAGCTGC
>DATAAV010000279.1:0-2712 GCA_036259935.1 Geodermatophilus sp. | reverse complement strand
GAGCTCGGTGACGTCGGTGAGCAGGCCGCTGCCGGTCTTGACCGCGACCCGGGCGGCGATCTCCTTGCCCTCCGGCGAGGAGGGGACGACGACGGCGGCCGGGGACTTCTCGGCCACCAGAGCCGCCAGCACCTCGGCCTTGGGGGCGACCAGGTAGTTCTCGATGTCGTCGGACTCGGCGACGTAGACCTTCGCCGCGCCGTACTCGGCCAGCGTGTCGCGCACGCCGGCGGCGGTGCCCGGAGCGGCGGCGACCACCGCCGAGGGCTCACCCAGCGCGCGGGCGGCCGTCAGCGCCTCCAGGGTGGTCTTGCGCACGCCGGCGCCGTCCGGGTTGAGCTCGACCAGGACCAGGACCTCTGCCATGACTGCTCTGTCTCCTCTGCGTTCCGAGTCCGGGTCAGACGATCTTCTGGCTGGCCAGGAAGTCGACCAGCTTCTGCGCGCCGTCGCCCTCGTCGACGACCTTCACGCCCTGGCCCTTGGGCGGGCGGCCGGCGAAGTCGAGCACCTGCGTGGTCGCCGCACCCAGGCCCACCGTGGCCGGGTCGATGCCCAGGTCGGCCAGGGACTTGCGCTCCACCGGCTTCTTCTTGGCGGCCATGATCCCCTTGAAGGAGGGGTAGCGCGGCTCGTTGATGGTGTCCCAGGTGGACACGATCGCCGGCAGCGGCGCCTCCAGCGCCCAGTAGCCGCCGTCGGTCTGCCGCTCCACCTTGGCCACCCCGCCCTCGACGGTCAGCTTGCGCGCCCCGGACAGCTGCGCGATGCCCAGCCGCTCGGCCAGCAGCGCCGGCATCACGCTCATCTGGCTGTCGGTGGCCTCGGCGCCGCACAGGATGAGGTCGTACTCCAGCTGGGAGAGCGCCGCGGCCAGGATCGCCGAGGTCGCCAGCGCGTCCGAGCCGTGGATCGCCTCGTCGCAGACGTGCACCGCGCGGTCCGCGCCCATCGACAGGGCCTTGCGGATCGCGTCGGTGGCCGAGTCGGGGCCCACGGTGAGGATGGTGACCTCGCCGCCGGCGGCCTCCTTGAGGGTCAGCGCCTCCTCGATGGCGTACTCGTCCAACTCGTTGATCACGTTGTCGGCGGTGGCCCGGGCGACGGTGTTGTCCGCCGGATCCAGGTTGCGCACGCTGCCGGAGTCGGGGACCTGCTTGACCAGAACGACGATGTTCATCGCCAGACCTACCTCCGCGGTGGGCTCAGGGGGCGGGCCTCCGGCCCGCCTGCTCCGACCTTGGAGGCTACTTCCCGGTAACGGCGCGGAACCCCGAGGGGCGAGTGACCCCGGTCACGCCGTCCAGCGGCCGGTGGCGGCGAACTCCTCCAGCGTCGCGGTGTGCGGCTCGAGGTCCAGCCCCTGCTCGGCGAGCCACCGGTCGGAGTAGTACGTGTGGGCGTACCGCTCGCCGCCGTCGCACAGCAGCGTGACGACGCTGCCGGTCTGCCCGCGGGCCAGCATCTCGGCGACCAGCTGGAACGCACCCCACAGGTTGGTGCCCGTGGAACCGCCGGCGCGGCGGCCGGTGACCCGCTCGAGGTGGCGCACGGCGGCCAGGGAGGCCGCGTCGGGCACCCGCATCATGCGGTCGACGATCGTCGGCACGAACGACGGCTCGACGCGGGGCCGGCCGATGCCCTCGATCCGCGACGGCGTCCCCGTCGTCCGGTCCGGCTCCCCCTCGGCGTAGCCGGGGAAGAACGCCGAGTTCTCGGGGTCGACGACCGCCAGCCGGGTCCGGTGCCGGCGATAGCGCAGGAAGCGGCCGATCGTGGCGCTGGTGCCGCCGGTGCCGGCCCCGACGACGATCCACTCCGGCACCGGGTGCCGCTCCAGGGCGAGCTGGTCGAAGATCGACTCGGCGATGTTGTTGTTGCCCCGCCAGTCGGTGGCCCGCTCGGCGTAGGTGAACTGGTCCAGGTAGTGGCCCCCGCACTCCGCGGCCAGCCGGCGGGCTTCCTCGTACATGTCCACGGCGCGGTCGACGAAGTGGCACCGCCCGCCATGGAACTCGATGAGGGCGATCTTCTCCGGGCTGGTCGAGGCCGGCACGACGGCGACGAAGGGCAGTCCCAGCATCCGGGCGAAGTAGGCCTCGCTCACCGCCGTCGACCCGCTGGAGGCCTCCACCACGGTGCTGCCCTCGGTGATCTGCCCGGAGCACAGGGCGTAGAGGAACAGCGAGCGCGCCAGACGGTGCTTGAGGCTGCCGGTCGGGTGCGTGGACTCGTCCTTGAGGTAGAGGTCCACCCCCCACTCCGGCGGCAGCGGGAAGACCAGGAGGTGGGTGTCGGCGCTGCGCAGGGCGTCGGCCTCCACCGCGGCCACCGCCCGCTCGACCCAGGCCCGCCCGGCCGGGTCGGACCGGTCGACGTCGGCACTGTCGACGTCGGCACTGGGCAGGGCCTCGGCACGGTGGGTCGTCACCCCGCCATGATCGGGCACACGCTGGTCCGGCCGCGGCACCCACCGGGCGTGGGGCCGCCCCGGCGAGTGTGGAGTCATCGACCTCTCATCGGCCCCTGAGGAGTCGGCAACTTCACAATGATCGTGGAGAGGCTGCTCGCGTCGATCTCACCTACATCGTGAGGGGGCGCGGGCGTTCAGCCGGGTTCGGCCGGCGCCACCAGGACCGGTCGCTCGGCCGGGGTCACGGTCACCGCGGTGCCCGGCGGCAGGTGCTGGCTGCCGGCGCTGGCGACGTCGAC
>DATAAV010000278.1:0-2043 GCA_036259935.1 Geodermatophilus sp. | reverse complement strand
GCGTTGCGGACGGCGGCGGTGAACTGGCCGGCCAGCAGCTCGTGGAAGGAGCGGTACTCCTCGTCCAGCGCGCGGTTGGGGTTCACCCCGACCACCAGCGCGCCCACGGCGTCGCCGTCCGGGCCACCGAGCGGGAGGACGACGCCCTCGGTCACCGCGTCGCCGAAGGGCCCGCCGGGGACGCCGAGCGCGGCGACGTCCCGGGGGAGCAGCTCGCCCGGCGCGGCGGCGACCTCGGGCAGCTGCTCGGGCGCGCAGCCGACCACCGCGGTGCGGCGCAGCCCGGGCGTGCCCGGGACGGCGAGGTAGACGGCGGCGAACGGCACGACGAGCGGGTCGCCGGCCAGCGCGGCGGTCATCGCGGCGACCGTCGCGGCCTCGTCGGCCAGCTGCCCGGTCGACGTCGCGACGTCGTGCAGCAGCCGCTGCCGGCGCTCGGCGAGCACCTGCCGGGTCACCTCGGTGCACACGGCGTGCATGCCCGCGACGCGGCCCTCGTCGTCGTAGGCCGGGGCGTGGGAGACGGTGAAGTAGGTCTCCTCGCGGTAGCCGGCGCGCTCGAGCAGGAGCAGCAGCTGCGGGATCCAGGACGCCTCGCGGGCGGCCATCGCGTGCTCGACCGGCTCCTGCAGCGCCGCCCAGCCCTCGGCGAGGGTGACCCGCAGGTCGTCGCCGATGGCGCCGGGGTGCTTGGTACCGATCAGCGTCGCGTAGGCGTCGTTGTAGAACTGGGTGTACCCCGGCCCCCAGGCCAGGATCATCGGGAAGCGGGAGACCAGCACCGTGCGGACGGCGTGCCGCAGGCTGGCCGGCCACTGCTCGACCGGCCCCACCGGCGTGGCGGACCAGTCGAACGCGGCCATCAGCCGGCCGTTGTCACCACCGTCCCGGAAGAGCTCGTCCTCCCCCGGGGCCGGGGACGGGCGGGCGCCTGTGCTCACGTGCCGGCGCACCTCCCCGTGCTGGTCCCCTGACCCCGCCGACGTCGCCCGGACACACGGCGGTCGCGGCGCCCGCACGCAGCGGGGCCACCGGGATCGAACGGTACCTCGGACCTCGGCGACGCATCGCCTCGAGCGAGGACGTGGACCCGGCCGGCCGGATCCGCCCCGGAGTGGTGGGCGGGCGGATCCCCTGGACTCCGTCACCGGCCGACGGGCCGGAGGGAGGTCCCTGGACTCCGCCGCCGACCGACAGGCCGCGGGGAGGTCCATACACTCCGCCGCATGCTGCTGTCCGACCGCGACATCACGGCCGCGATCTCCGAGGGCCGCCTGGGCATCGAGCCCTACGACAAGGCGCTGGTGCAGCCCTCGAGCATCGACGTCCGGCTGGACCGCTTCTTCCGCGTCTTCAACAACGCGCGCTACACCCACATCGACCCCGCCCAGCAGCAGGACGACCTGACCACGCTGGTGGAGCCCGACGGCGACGACCCGTTCGTGCTGCACCCGGGCGAGTTCGTGCTCGGCTCGACGCTCGAGGTCGTCAGCATCCCCGACGACGTGGCCGCGCGGCTGGAGGGCAAGAGCTCGCTGGGCCGGCTGGGCCTGCTGACCCACTCCACGGCCGGCTTCGTCGACCCGGGCTTCTCCGGGCACATCACGCTGGAGCTGTCCAACGTGGCCAACCTGCCGATCACGCTCTGGCCCGGCATGAAGATCGGCCAGCTGTGCCTGTTCCGGCTGACCACCCCGGCCGAGCACCCGTACGGCTCGGCGGTCTACGGCTCCCGCTACCAGGACCAGCGCGGCCCGACGCCCTCGCGGTCCTTCCGCAACTTCACCCGCGCCGAGACGCGGCGTCCGGCTCCCTGACCGGCGCGGCCGCCCGGCGAGCCGCCACCTCGTCGTCCACGAACCGCTCCCGGGTGGCCAGCCAACCGGCGCCCGTCAGCGCCGCGACGCCGGCGAGCGCGAGGGCGAACATGCCGGCGTAGCTGCCGGTGGCGCCGAGCAGGACGCCGACCAGCAGCGGTCCGGCCCCGGCGAGCACGTACCCCCACCCCTGGACGACGGTGGACAGGGCCGCGGTGGTCTCCGG
>DATAAV010000277.1:0-20578 GCA_036259935.1 Geodermatophilus sp. | reverse complement strand
GCCCAGGACCCGCACGGGTCCTGGGCCTCCGTCGTTCCGGGGGCCGGCGTCAGCGCGCGCGGTGGCCCGATCCGGCCGGCTGGGGCTCCGGCGCCATCTCCGCCGGGAGGTCGGCGCGGTCGGGGGAGGCCGGACCGGCGTCGGCGGCCCGGCCCTGCCGCATCCGGTAGCGGCCGATCATCCGGCGGCCCACCATCTGCCCCGGCTTCTCGATGAGGTGGTAGGTGACCACCGAGAGCGCGAGGGTGGCGCCCAGGAGCACCGCGAACGCCGCCGGGCCGGGAAGGCCGGGGACGGGCAGCAGCAGCACCAGGGCGTGCACCAGGTACACGGAGTAGCTGATCGTCCCCAGGTAGACCAGCACCCGCGGGTAGGCCCGGCGGCGCAGCAGGAACAGTGCGCCGAACACCAGGTAGGCGGAGAGGAAGGTGCCCGCCTCGGTCCACCAGCGCGGGGTGGCGCCGGTCGTGGGCTCCGGCACGCCGACCTGGTAGCAGTACTCGACGACGACGATGCCGGCCATCGCGAAGCCGAACACCAGCGCCGCCGTCCGCCGGGAGAGCTCGCCGATGTCGTACCGGTAGAGCGCGGTGCCGACGAACATCGACGCCAGCAGCAGCAGCGAGAACCACAGGTCGTGCGGCCGGTTCAGGTAGAGCATCAGCACGGCGAGGGTGACGGTGAGGGCCACCATCCGCTGCCGGCCGGCCAGCCGCGGCACGATCACCACGACCGCGAGGGCCACCAGGCCGATCACCACGGCCGGCCACGAGCGGATCTGCGGCTGGATGAGGAAGGACGGCACCAGGAAGCCGCCGAGCACGAGCGCCGAGGTGACCAGACCGGTGGCGATCCCGGCCGACCGGCGGTGCCAGCCCAGCATGAACAGCACCGTCATCAGCAGGTAGAACACCATCTCGTAGCCGAGCGTCCAGGACGCCCCGATGACCAGCGGCCGGGTCGAGAAGACCTGCAGCATCGTCGCGTTGATCAGCGAGTCCGTGACCGGCCGGTAGCCCGGATCGGGCGCCGACCACGGCGTGGCGAAGGCCAGCAGGCCGAGCACGAGGACGGTCAGGTAGAGCGGGAACAGGCGGAAGACCCGGCCGATCCAGAACTCGGCGAGGTCGCCGCGGCGCTCCATCGACGCCGGGATGATGAACCCGCTGCAGATGAAGAAGACCAGGACGCCGAACTCCCCGGGCCGCCACCACACGTGCGAGAACACGACCATCTCCGGCCAGATGACCTCGCCGAGGTGCTGGACCGCGACGACGAGGGCGGCGATCCCGCGCAGCGCGTCGAGGAACTCCAGCCGGCCGTTGCTCGTGCGTGCCGCGTGGACCCGGTCGCCCGCGTGCGTCGGCGGGGCGGCGGTCTCCAGGGGTGTCGTCACGAAGGCTCCCTCGTTCTCCGGTCCGGCGGGTCCACAGCGCCCGGGGACGGCGTCGCATCGACCCGGGACCACCCGGCATACCCGCGCGCCCGGGGTGATCCGGGAGGCCGATGCTCATCAGTGCGGCGCGGCCCGACGAGGCGGGCGCGGGAGCACCGTACCCGGACTGACCGGTCCGTCCCGGTACGAAGCAGTCGGGTGTGCCCGGTGGTGCGAACGGGCCGAATGAGCCGCCGGCTCAGCCGGCGCCGGCCGCCCGGTAGGCCGCGACCGTGGACTCCGCGCAGCGCGCCCAGGTGAAGGACGCCGCCCGCCGCTGCCGGCCCGCGCGCTCCCCGGGACGGTCCGGCGCGACCCCGGCCGCCACCAGGGCCGCGGCGAGCGCGTCCCGGTCGTCGGCGTCGACGAACCGGCCGCAGTCGCCCAGCACCTCGCGCAGCACCGGGATGTCGTTGGCCAGCACCGGGGTGCCCGCGGCCAGGGCCTCCAGCGCCGGCAGGCCGAACCCCTCGTAGCGGGAGGGGAAGACCAGCGCCGTCGCGCCGGCGACCAGCGACCGCAACTCCGTCGCGGGCAGGTAGGGCAGCAGGTGCACGCCGTCGCCGGCGACCACCTCCTCGCCCCAGCCCGGCGGGCCGACGAGCACCAGGGGGAGAACCCCTTCCGGCCGGGCGGCGCGGTGCGCGGCCACCAGGGCGGCGAGGTTCTTGCGCGGCTCGCGGGTGCCCACCGCCAGCAGGTACGCCGAGGGCAGCCCGTGCCGGGCCAGCCACGCCACGTCCGGGGGCGCGGCCGCGGTCCAGGCCGGATCCACCCCGAGCGGGGTGACGTGCACGCGGTCGGCGGGGATGCCCAGGTGCTCCTGGATCTCCGCGGCCACCGCGGCGCTCGGCGTGAGCACCGCGTCGGCGGTCCGGGCCTGCCGGGCCGTGAGCTCGGCCGCCCGGCGGGTCTGCGGATGGACCAGGTCCGGCAGGCGGGCGAAGGCGAGGTCGTGCACGGTGACGACGCGCCGCGCCCGGCGGGCGGGGGGCGAGGTGAAGTTCGTCGCATGCAGGACGTCGGCCCGGGGCAGGAGGAGGTCGGCGGTGGGCCAGTCGCGGGACAGCCACAGCCGCTGCAGGACCCGGGCCGGCAGCACCCGCCGGGACCAGTCGCCGCGGTGCACGTCCGCCGGGCGGCTGCCGTGACGGATGGTGAAGGCGTACAGCCGTGGGACGACATCGGGCCGGTCGTGCAGCGACCGGTACAAGTTCGTCACGTACTGTCCGATGCCGGTCCGCGGCCCGAGCAACGGGGTGCCGTCGAGGAGAACGTCCATGGCGGGCCCGACGATAGAGGTGGGGCGGATCCGGCCGCCCGTTCGCGGGCCGGTCGTCCGGCTCCCGGCGCGCCGGGGAGGAGCCCGCGGGTCGGCTGCGCAGGACACGCGCTCCGATGCCGCGCGCTTACCCTGGGTCGACGTCAGTGATGAGGATGGAACATTTCATGGCCACAACGGGCACCGACGTGCGGGGCTCCGCCGGCGGCACGGCGAGCGGGCCCCTCGAGGAGTCCGCGGCCGGCCGGGCGCGGGTGGAGGCGGTCGAGGCGCTCCCCATGGAGCGGGTGAACCCGCCGCGCCGCTTCTTCCGCGGCACGTTCTCCGACCTCGCCGACATCCTGCGCTTCCGCGAGCTGCTCGCGCAGCTGGTCCGCAAGGAACTGAAGGTCAAGTACAAGGACAGCGTCCTCGGGTTCTTCTGGACGCTGGTCCGGCCGATGACCCAGCTGGTCATCTACTACCTGGCCTTCACGATCTTCCTGGGCAACTCCCAGCCGGCCTACGCCGTCTTCATCTTCTCGGGGCTGGTCGTCTGGGGCCTGTTCACCGACATCGTCGGGGGCTGCACCGGTTCCATCGTGGGCAACGGCGGCCTGCTGAAGAAGACCTACTTCCCGCGCGAGATCTTCCCGCTGTCGGTCGTGGGTGCCGCCCTGGTCAACTTCGGGCTGCAGCTGCTGGTGCTGTTCGCCGCGATCGGCGTGACCGCCCTGTTCACCGACAACCGGGTGGCGCTGACCGGTGACCTAGCCCTGGTCCCGCTGGCCCTGGTGGTCTGCCTGACGTGGGGCCTGGCCCTGGGGCTGTTCCTCGCCGCCGCCACCGTCTACTTCCGCGACCTGCAGCACCTCATCGAGATCGTGCTGCTGGCGCTGTTCTGGCTGGTCCCGATCGTCTATCCGGTCGTGCTGCCGATCAAGAACTTCGCCGAGGGCGGGCACCAGGTGCTGCTCGACATCTACCTGGCCAACCCGATGCTCAACGTGGTGACAGCGTTCCAGCGCGCCTTCTACACGATGGGCCCCGAGTACACCTTTGCCGGCAACCTCGCCGCACGGCTGGCCGTGCTGGCCGCCATCGGGCTCGGTGTGCTGTGGCTGGCCCAACGCTACTTCGCCCGCGCGCAGGGCGACTTCGCCCAGGAGCTCTGATCCATGACCACGGTCATCCGCGTCAACGACGTCAGCAAGCAGTTCTCGCTGAACGCCAACAAGTCGCTCAAGGAGCGGCTGGTCAACGCCCGGACGACCCAGCAGCACCGGAAGGACTTCTGGGCGCTGCGCAACATCGACCTGGAGATCGACTCCGGCACCTCGCTGGGCCTGATCGGCCACAACGGCTCGGGCAAGTCGACGCTGCTCAAGGTGATCGGCGGCATCCTCAGCCCCACCACCGGCTACGTGGAGCGGCGGGGCCGGCTGGCCGCGCTGCTGGAGCTGGGCGCGGGCTTCCACGGTGACCTCACCGGCCGGGAGAACGTCTACCTCAACGCGTCGATCCTCGGGCTGTCCCGGGCCGACACGGAGAAGTACTTCGACGCGATCGTCGACTTCTCCGGCATCGAGGAGTTCCTCGACACGCAGGTGAAGTTCTACTCGTCGGGCATGTACGTGCGGCTGGCCTTCGCCGTCGCCGTGCACGTCGACCCCGAGATCCTGCTCATCGACGAGGTGCTCGCCGTCGGTGACGAGGCCTTCCAGCGCAAGTGCCTGGAGAAGATCCGGTCTTTCATGCGCGAGGGCCGCACGATCATCTTCGTCACCCACGCGCTGGACCTGGTCCGCGACCTGTGCGCCCGCGCGGTGCTGCTCGACCACGGCGTCATGCAGTACGACGGCGCGCCCACCCAGGCCATCCGGATGATCCGTGACGCCTGGAACGAGGAGGCCGAGGTCGAGGCCGAGGCGGCCGCCGCGCGCGCCGAGGCGGCCCCGGCCGGGGTCTCCACCTACACCCCGATGCGGATCAGCGACGTGGTCATCACCGACGGCGCCGGGCGGCCGAAGGACACCTTCGCGCCCGGCGAGCCGTTCGGCGTCGAGTGCACCGTCACCTCCGAGCGCCGGGTGACCGACTGGGCCGTGGGCATCAAGATCGAGAACCACATGGACCAGAACTGCTACGCGTCCAACACCCACCTGATGAACCTGAAGCTGGACCCGATCGAGGGCTCCCGCCGGGTGGCCTTCAGCTACGACTCGATCCCGCTGGTGGACGGCGGCTACCACGTGAGCCTGTCCGCGCACGGCGTGAACGGCCCGCACTACGCGCGCGTGGCCCGCATCAAGAACTTCAAGGTCGTGGACTCGGAGTGGCAGGACGGGCTGGTGCGGATGCCCGCCCGGGTGGAGATCCGCCCGGTGGAGACCTCTGCGGTGCCCGCGCGGTGACCGCTCCGATGGCCGACCCCGCCGCGTACCGCCCGAGCCCGTCCGACCCGAGCCCGAGGAGCAACCCCGACGTGCAGCCCCCCGCAGTGGACCGGATCGGCAAGCTCGCCTTCGTCCCCGCGCGCTTCGGCCCCGACATCATCGGCGGCGCCGAGATCGTGCTGCGCCGGCTGGCCATGGGCCTGCAGGAGCGCGGCTGGGAGGTCGAGGTGCTGACCACCGCCGCGCTGGACTACTTCACCTGGCGCAACGAGCTGCCCGTGGGCGTGGCCGTCGAGGACGGCCTGACCGTGCGGCGGTTCGAGGCGGTGAAGTCCACCGCCGGCCGGGAGCGCCACGAGATCGGCATGCGGATGTTCGGCGGGGAGCCGATCCCGCTCGCCGAGCAGGAGCGCTGGCTCAACGACGACGTCCGGATCCCGGGGCTGTACCAGCACCTGCTGACCCGCGGCGACGAGTACCGCGCCATCGTCTTCGGCCCCTACCTGTTCTGGCCCTCGGTGGCCTGCAGCCAGGTGCACCCGACCCGCTCGGTGCTCTGGACCTGCCTGCACGACGAGCCCTACGCCTACCAGAGCATCTTCAAGCCGGTGCTCAGCGGCGTCGCGGGGCTGTTCCTGCAGACCGAGCCCGAGCACGAGCTGGCGCACTCGATCTTCCCGACCCTGGCCCCGCACGACGTCGTCGGCTGCGGGGTGGAGGTGCCGGAGAGCTACGACCCCGAGCGGTTCCGGGCCAAGTTCGGCATCCGTGAGCCGTTCCTGCTCTACGCCGGCCGCCGCGAGGGGGCCAAGGGCTGGGACGAGCTGCTGCAGATGTTCACCCGGTCGGTGGTCGCCCGCGGTCTGCCCTTCCACCTGGTCACCATGGGCGCCGGCGAGGTCAAGCCGCCGGCGGCGGTCGCCGACCGCGTGCACGACCTGGGCTTCCTCTCCGAGGAGGACCGCAACGACGCCTACGCCGCCGCGGCCGCCTACGTCCAGCCCAGCCGGTACGAGGCCTTCTCCCGCACGATCATGGAGTCCTGGCTGGCCGAGACCCCGGTCATCGGGGTCGGCCAGGGCGGCGTCGTCCGCTACCACATCGAGCGCAGCCGGGCCGGGATCGTCTACGACGACGCCTACGAGTTCGAGGAGGCCCTCGCCTTCCTCGCCGCCCGCCCCGAGGCGGCCGCCCAGCTGGGCCGGGCCGGCCGCACGTACGTGCTGGACAACTACCAGTGGGAGGACGTGCTGACCCGCGTCGAGCAGTCCCTGTGCGCGTGGACCGCGGCCCCGGTTGCGGCCGCGCCGGTGGAGGAGGCGGTCTGATGCGCATCCTCATGGTGTCGCCCTACCCGCCCAAGCGGGACGGGATCGCGACCTACGCGGCCCAGGCCGTGGCCCACCTCGAGGGCCAGGGGCACCAGGTCGAGGTGCTCTCGCCGGAGCCGTCGGCGGCCCACCACCACCTGGACTTCCACGCCGGCCCGCGCTTCGGCGCCGCGCTGGCCCGCCGCGTGCCGGCCTACGACAAAGTCGTGCTGCAGTGGCACCCGGCCTTCTTCTACCGCTCCAGCGAGCCCCGGCACCGGGCCGCCGTCGACGCCGCGCTGGCCGTCGCCTTCCGCCGGAGCAAGCAGGTGGAGGTCTGGGTCCACGAGTTCGAGTACGAGGACGCCCGCGGCAACGGGCTGCGGGCGCAGGCCTGCCGGGCGCTGTTCCGCAGCGCCGACGCCCTCTACTTCCACTCCGAGACCGAGCGCGACCGGTTCCTCGAGGCGGTGCCGATCGACCCGCGGACGACGCACCTGGCCGAGCACGGCGCGACCTTCGTCCGCCGCTCCAGCGCCACCCGCGAGGAGGCGCGGGCCTCGCTGGGCGTCGAGCTCGACGCCACGGTGTTCCTCTGCATCGGCTTCATCCAGGAGCACAAGGGCTTCGACCGGGCGGTGCACGCCTTCGCCGGGCTGGGCGCCCACGGCTGCCGGCTGGACATCGTCGGCTCCACCCGGCTGGACGAGCCCGACTTCGTCGCCCACCTCAACGAGCTCGACCGGCTCTGCGCGCAGACCCCCGGCGCCCACCTGCACGAGGGCTACGTCTCCGACGAGTTGTTCGACCGCTGGATCATCGCCTCCGACGTCGTGGTGCTGCCCTACCGGCACATCTGGTCCTCCGGTGTCATGGAGCGGGCCGCGCTCTACGACCGGCCGGTCATCGCCACGCGCGTGGGCGGGCTCGCCGAGCAGGCGGCCGGCCGGCTGGTCACCTTCGTCGACGACGACGCCGGCCTGACCGCGGCCATGCGCGAGGCGGCCGGCGTGGTCGTCGAGGCGCGGGCCGAGCCGTGGGACGTCGACGGCGCCGACCTGTTCGAGCGGGTGCAGGCCGAGGTGCGGGCGCGCGCTCGGCGGGCCCGCGGCGGGGACGTGCCCTTCACCGGCACGACGCCGGCGGCGAGCACCCCGGCCGCGGCCGACGGCGGGGCCGCGGCGGGGCGGGCAGCGCTCGCGGTGCGCCGGCTGCCCCCGTTCTCCCGCCCGCCGGCCACGTCGCTGCGCCCGGGCGTGTCGCAGCTCAAGCGCGCGGTCCGCCGGCTGGTCTCGTGGGAGATCGAGCCCGTCGTGCACCACGTGCACCTGCTGCAACAGGCCGTCGTCGCGAGCCTGGATACCCTGGAGCAGCGGGTGAACGCCCTGGAGGCCGCCCGCGCGGGCGCGCCCGTCGAGGACGGCGTCCGCGAGACCGGGTCACCGAACGGGGCCGTCCGCGGCTGACCTGCCGCACCGGGCAGCGGCACGCGCGCAACCGGACCCGCCGCACGACCGGCCCGAGCCGGTGCGCTCCGCGGCCACTCGCATCCAGCATCGAAGGGACCAGCATGTTGCAGCGACTGAGGCGGGCCGTCGGCCGACTGGCGCCGGGGATCGCCGAGGACCGGCGGCTGCTCCGCGCCGTCGACGAGCGGCTCTCCGGCGTCGACCAGCGGCTCCGGGAGGTCGCCGAGGAGGTCGCCGGCCTGGGCCCGCTCGTCCAGCAGGTCGACCTGCGGGTGAACCACTTCCAGCAGTTCGACTTCCGGCTGCAGAAGCTGCGCGAGCTCGCCTCGCGGGTGGAGCCCTACCAGCCGGCCTACGGGCTGCCCGGCCTCATCGACAAGCCGGCCCGGGACAGCGTCGACCGCTGCCGGGCGATCGAGAACCACTTCAGCGGCACGCTGCGCGGCAAGCGGCTGCTCGACGTCGGCTCGTCCCTGGGCTACGTCTGCTACTACTTCGCCGACCGCGGGATGACCACCGAGGGCTGGGAGGGCAACCCGGCCAACGCCGAGGTCGCCCAGCTGATCGGTGAGCTCAACGGCGTCCCCAGCCGGATCCGCACCCAGCAGTTCGACCCCGACAGCGTGGCCACGATCGCCCCGGGCCAGTTCGACGTCGTGACGCTGCTGAGCGTCCTGCACCACGTCGTCCACCACCAGGGGCTGGCCCAGACCCAGCAGCTGCTCCGCGACCTGCTGGAGCGGGTGCCGGTGCTCGTCCTGGAGCTGGCCCGCAAGGGCGAGGACCCCGAGCTGTTCTGGGACGCCGCGCTGCCCGAGGACGAGCTCGACGTGCTGGCGCTGGTCCGCGACGACGTCGAGATCACCCCGCTGGGGATGTTCGGCACCCACCTGTCGGAGAAGGCGCGCCCCCTCTACGTCGTCACGCGCAAGCAGACCGTCACGGTGAACAACCGGATCTACCCGGTCACCCGGTCCAGCGCCGAGGCCTACCCCGGTTCCGGGGCGATCTGGGACCACGACAGCCGCCGCTACTACTGGGGCCCGGACCTGTTCATCAAGCAGTACCGGTTCGGCGACCGGCTCTCGGCCAACGCCCGCCTCATCACCCACGAGATCAGCGCCCTGCTCGGCATCCAGCACCTGCCGAGCGCGCCGCGGCTGATCGACTACGAGATCACCGGCGACCAGGCCACCGTGGTCTACGCGCGGGTCACGGGGGAGCTGCTCGGCACCGGCGGACCGCTGCCCGCCGAGCAGGTGGAGGCCGTCGTCGCCGACCTGCTGGAGTCGCTGCGCGAGCTGCACGGCGAGGGGCTGTTCCACAACGACCTGCGCAGCTGGAACGTGCTCTGGGACGGGCAGCGGGCCCGGCTGATCGACTTCGCCGACACCGCCCCGGTCGACACCGACGGTGACCTGGTGTCGCTGCTGTGGCTGGTGCACGCCCTGAGCACGGGCACGCGGGAACCCACCGAGCAGGGCAAGACCCAGCTGCCCCCGCGGGAGAGCCTCGACCCGCGCTTCTCCGCACTCTACGACCAGGTGGCCGGCGGGACGCGACTGGCGACCGAGCTGGCGCAGTGACCGGGACGTGCGCGTAGCGGTCCTGCTCGAGCAGCTCCTGGCGCCGGTCCCCGGCGGCACCGGGCGGTACTCGGCGGAGCTGGCCACGGCGCTGGCCGCCACCGCCCCGCCCGGGGCCGCGGTCACCGGCTGGACGGCGTGGCACCGCGACGTCGGCCCCGCCCGGCTGCCCGGGGTGGGCGGGCCGCGGCGGCTGCCGCTGCCCCGGCGTCCCCTGGTGCTCGCCTGGGAGCGGGGGAGGGGGCCGCGCCCGGGCGGCGCGGACCTGGTGCACGCGCCGACGCTGCTGCTGCCCCCGGCCGGGCGCCGCCCGCTGGTGGTGACCGTGCACGACGCGGTGCCGTGGACCCATCCGCAGACGCTGACCCCCCGGGGTGTCCGGTGGCACCGGGCGATGGCCGAGCGGGCCGCCGAGCAGGCGGCCGCGATCGTGGTGCCGACCCGGGCGGTCGCCGACGAGCTGGCCGGGCACCTGCGGCCGCGCGGCCCGGTCGTCGTGATCGGCCAGGGCGTCAGCGGGCGGCTGGCCCTGCCCGCCGACGCCGACGAGCGGGCCGCCCGCCTGGCGCTGCCGGACGGGCCGTACCTGCTGAGCCTGGCCACCCTGGAACCGCGCAAGGGGCTCGACGTGCTGATCGAGGCCCTGGCCCGGCCCGGGGCGCCGGAGGTTCCGCTGCTGCTGGTCGGCCAGCCCGGCTGGGGGGACGTCGATCCCGAGGACGCCGCGGCCCGGGCGGGCCTGCCGGCCGGCCGGGTCCGCATCCTGGGCGGCATCCCCGACGACGATCTCGCCGTCGTCCTGGCCCGCGCGACGGCGCTGGTCGCGCCGAGCCGCGCCGAGGGCTTCGGCCTGCCCGTGCTGGAGGCCATGGCCGCCGGGACGGCGGTGGTCAGCTCCGACGCACCCGCGCTGGTGGAGGTCGGCGGCGGGGCCACCTGCGTCACGCCGGTCGGTGACGCCGGGGCGCTGGCCGACGCGCTCGCCCGGGTGGTCGCCGACGACGGGCTCCGGCGCGGGCTCGAGCAGGCCGGGCGGCGCCGCGCCGCCGACCACTCGTGGCCGGCGGCCGCCGAGCAGCTGTGGCGGCTCTACCAGGACCTATGAGAGCCTCGCTCGCTCCGCACGCCCGGGAGTCGCTTCTTATCGTGTTGATCCGGTGACCGAGATGAACAGGAGACCGGCCATGGGGGCCCAGGCCCAGGCGCGCGTGCTGATCGACGCGACCGCCGTCCCGGAGAACCGCGGCGGCGTCGGTCGCTACGTCGACCAGCTGCTGCCGGCCCTCGCCGACACCGGCGCCCCGCTGGCCGTCGTCTGCCAGGCCCGCGACCTCGAGCACTACGGCAAGCTCCTGCCCGCCGCCGAGGTGGTCGCCGCCCCGGCCGCGGTCACCCGCCGGCCCGCCCGGCTGGCCTGGGAGCAGGCGGGGCTGCCGCGGCTGGCGAAGCGGGTGGGGGCCCGGGTGCTGCACAGCCCGCACTACACCTTCCCCCTGCGCGCCGGCGTGCCGGTCGTCACCACGCTGCACGACGCGACCTTCTTCACCTCGCCCGAGGTGCACCAGCCGGTGAAGCGGGCCTTCTTCCGGGCCTGGACCCGAGCCTCGCTGCGGCGGGCGGCGCGCTGCATCGTCCCCTCGCAGGCCACCCTCGACGAGCTGGCCCGGGTCACCGGCGCCGTCCGCGGCCAGGTCGACGTCGCCCACCACGGCGTCGACCCGGCCAACTTCCACGTGCCGACGGCGGCGCAGCGGGAGGCCGCCCGCACCCACCTACGGCTGCGGTCCAGCCGCTACGTGGCCTTCCTCGGCACGATCGAGCCGCGCAAGAACGTGCCCGCGCTGGTCGAGGGCTGGCGGGAGGCCTGCCGCGGCCTGGCCGACCCGCCGGCGCTGGTCGTCGCGGGCGGGCGCGGCTGGGACACCCGCATCGACGAGGTGCTGGCCGCCGTCCCCGACGACCTGGAGGTGCTGCTGCCCGGCTACCTGCCGCTCGACCTGCTCGCCGGGGTCCTCGGCGGCGCCGAGGTGGTCGCCTATCCCAGCCTCGGCGAGGGGTTCGGCCTGCCGGTGCTGGAGGCCATGGCCTGCGGAACGGCGGTGCTGACCACCCGCTCCCTGGCCCTGCCCGAGGTCGGGGGCGACGCGGTCGCCTACGCCGAGTCCACGCCGGAGAGCCTGGCGGCGGCGCTGACCGCGCTGCTGACCGACGCCGACCGCCGGGCGGCCCTCGCCGCGGCGGCCGTCGAGCGGGCCGCCACCTTCACGTGGCACGCGTGTGCGGAAGCCCACCTGCGCACGTACGCTCGCGCCGTGGCCGGCTGACCCGCACGGCGGGCGGCCCCGCCACCGACCACCGAGGAGGGGGGCCGACACGTGCCGGGCGACCGTGTCACCCCGCGCCGGCCGCTCCAGTCGTGACCGCGCCGGGCACCTCACTGGCGCGGGCGGTCGGGGACCTGCGGGCCGGCTGGCAGCAGCGCGTCCTGTGGGGGCACCTCGGCTGGCAGGACATCCGCCAGCGCTACCGCCGCTCGGTGCTCGGCCCGGTGTGGATCTCGATCAGCATGGCGGTCACCGCGGTCGCGCTGGGCGTGCTCTACGCCGGGCTGTTCGGGAACCCGCTGGAGCGGCAGCTGCCCTACATCCTCGTCGGCTTCATCGTCTGGGGCTTCATCAGCGGCTGCATCACCGAGGGCGCCGACGTGTTCATCGCCAACGAGGGGCTCATCCGCCACCTGCCGTCGCCGCTGAGCGTGCACGTCTACCGGATGGTCTGGAGGCAGACCCTCTTCCTCCTGCACAACATGATCGTCTACGTCCTCATGCTGCTGGTCTTCCCCCAGCCGCTGGGCTGGACCAGCCTGGCGGTCGTGCCCGCCTTCGCCCTGCTCGCGGTCAACGGGGTGTGGGTCGGCCTGCTGTTCGGCATGGCCAGCGCCCGGTTCCGCGACCTGACCCCGGTGCTGCAGAGCGTCGTCCAGCTCGCGTTCTTCCTGACCCCGATCGTGTGGATCTACGAGGACCTCGTCGCCAGCGCCAACACGGCGATCGCCGAGCGGGCCCGGCTGGTGGAGCTCAACCCGCTCATGCATTTCCTGGAGATCGTGCGGCGGCCGCTGCTGGCCCAGGACCAGCTGCTGCGGCACTGGCTGGTCGTCCTCGGCATCACCGTCGTGGGCTGGGCGCTCACCGTGCTGGTGCTGCGCCGCTACCGGGCTCGGGTGGCGTACTGGGTATGAACACCGCCATGCGGGACGGAGGGGTCAGCATCCGCCTGTCGGGGGCGTGCGTGGACTTCCCGGTCTTCGACGGCCGCAGCCGGTCGCTGAAGAAGACCATGCTCGGCCTGGTCGGCGGCAACATCGACAGTGCCCGCCGGGTTCCGATCATCGAGGCGCTGCGCGACATCACCCTCGAGCTCGACCACGGCGCCCGGGTCGGGCTGGTCGGCCCCAACGGCGCGGGCAAGTCGACGCTGCTGCGGCTGCTGTCGGGCATCTACGAGCCCACCCGCGGCACGGCCGAGATCCGGGGGCGGGTCGCGCCGGTGTTCGACCTCGGCGTCGGCATGGACCCCGAGATCACCGGCTACGAGAACGTCATCATCCGCGGCCTGTTCCTGGGGATGACCCGGCGGCAGATGCTCGAGCGGATGGACGACATCGCCGAGTTCACCGAGCTCGGCGACTTCCTGTCCCTGCCGCTGCGCACCTACTCGACCGGCATGCGCATCCGCCTGGCCCTGGGCGTGGTCACCAGCATCGACCCGGAGATCCTGCTGCTCGACGAGGGCATCGGCGCGGTCGACGCCGCGTTCCTGGACCGGGCCCGGCAGCGCCTGGCCGACCTCGTGGAACGCTCCGGCCTGCTGGTGTTCGCCTCCCACTCCGAGGAGTTCCTCCGCCAGCTGTGCGACACCGCGCTGTGGCTGGACCACGGCACGGTCCGGGCCCACGGCAAGCTGGACGAGGTGCTGGCCGCCTACACCGGACGCGGCGCGTGAGCGGCCCGCCGATGGTGGTGGCCGTCGTCGTCACCCGTGACCGGCTGGCGTCCCTGCGGGAGAGCCTGACCGCGATCGCCAAGCAGAGCCGGCCCATCGACCACCTCGTCGTGGTCGACAACGCCGCCGACCCGGCCGTCGGCGCGCTCCTCGACGAGGTCGGCCTGCCCGCCACCCACATCCCGTCCCGCCGCAACCTCGGCGGCGCCGGCGGCTACGCGCTCGGCATGCTGCACGCGCTGGCCCTCGGCGCGGACTGGGTCTGGTGCGCCGACGACGACGGCCGGCCGGCCGACGAGTCGGTCCTCGCCACCCTGCTCGAGGAGGCCGAGGCCCTCGAGCTCGACGAGATCTCCCCGATGGTCCTCGACCGGGACGACCCGCAGCGGCTGGCCTTCCCGCTGCGCCGCGGCCTGCGCTGGCGGCGCTGGCACGAGGACTTCCGCGGCATCCACCTGCTCGACGGCTACGCCTCGCTGTTCAACGGCGCGCTGTTCCGGGCCGGCGCGCTCGAGGTGATCGGCGTGCCGGACTACCGGATGTTCCTCCGCGGCGACGAGACCGAGATGCACCGGCGGCTGATGCGCTCGGGGCTGCGGTTCGGGACGTCGACCGGCACGGCGTACCTGCACCCCAGCGGCACCGACGAGTTCAAGCCGATGCTCGGGGGCGCGCTGTCGGCGCAGTACCCCGACGACGAGGTCAAGCGCTACTACACCTACCGCAACCGCGGCTACCTGCTCGCCCAGCCGGGCATGCGCTGGATGCTGCCCCTCGAGTTCGTCCGGTTCGGCTGGTACTTCCTCGTGCGCCGGCACGACCTCGCCGGCTGGCGGGAGTGGCGCCGGCTCACGAAGGCCGGCCGGACGGAGCACTTCCGGCGTCGCTGACGCCGAAGGCGGCCGCCCAGCTCTCCGGCGAGGTCAGCTCGTGCAGGTGCTCCCGGTAGAGCCGGCGCAGGCGGGGGAACTCCCGATACAGGCGCAGGTGCACGCCGACCGAGTGGCGCAGCATCCGCCAGAAGGTCTGCGGCTCCCGCCGGCGGAAGGTCACCCCGCGGCCGTCGGCCGTGGCGACCGTCGCGCTGTCGAGCCGGGACAGCAGGAACCAGCGGGCGTCCTGGGCGCTGATGTTCATGTCCGGCCGCTCGGCTGCCTCCGGCTTGGGCGGGCGCACGTTGTGCAGCAGGGCGGCCAGCAGGGTGCGTGCGATCGCCGGCGCGGTCGTCGGGGGCTCGAGGAAGCGCTCGGCCTTGACCGCGCCCATCGAGGGCAGCGGCAGGTCCGAGGAGGAGGGGAGCACCCGGCCGTCGGGATGGTCCCCCTGGTGCTGCAGCGCCATGGGCAGGGCCGTCGGCAGCAGCGGGAACAACCGGTCGGGGCCGGCCAGGAAGTCCTCGTAGGCACGGTGGTGCAGGGCCGCCGTCGCGTACTGGAGCATGATCAGGAACTTCAGGTCGAACTTGAAGGTGTCGCGCAGCAGCAGGCCGCCCCGCTTGTAGGGGGTGTGCAGGGCGGCGGCGACCAGCCGGTTGCGGGTGTGGAAGTAGGCCTGCCAGCCGGAGGTGTCGTCCTTGTCGCTCCAGGACAGGTGCCAGACGGCGACCCCGGGCAGGGTCGCCGTCGGGAAGCCGTGCTCGGCCGCCCGCAGCCCGTACTCGGCGTCGTCCCACTTGATGAAGACCGGCAACGCCAGGCCGACGGTCTCCACCACCACCCGCGGGATCAGGCACATCCACCAGCCCGTGTAGTCGACGTCGATCCGCCGGTGCAGTTCGGCGGACTCCCGCAGGCTCTCCTTGGCGAAGTCGTGGGCGTACTCGGTGTGCGGGGCGGCCCGCCAGAAGAACTTGTCACGGGCGACCACCTCGCCCATCGCGTGCAGCACCGAGCGGTCCTGCAGGGCCAGCATCTGCCCGCCGACCAGCATCGGCGTCTTGGCGAAGCGGGCGAAGGCGTAGGCGCGGGCGACGCTGTCGGGCTCGAGCTGGACGTCGTCGTCGAGGAGGATGTGGTGCGTCGCCTCGGTGCGGGTGAGCATCTCGTACATCGTCCGGGAGAAGCCGCCGCTGCCCCCGAGGTTGGGCTGCTCGACCAGGTGCAGGCGCCCGCCCAGCGCCGCCTCCGCGGCCTCGAACCCGACGGCGTCGCGCACCTTCTTGTCGCCCTGGTCGGCCACGATCACCGTGTCGATCAGGTCGCGGACCACCGGGTCGCCGGCCAGGGCCGCGAGGGCGGCGACGCAGTCGTCGGGCCGGTTGTAGGTGCAGATGCCGATGGACAGGCGGGTGGCCGCGGTCGGCGCCTGCGGAGCCCACCACGCGGCCCGGTGGACGACGACGGGGGCGTCGTCGGCGGTGACGTCGAACCAGTACCAGCCGCCGTCCTCGAACGGCGTGAGGTCCAGCTCGAACTCCAGCACCCGCCGCTCGCCGCTGGTCATCGCGCCGGTGACGTGGATGATGCTGCCGTCGGCCTTGGACCGGTAGACGTCGACCCGGCCCGGCCCGGAGATCTCCAGGCCCAGCACGACCGCCGGCAGCACCGTCCAGCGGCGCCAGTAGCTGGCCGGGAAGGCGTTGAAGTAGGTGGCGAAGGAGACCTCGGAGCCGGGGGCGATCCGCGCCTCGGACCGGTCGCCGGACCTGACCCGCCCGGTGCGCTGCTCGTCGACGTACAGGGCGCGGACCTTCAGGGGGTCGCCGGGGCGCGGCAGGATCACCCGCTGCAGCAGGGTGACCGCCTTGCCCGAGGCCAGCTCGGCGTCGCTGGCGTCGCTGACCCGTTCGGGGGAGACCGGGGTGCCGGTGCTCGTGGTCATCGGTGGCCTCAGTTCTCCAGGTCGCCGTCCAGGGACCCGCCGGCGTCGAAGAACGGGCGGATCCGGTTGTCGAACATGCTCAGGGCCGAGCCGATCGCCATGTGCATGTCGAGGTACTTGTACGTGCCCAGGCGGCCGCCGAAGAGAACCCGCTTCTCGGCGGCCTCCTTGCGCGCCAGCTCGCGGTAACGCTCCAGCTTGGCGCGGTCCTCGGCAGTGTTGATCGGGTAGTAGGGCTCGTCGCCGGACTCGGCGAAGCGCGAGTACTCGCGCACGATCACGGTCCGGTCCTCGGGGTAGGGCCGCTCCGGGTGAAAGTGCCGGAACTCGTGGATCCGGGTGAACGGCACCTCCTCGTCGGCGTAGTTCATCACCGACGTCCCCTGGAAGTCGCCGACCGGGACGACCTCGGTCTCGAAGTCCAGCGTCCGCCAGCCCAGCTCGCCGGCCTCGTAGCGGAAGTACCGGTCGATCGGCCCGGTGAACACCGTGGGCACGTCGGGGGGCAGGTCCTCCCGCACCCCGAAGAAGTCCGTGGACAGCCGGACCTCGATGTTCGGGTGGTCGGCCATGCGGCTCAGCCAGGCGGTGTAGCCGTCGACCGGCAGGCCCTCGTAGGTGTCGTTGAAGTAGCGGTTGTCGAAGGTGTAGCGCACCGGCAGCCGGGCGATGACCGCGGCGGGCAGCTGGGTGGGGTCGGTCTGCCACTGCTTCTTGGTGTAGCCGCGGATGAACGCCTCGTACAGCGGCCGGCCGATCAGCGAGATCGCCTTCTCCTCGAGGTTGGTCGCCTCGGCGGTGTCGATCTCCCCGGCCTGCTCGGCGACCAGGGCGCGGGCCTCGCCGGGGGAGAAGCTGTGCCCGAAGTACTGGCAGATGGTGGCCAGGTTGATCGGCAGCGAGTAGGTCTGCCCCCGGTAGATGCTGAAGACCCGGTGCTGGTAGTTCGTGAAGTCGGTGAACTGGTTGACGTAGCGCCACACCCGCTCGTTGGACGTGTGGAACAGGTGGGCGCCGTACCGGTGGACCTCGATCCCGGTCCGCGGCTCGGGCTCGGAGTAGGCGTTGCCCCCGATGTGGTCGCGCCGGTCGAGGACCAGCACGCGCTTGTCCAGCTGGCTGGCAACCCGCTCGGCCACCGTCAGGCCGAAGAAGCCGGAGCCGACGACGACCAGCTGCGGTGCCGATGCCATGCTCCGCGACAGTAGCGGCGCTGCCTGTGTCCGGCCCGCCTCACCCGCGGCCGCCGCGGCCCGCCCGCGGGGACCTCCCGGAGGGGTGCCCGGGGGCCGCCGCGGCGGACCGTATGGTCGAGGAGTGGCAGATCTGCCGGCCGCTGAGCCCCTTCCCGTGGTGGCGGTCACCTACTCGCCCGGTCCGGCCCTCGACGGCTTCCTCGAGTCGCTGCGCGGGGCGACCACCCGGCCCGTGCGGGTGGTGCTGGCCGACAACGGCTCGACCGACGGCGTTCCGGAGCGGGCGGCCGCCCGGGATCCGGACGTCTCGCTGCTGCGGACCGGCGGCAACATCGGCTACGGCGCGGCGGTCAACGCCGGGCTGGCCGGGCTGACCTGCGGCTACGCGCTCGTGGCCAACCCCGACGTGCGGTTCGAGCCCGGCTCGGTCGACGAACTGCTGGCGGTGGCGCGGCGCTGGCCCCGCGCGGCCACGGTCGGCCCGGCCATCCGCACCCCGGAGGGGGAGCTCTACCCCTCGGCCCGTGACCTGCCGAAGCTGTCGACCGGCGCCGGCCACGCGCTGCTGGGCTGGGCGTGGCCGGGCAACCCCTGGACCGCCCGCTACCGCCGGGAGCGGGAGGACCCCCGCGAACGCCCCGCCGGCTGGCTGTCGGGCTCCTGCTTCCTGGTGGACCTCGAGGCGTTCCACTCCGTCGGCGGGTTCGACCCGGGCTACTTCATGTACTTCGAGGACGTCGACCTCGCCGAGCGCCTCTCCCGCCGGGGCTGGCTGCACGTCTACGCGCCCTCGGCCGTGGTGGTGCACGAGGGCGGTCACGCCACCCGCCGGGAGCCGCACCGGATGCAGCGGGTCCACCACACCAGCGCGCTGCGCTACCTGGCCCGCCAGTACCCGGGGCGGCGGCACGCGCCGCTGCGCGGAGCGCTGCGGGCCGGGCTGGGCGCCCGGATGCTGGTCTCCTACGTCAGCGGTCGGGTGGCGGCGGGTGCCCGGCCGCAGCGCACCAGCGAGGCGCTCGCATCGGCCGGCCATCCCGAGCAGGCCGGGCTCTCCGAGCAGCCCGGGCATCCCGAGCAGCCCGGGCATCCCGAGCAGGCAGGGCGTCCCGGGCGGGCCGGGCACACGGAGAGGGAGCGGAGCTGACATGCGCCACGCGGTGATCATGGCCGGCGGATCGGGGACACGGCTGTGGCCGCTGTCCCGGTCGCAGCGGCCCAAGCAGCTGCTCCACGTCGTCAGCGACGGCGCCGGCGGCACGCACAGCTTGCTGGCCGAGGCGTTCGCCCGGCTGGAGGCGGTGCTGCCCGCCGAGCAGATCTGGGTGTGCACCGCGGCCCGCTACGGCGAGCAGGTGCGCGCCGCGCTGCCTGCGCTGCGCCCCGACCGGCTGGTGCTCGAGCCGGTGGCCCGCGACACCGCCAACGCCGTCGGGCTGACCGCGGCGCTGGTCGCCGACGTCGACCCCGACGCCGAGCTCGCCGTGGTCAGCGCCGACCACGTCATCCGGCCGGTCGAGCGGTTCGCCGCCGCGCTGCGCACCGCCTACGACGCGCTGGCCGCCCGCCCCCGCTCGCTGGTCACCCTCGGCATCCGCCCCACCGCGCCGGCCACCGGGTTCGGCTACGTCCAGCGCGGGGAGCCCACCGAGGTGCCCGGCGTGGCCGAGGCCGCCGCGTTCCGGGAGAAGCCGGACCTGACGACCGCGCAGGAGTACCTGGCCTCGGGCCGCTACCTGTGGAACTCCGGCATGTTCGTGTGGCGGGCCCGGACGGTCCTCGACGCCCTGGCCGACCACCTGCCGCAGACCGCCGAGGGCCTGGCGCGCATCGTCGCCGCCCCGTCCGGCCCGGAGCGCGACGCCGTCCTGGCCGAGGTCTTCCCGACGCTGCCC
Organism: Geodermatophilus sp.; assembly: GCA_036259935.1. Taxonomy (GTDB): domain Bacteria; phylum Actinomycetota; class Actinomycetes; order Mycobacteriales; family Geodermatophilaceae; genus Geodermatophilus. The sequence continues at coordinate 1,205 of DATAAV010000277.1, read as the reverse complement.
AAGATCAGCGTCGACTACGCCGTCCTGGAGCCGGCGGCCACCGAGCCGGGGCGGGTGCTCGTCGCCGACCTCGACGTGGACTGGCTGGACGTCGGCTCCTGGCCGGCGCTGGCCTCGACGCTGGAGGTCGCCGGCGACAACGCCGTCCGCGGCCTGGTCGTCAGCCTCGACAGCGCCGGCAACATCGTCTTCAGCGACGACCCCGACCACCTGCTGGCCCTGGTCGGCGTGCGCGACAGCGTGGTGGTGCACACCGCCGACGTGACGATGGTCTGCCCGGTGGGGGAGGCCGAGCGGGTCAAGCAGCTGCTCGCCGCGGTGGAGGAGCGGCACGGCTCGCGGTTCAGCTGAGGCCCCTGGCTAGCCTGCCGGGCATGAAGAACTTCGACGTCGCCGCCGTGGTCACCGGCGGCGCCTCCGGGCTGGGCGAGGCCACCACCCGGGCGCTGGCCGCCCGCGGCGCCGCCGTGACGATCCTCGACCTGCAGGAGGAGAGGGGCACCAAGCTGGCCGCCGAGCTCGGCGGGCACACCACCTTCGTCCGCACCGACGTCACCGACGAGGCCTCGGTGCAGGCGGCGGTCGCCGAGGCCACCGGCAAGGACCGGCCGCTGCGGATCGCGGTCAACTGCGCCGGCATCGGCTGGGCCGAGCGCACCGTGACCAAGGACGGGTCGCCGCACGCGCTCGCGCCGTTCACCCGCACCGTGATGGTGAACCTGGTCGGCACCTTCAACGTGCTGCGGCTGGCCGCCGCGGCGATGGCCGCCACCGAGCCGGGTGAGGACGGCGAGCGCGGCGTCGTGGTCAACACCGCCTCGATCGCCGCCTACGACGGACAGATCGGCCAGATCGCCTACTCGGCGTCCAAGGGCGGGATCGTCGGCATGACGCTGCCCGCGGCGCGCGACCTCTCCAGCGTCGGCGTGCGGGTCTGCACGATCGCCCCCGGGCTGGTCGACACGCCGCTGCTGGGCACGCTGCCCGAGGAGGCCCGGCGGAACCTGGCCGCGGGCATACCCTTCCCCAAGCGGTTGGCCCGCCCGGAGGACTTCGCCGAGCTCGCCCTCGCCATCGTCGAGCACGGCTACCTCAACGGCGAGGTGATCCGCATGGACGGCGCCCTCCGCATGGCGCCGCGCTGAGTTCCACCCCGCGATCCCCGACGGAGTCTTCCCTGAGCACCCCTCCGTACGAGGCGGTCT
>DATAAV010000276.1:0-3305 GCA_036259935.1 Geodermatophilus sp. | reverse complement strand
CCGGCTGGACGTGGCGCTCGGCATCGTGGGCCGCCCGACGCTGCTCTTCCTCGACGAGCCAACCACCGGGTTCGACCCCGAGGCCCGGCGGCAGTTCTGGTCGCTGATCCGCTCGCTGCGCGACCTCGGCACCACGATGCTGCTGACCACGCACTACCTCGACGAGGCCGAGGCCCTGGCCGACCGCGTGGGCGTCATCACCCACGGCCGGCTGGTCGAGGTCGCCGTCCCCTCCGAGCTCGGCGGGCGCGGACAGGCCCCCGTCGTCGTCACCTGGACCGAGGACGGCGTGCGCCGCAGCGAGGCCACCTCCACGCCGACGGCGTTCGTGCAGGCCCTGGCCGCCCGGTTCTCCGGCGAGGTGCCCGACCTCGCCGTGGCCCGGCCCACGCTCGAGGACACGTACCTGCAGATGATCGGGGAGCCCGCCCAGTGACCACCGTGACCAGCCCTGCCGAGCGGACGGTCCTGCCGTCGCTGGCCAGCGTCTACCGGTCGCGGGCGTCGGTGGAGCTCAAGGAGTTCTTCCGGCAGCGCGAGTCGGTGGTGTTCACGCTGCTGTTCCCGGTGATCCTGCTCGTGGTCTTCGGAGCGGTCCTCGACTACGAGATCGGCGCCGGGGTCACCTTCACCCAGTACTTCATGGCCGGGATCATCGCCGCGGGCATCCTCGGCGCCAGCCTGCAGAACATGGCGATCAGCATCGCCACCGAACGCTCCGACGGCACGCTCAAGCACCTGTCGGGGACGCCGATGCCCAAGAGCGCCTACTTCGTCGGCAAGGTCGTGCAGGTCCTCGCCGTCACGGCGCTGATCCTGGTGATCCTGCTCGCGGTCGGGCGCCTGGCCTACGGCGTCCCCCTGCCCTCCGGCAGCGACTGGTTCACCTTCGCGTGGGTCGCGGCCCTCGGTTCGGCGGCGTGCACGCTGTTGGGCATCGCCGTCTCCAGCCTGGCCAAGAACGGCCGCTCGGCCTCGGCGATGGTCACCCCGATCGCGCTGGTGCTGCAGTTCATCTCCGGGGTGTTCTTCCAGTTCAGCCAGGTGCCGACGTGGATGCAGACGATCGCGGCGCTGTTCCCGCTGAAGTGGATGGCCCAGGGGCTGCGCTCGGTGTTCCTGCCCGACGTCCTGGCCGCGCAGGAACCGGCCGGCACCTGGGAGCTCGGGCGGGTCGCGCTGGTGCTGGCCGCCTGGTGCGCGGCCGGCCTGGTGCTGTGCGTGCTCACCTTCCGCTGGCAGGACCGCGGCACCGCCTGACCGGATCTCCTGGGGCGAAAGTCCCCGAGGAGCCGCTCGTAGCTGCTCGGTAGCGTTCCGCTCATGCCTCTGGACCGTGCTGCTCTCGCCCGCGCCCCGAAGGTCCTGCTGCACGACCACCTCGACGGAGGGCTGCGGCCGCGGACGGTGCTGGAGTTGGCCGACGAGTGCGGGTACCGCCACCTGCCGGCGACCGACGTCGACGAGCTGGTGGCCTGGTTCAGGGCCCCCACCGGTTCGCTGGTGCGGTACCTGGAGACGTTCACGCACACCGTCGCGGTGATGCAGCGGCCCGAGGCGATCAGCCGGGTGGCGCGGGAGTGCGCCCTCGACCTCGCTGCCGAAGGCGTCGTCTACGCCGAGGTCCGTTTCGCGCCGGAGCTGGCCACCGCGCAGGGGATGGCCATCGAGGCCGTGGTCGAGGCGATCCTCGACGGCTTCGCCAAGGGCAGCGCGGAAGCGGGCGCCGCGGGCACCCCGATCACCGTCGGCACGCTCCTGTGCGCCATGCGGCAGGCCGACCGCTGGGACGAGGTCGCCGGCCTGGTCGTCCGCTACCGGGACGCCGGGGTGGTCGGCTTCGACCTGGCCGGCCCCGAGATCGGCTTCCCCCCGGACCGGCACCCGTCGGCGATCGCGCTGCTCGACCGCGCCGGGGCGCACCGCACCGTCCACGCCGGCGAGGCCGCGGGCCTGGACAGCATCCGCGCCGCGCTCGACGGCGCCCGCGCCGAGCGGCTCGGCCACGGGGTGCGCATCGCCGACGACGTCGCCGCCGACGGGACGCTCGGCCCGCTGGCGCGGCGGGTCCGCGACGAGCAGGTGCCGCTGGAGGTGGCGCCGTCGTCGAACGTGCAGACCGGCGCCTGTCCCTCGCTCGCCGAGCACCCGGTCGACCGGCTGCACCGGCTCGGCTTCGCGGTCACGCTCAACACCGACAACCGGCTGATGAGCGGCGTCACGGCCACGAGCGAGCTCGCCGATGTCGTCGCGACGTTCGGCTGGGACTGGGACGACGTGCAGGCCGTCACCGAGCGGGCGCTGGCCGCCGCGTTCGTGTCCGAGGCCGAGCGCTCCCGGCTGCTCACCGACGTCGTCCGGCCCGGGTTCGCCGCGCTGCGCGCCTGATCGGTGTCGAGGGGTGACGGCGGCCACCTCACCAGCGGGAATCACCGCGGCCGCCGCGCTGCTACGGTGAGTGGACCGGCACTCGCCGGTCATCCTCCCGGACGGTCCGTCCGGGCATGAGCGCATCCGTGCAGATCCGGGCGTCACCCTGACGCGAGCGATCGCCAGTGAGGACGCCGGTCGCCGGTGTCCGCGCAGTCACCACGGGACGCGCCCGAGTCGTATCGGAGTCCCACACCCGCATGACCACGTTCGACGCTGTCGACGTCCAGAACATCAACGAGAACACCACCCCGGAGCCCGAGGGCCCCACGTTCGCCCAGCTGGGCCTGCCCCAGCAGCTGGTGACCGCGCTCGAGCGGCGCGGCATCCAGCACCCGTTCGCCATCCAGGCCTCCGCCCTGCCCGACGCCCTCGCCGGGCGCGACGTGCTGGGCAAGGCCGCCACCGGCTCGGGCAAGACCCTGGCCTTCGGCCTGCCGATGCTCGCCCGGCTCGGCGAGGACGTGCGGCGCGGCCGCCGTGCCCCGCGCGGGCTGATCCTGGTGCCGACCCGGGAGCTGGCCCAGCAGGTGCACGACAACCTGGCCCCGCTGGGCCAGTCCATCGGCGTGCAGCTGACCGCCGTCTACGGCGGCGCCTCGATGTACCGCCAGATCCAGCAGCTGCGCCGCGGCGTCGACGCCGTCATCGCCACCCCCGGCCGGCTGCAGGACCTCATCAGCCAGGGCGAGTGCACCCTCGACGAGGTCACCGTCACCGTCATCGACGAGGCCGACTTCATGTCCGACCTCGGCTTCCTGCCGGTGGTGCAGGAGCTGCTCGACCAGACCCGCCCCGACGCCCAGCGGCTGCTGTTCTCGGCCACCCTGGACGGCGAGGTGGACACCCTGGTCCGCCGCTACCTCAAGGACCCG
>DATAAV010000275.1:0-2259 GCA_036259935.1 Geodermatophilus sp. | reverse complement strand
GCTGCTGGTCCACTCCCTGCACCCGGGCGACCGGCCACGGGTGCTCGACGCGATCGCCGCCGCCTGCACCGCCGGCGAGCCCTTCGCCCTGCGGGTCCGGCTGGGCAGCGGGGGCGGGCTGGAGCGTCCCGCCGTCCTCGTCGGCGAGCCCGTGGTCGACGCGGCCGGCGCGGTCGAGGCGCTGGAGGGACTGCTCGTCGAGGTCCCCCCGGAGCCCCGCCAGTCGGCGGCCCGGCCCGCGGACGCGGGGACCGAGGACGACCGGGTGCACGCCCTGGAGACCGAGGTCGCCCAGCTGCGCACCGCGATGAGCAGCCGCGCGGCGATCGAGCAGGCCAAGGGCATCCTCATGCTGCTCACCAGCTGCAGCGAGCAGGTGGCCTTCGACCTGCTCGCGCACATCTCGAGCAACTCCCACCGCAAGGTGCGCGACGTCGCGGTGGCCATCGTCGAGTCCGCCGCCGGGCACGCCGGGCTGCCCGAGGACATCCAGGCCCTGATCCGGGACGTCTGCCCACCGCGCCCGCACCACTGAGGCACGCCACCCGCCCCGGGAGGCGACGGCTCCCGGACCGCAGGAGAGGATGCCGCTGACGCCGGTGCCCACCGGCGGTCCCCGAGCCGAGAGGGGAACGCGGCGTGCTCTACCTGGTCGTCCGGTTCCTGCTGCGCCCGCTGTTCCACGTCACCTTCCGGATGCACGTGACGGGGCAGGCGAACGTGCCGGCCACCGGCCCGGTGATCCTGGCCAGCAACCACCTGTCCTTCATCGACAGCATGGTCATCCCGCTGTCGGCGCCGCGCCGGGTGCACTACCTGGCCAAGGCGGAGTACTTCACCGGCACCGGTGTCTCGGGCTGGCTGACCCGGACGCTGTTCACCGCGCTGGGGGCCATGCCGGTGGAGCGGCAGACGCACCGCGCCGCGCAGGAGGCGCTGGACACCGCGCTGGGCGTGCTGCGCCGCGGTGAGGGCTTCGGGATCTACCCGGAGGGCACCCGCTCCCGCGACGGCCGGCTGGCCCGCGGCAAGACCGGCGTCGCGTGGCTCGCGCTGACCGCCGACTGCCCCGTCGTCCCGGTGGCCGTGCACGGCACCGACCGGGTACAGCCGGTCGACTCGCGGTGGCCGCGGCCGCACAAGGTGTCGGTGACCTTCGGCGAGCCGCTGACCTTCCCGGAGCAGCGCGGGATGGCCGGCAACGGCCGGGCCCGCCGCGTGGTGACCGACCGGATCATGGAGGCCATCGCCGAGCTCTCCGGCCAGGAGAAGGCCGGCTGGGGTCAGCCGCGCGCATGAGCGGCGCGCTGCTCGTCGCGGGGACGACGTCCGACGCCGGCAAGTCGGTGGTCACCGCCGGCATCTGCCGCTGGCTGGTGCGCCAGGGGGTGACGGTCGCCCCGTTCAAGGCGCAGAACATGAGCAACAACTCGATGGTCACCCCCGACGGCGCGGAGATCGGCCGGGCGCAGGTCATGCAGGCCGCCGCCGCGCGCGTCGAGCCCGAGGCCGCGATGAACCCGGTGCTGCTCAAGCCCGGCGGCGAGGACTCCAGCCAGGTCGTCGTCCTCGGCCGGGCGGTGGCCGACGTGACCGCGCTGTCCTACCGGCCGATGAAGGCCGCGCTGCTGGAGCAGGTGCTGGCCAGCCTCGCCGACCTGCGGTCCCGGTTCGACGTCGTCGTCTGCGAGGGCGCCGGCTCCCCCACCGAGATCAACCTGCGCGCCGACGACATCGCCAACATGGGGCTGGCCACCGCGGCCGGGCTGCCCGTGGTCGTCGTCGGCGACATCGACCGGGGCGGGGTCTTCCCCGCGCTCTACGGCACGGTCGCGCTCATGCCGCCGGGCGACCAGCGGCTGGTCGCCGGGTTCCTGGTGAACAAGTTCCGCGGTGACGTGCGGCTGCTCACGCCCGGGCTGCACCGGCTCACCGCGCTCACCGGCCGCCCGACCCTCGGCGTGCTGCCCTGGCTGCCCGGCGCCGCGGTGGACGTGGAGGACTCCCTCGGCGTCCCGACCGGGGTCTCCTCCGCCGGCCCGCCGCACGGCGAGGAGGTGCTGCGGGTCACCGTCGCCCGGCTGCCGCGGCTGTCCAACTTCACCGACCTCGACGCGCTGGCCGCCGAGCCGGGCGTGCTGGTGCGCTACGCGACCGCCCCCGAGGAGCTCGCCGACGCCGACCTCGTGGTGCTGCCCGGCACCCGGGCCACGGTCGCCGACCTGGGCTGGCTGCGCGCCACCGGCCTGGCCGGCGCCG
>DATAAV010000274.1:0-1777 GCA_036259935.1 Geodermatophilus sp. | reverse complement strand
ACTCGATGGTGCGCCCGGAGTAGGAGTCCTCGAGCGTGCCGCTGAGGACGACGCAGTCGTCCGTGCCGGGCCGGAAGGTCTCCCCCGTGAGGTCCCGGGCGAGGACGTCGTTGCGCGTGTCGCAGCCGTTGCGGTCGGTGTCGACCCAGCCGTCCCCGAACCGGTACCGGTCGTAGCCGGTCCGCGGCGCGCGACCCTTGACCTCCACGGCATCGAGGGCGGCCAGGGCGGAGTTGGGCGGCGCCGAGTCGATCGCGGCCTCGGCGGCGTCGTCGGCGAGCACACCGGAGACCGGGCCGCCGGCGAGCGCGAGCAGCAGCGCGCCGGAGGCGATCCGGCGGCGCACGGGGCGGGAGCAGACGGTCACGGTCCCCCTGAGGAACGGCGGTCGGGTCCCACGCTACGTCCGCCCCGCCGCCCGGCGGAGCGGACCCCGCCGGTCAGCCGAGGTTCGTGGTCGTGCGGTAGAGCACCGCCGGACCGCGGGCGCTGACCGGGGCGCCGGCCGGCACGAACGCCGACTGCCCCTTCTCCAGCACCAGCTCCCCGTCGTCGGAGGAGAGCACCGCCCGGCCCTCGGTGCACAGAAGGACCTGGGGACCTGCGGTGGTCAGCGTGCCGGGCTGCGCGTCGAGCTGGCAGCGGGTGAGGTCGAAGTCCGCGACCGGCACCGGGTAGCGCAGCCCGCCGGGTCCCAGCACCGGGTGGATCACGGGCACCCGGCCGTCGGTGAAGTCGAGCACCTCGATGAGCGCCGCCAGGTCGACGTGCTTGGTGGTCAGGCCGCCGCGCAGCACGTTGTCCGAGCTCGCCATCACCTCGACACCGGCGCCGGACAGGTAGGCGTGCAGGTTCCCCGCGGGCAGGAACACCGCCTCCCCGGGGGAGAGCTTGAGGTGGTTGCACAACAGCGAGATGACCACGCCGGGGTCGCCGGGGTAGCTCTCGGCCAGCCGGGCCGCCCAGCGGTAGGTGTTGATGAACTCGGGGTCGGCGGCGGCGACGAACCGGGCCGCGGCCCCCGCGACCGCCTCCACCAGCCTGGCGCGCCGCTCGTCGGACAGCCCGAGCAGCTGCGGGATCGCCGCCCGCAGCCCGCCGCGGGCCAGCGCGGCGATCGTCGGCTTGAGCTCGGGCACCTGCAGCTTGGCCAGGCAGTGCAGCGACTCCTCGACCGGCCGGAACCCGCACAGCGCCTCGAAGGTGGTCAGCGCCAGGATCAGCTCCGGCTTGTGCCACGGGTCCTTGAAGGTGCGGGTGGGGTCGTCCTGCGGGACGCCGGCGGCCTCCTCGGCGGCGTAGCCGGCCGCGGCCTGCTCCATCGTGGGGTGGGCCTGCAGCGACAGCGGGGCGTCGGCGGCCAGCACCTTCATGAGGAAGGGCAGGCGGGCGCCGAAGCGCTCGTGCACCGCCGCGCCGAGGAACCGGTCCGGCTGCGCCGCGATCGCCTTGTCCAGCGGGGTGCCGTCGGACAGGACGCTCGGGTCGTCGGGGTGCCCGCCCATCCACAGCTCGGCGTGCGGCTGCTCGGCGGGGCTGGTCTCACCCAGGAGTTCCGGGATGACCGTGCGGGAACCCCAGGGGTAGTGGCGCACGGCGTTCGACATCTGCCACATGCACGCCGAGGCTACCTGCGGATCGGGCCCCGGCCGGCCGATCGCGGGCCTGGTGTGGGGCGCGTGACACCTGGTGCGGACGTGACGGTCCGGTCACGGGTCTCCGCACTCCCCCGCCGGCCCGCGACTGTCCCGGCGAGGTCGCCGATCTCGCACGTCTT
>DATAAV010000273.1:0-4988 GCA_036259935.1 Geodermatophilus sp. | reverse complement strand
CCACGACTGTTCGGGACCCCTCCCCCGGCCGGCGTCCCCGCCCCGGGTCAGAGGGCCGGCGCGAGCAGCAGCGCCGTCGGCACGAGCAGCAGCAGGCCCGCGCCGCCCAGCGCGGCAGCCCGCGCGGCGGCCGGCAGCGGTTGCGGCGGCTCGAGCAGCCGCAGCACCCGGGCGCGCAGCGCTCCACCGGTGACCGCGAGCGCTCCCCGCGGCACCTCCGCTCCCCCGGCACCGCCGGCGGCGGCGACGATCGCCTGGGCCAGCGTCCGCCGGGGCGCCGCGCCGGAGAGGGAGTGCAGCGCCACGTCGTCGGCCCGCATCTCCACCAGCTCCCGCACCGCCGCGTGCGCCCGCGCGGCCGCCGGCAGCACCGGCAGCGCCGCCTCCCACGCCACGAAGGGCAGCAGGAGCAGGTGGTGGCGCTCCCGCAGGTGGGCCCGCTCGTGCGCGACGACGGCGGCCAGCTGGTCGTCGTCGAGCTCGGCGACCATCCCGGAGGACAGCACGAGCAGCGGGCGCGCCCCGGGAATGCAGAAGGCCACCGGTGCCGGGTGCTCCAGCAGCCGGGCGTCGGGCACGCTCGCGGGCCGGACCACCAGCTCCAGCAGCTGCCGGTGCCGCCGGCGGGTGCGGGCGGTGCGCACCCACGACAGGGCCAGCACGCCCAGCAGCTCGGAGGCGAGCACGCCGGCCAACGTCAGGGCGCCCCAGTGGTCGCCGCGCACGGCCTCCCGGGACGGCGCCCCGGTCAGCAGTGCCTCCGCCGCCTCCGGCAGCGAGTGCCCCCACGGAGCCAGTCCGTGCACCAGCAGCGCGCCGATCATCGACAGGCCACCGGCCAGGCCGACCGCCTGCCAGCAGATCAGGGCGACCAGCGGGTCGCGGCGCGGCCACCGCGCGCGGGCGAGCAACGCCGGCACCGGCCAGGCCAGCAACGCGGCGAGCACCGCCAGCGCGGCCGCGGTGGCGGGCAGCACGGTCAGCGGGCGGCGGTGTCCGGACCCGCCGCGCCGGCGAGCAGCTCCCGCAGCAGGCGCGCCTCGTCCTCGTCGACCCCGCCCACGAACCGGGCGAGCACGGCCTGCCGGTCGGCGGCCTGCCCCAGGACCTCGTGCATCAGCTCGGCGGCGTGCTCCTCACGGGTGGCGCGCGGCCGGAAGCGGCGCGGCCGGGCGTCGTCGTGGACGACGAAGCCCTTCTGCTCCAGCCGGGTCAGCACGGTGTGCACGGTGGTCAGCGCGACCGCACGGTCGGCCAGCCCGTCGCGCAGCGTCGTCGCCGCCACCGGGCCGTCGGCCGACCACAGCAGGTCCATGACCGCCCGCTCCAGCTCCCCCAGCGAGGCCATCGGCTCCTCCTGTAGCACGACTCACAGTGCGTTCTTCTACGCGTCGTAGAAAACCGTCTTCTACTGGACGTAGAAAGAACGCGTCGATCGTACGTCGCTCAGAGAGGGGACCGGCCGTGGACGTCCTGGACGTGGCCCGCTGGCAGTTCGGGATCACGACCGTCTACCACTTCCTGATGGTTCCGCTGACCATCGGGCTGGGGCTGCTGGTCGCGGTCATGCACACGATGTGGGTGCGGACGAACAAGCCCGAGTGGCTGCGGATGACCCGGTTCTGGGGCCGGATCTACCTGATCAACTTCGTTCTCGGAGTGGCCACCGGGCTGGTCCAGGAGTTCCAGTTCGGTCTGGCCTGGAGCGAGTACTCGCGCTTCGTCGGCGACGTCTTCGGCTCGCTGCTGGCCATGGAGGCGCTGCTGGCCTTCTTCCTCGAGTCGACCTTCCTCGGCCTGTGGATCTTCGGTTGGGGCCGCATCCCGAAGCGGCTGCACCTGGCGGCGCTGTGGGCGGCGGTGATCGGCTCGGTCGTCTCGGCGTACTTCATCATCGCGGCGAACTCCTGGATGCAGCACCCGGTCGGCGTCGAGATGGACGGCGACACCCCGCGCCTGACGAGCATCGGCGCCGTCCTCACCAACAACACCGCGCTGGCCGCGTTCAGCCACGCGATCGTCGCCGCGCTGATGGTCGCCGGGGCGCTGCTGGTCGGGGTCGGGCTGTGGCAGCTGCGCCGCCGGAAGCTGGCGAACCGGCCGGCCACCGAGGTCGACCACGCGGTGTGGCGGCGCTCGGTGCGGCTGGGCGGCTGGGTCTCGCTGGCCGCCTTCGTGCTCGTGGCCCTCACCGGCGACTGGCAGGGCAAGCTCATGTACCAGCAGCAGCCGCTGAAGATGAGCTCGGCCGAGGCGCTGTGCGAGACCGAGGCGCCGGCGTCGTTCTCCCTGGTCGCCTGGGCGAAGCTCGGCAGCAACGAGTGCGACGACGTGCACTCGATCACGATCCCCGGGCTGTTGTCCTTCCTCGCGCACAGCGACTTCTCCACCGCCGTGCCCGGCGTGAACGAGCTGCAGGAGCGCTACGGCGCGGTCTACGGGGAGACCTACCCCGACGACCCGGAGCGCTTCGGCGACCGTGCCGGCCAGGAGATCGACTACACCCCCGTCCTCGCGGTCACCTACTGGAGCTTCCGGCTGATGATCGGCATGGGCGCGGTCTCGGCCGGGGTCGCCGCCTACGCCCTGTGGGCCACCCGCCGGAACCGGGTGCCGACCTCGCGGATCGGCGTGTACGGCGCCCTGCTCGCCGTCGGCGCCCCGTTCGCCGCCAACGCGACCGGCTGGATCTTCACCGAGATGGGCCGCCAGCCCTTCGTCGTCGTGCCCAACCCGGACGTGCCGGTCGACGAGCAGATCTGGTTCTTCACCGCCCAGGCGGTCTCCCCCGGCGTGAGCGCCGGCGAGGTCTGGACGTCGCTGATCGCGCTGACCCTCGTCTACGGGGTCCTGGCGGTGATCGAGCTCGGCCTGATCACCCGGTTCGTCCGCCGCGGCGTCACCACCGGCGACGGCACCCCCACGCCGCCCGCGATCGGCGACGGGAAGCCGGCGGACGACGACCGGGCCGCCGGCGACCGCATCGACGGCGACGTCCTGTCCTTCGCCTACTGAGCCCGGGAGCTCCGACCATGGACCTGCAGACCCTCTGGTTCGCCGCCGTCGCGGTGCTGTGGACCGGCTTCCTGCTGCTCGAGGGCTTCGACTTCGGCGTGGCCGCGCTGCTGCCGGTGCTGGGCCGCACCCCCGCCGACCGGCACCTGATGCTGCGCACCATCGGCCCGGTCTGGGACGGCAACGAGGTCTGGCTGATCACCGCCGCCGGTGCGGTCTTCGCCGCCTTCCCCGGCTGGTACGCCACCTGGCTGCCCGCGCTGTACCTGCCGTTCGTGGTGGTGCTGCTCGGCCTGATCGTGCGGGCGGTCGCCTTCGAGTGGCGGCACTCCTCGCACGACCCGCGGTGGGACCGCGCCTGGACGAACGTGATCACCGGCGGCTCGCTGGTCGCCGCGGCCGGGGTCGGCGCCGCGCTCGCCGCGACCACCCTCGGCCTGCCGATCGACGCCGACGGCACCCGGGTGGGCGGCAGCCTCGCGGGCGTGGGCTGGTCGTCGCTGCTCGGCGCGGCCGCGGTGGTCGCGTTCTCCGTCGTCCACGGCGCGCTGTTCCTGGCGCTGAAGACCGACGGGCCGGTGCGGCTGCGGGCCCGGGCCTTCGCGCTGCGCTGGGCTCCCGTGGCCGCGCTGCCGCTGCTGGCCTGGGCCGGCGCGGTGCACCTGCGGTCGGGCACCCCGGTCACCGCGGCGCTGTGGCTGGTGGCCGTGGGCGCGGCCGTCGTCGCCTGGGCGCAGATGCGGCTGGACCGCGAGGGCCGGGCGTTCACGGCCTGGGCGGTCATGCTCGGAGGGTCGGCGGCCACCATCTTCGGCGCCGCCTATCCGGTGGTCGTCCCGTCGTCGATCGACCCGGCCTTCGACCTGACGATCGCCGAGGCCTCGGTCAGCGACTACACGCTCACCGTCATGACCTGGGTCGCCGGGGCCGGCCTGCCGGTGGTGCTGGCCTACCAGGCCTGGACCTACTGGGTCTTCCGCCGGCGGCTGACCGTCGAGCCGGAGCACGCCCCGGCGGAGGCAGGGGCGTGACCGATCGAGGACCACTGGCGCCGCTGGCGGGGGTGCCCGGTCTGCCCGGCGCCCTGGCCCGCGCCGCGCTGGCCGCGCTCGGCCAGACCGCCGGAGTGGTCCTGCTCGCGGCCGGGCTGGCGCACGCGGTGGCCCGCGCGGCGGGGCAGACCGACGGGCCCCTCGCCGGCCCGCTGCTGGTCGCGACCGCCGGCGTCGCGCTGCGCGCCGCGGCCGGGGCGCTCGGGGAGCTGACGGCGGCCCGTGACGCCCGGCGGGCGGAGGACGGGCTGCGCCGCCGGGTGCTCGAGCGGCTCGCCGGCTCCCCCGCGGCGGTGGCGGCGGCCGGCGGCCCGGGCCCGGCCGCGGTGCTGGCCACGACCCGGCTGGCCGACCTCGGCCCCGGCCTCGCCGCCTACCTGCCGGCGCTGGCGCAGACCCTCGTCGTCCCGCCGGTGCTGCTGGCCGTGCTGGCGGCCACCGACCTGCTCTCGGCCGTCCTCGTGGCGGTCACGCTCCCGCTGGTGCCGGTGTTCATGGTGCTGGTCGGCACGGCCACCCGGGACGGGACCACCGCCGCCGCCCGCGCGCTGGACCGGATCGCCGGCCACGTCGCCGAGCTGGTGCGCGGCCTGCCCGTGCTCGTCGGGCTGGGCCGCGCCGCCGACCAGGCCGCGGCGCTGGCCGAGCTGGGCGAGGCCTCCCGCAGCCGCACGCTGGCCACGCTGCGGCTGGCCTTCCTCTCCGCGCTGGTCCTCGAGCTGATCGCCACGCTGGCGGTCGCGCTGGTCGCGGTGACCGTCGGCCTGCGGCTGGTGCACGGCGAGCTGGGGCTGGCCGTCGGGCTGACCGCGCTGCTGCTCGCGCCGGAGGCGTTCGCGCCGCTGCGCGCGCTGGGCTCGGCCCACCACGCCAACGAGGACGCCGCCCTGGCCGCCGCCGAGGCGCGGGCGGTTCTCGCCG
>DATAAV010000272.1:0-2401 GCA_036259935.1 Geodermatophilus sp. | reverse complement strand
CCGGGAGAGGAGTGGGGTCAGACGCCGGCCATCGGCGCCCGCGGCCGCAGGTAGACCACCCAGGTCACCGCCACGCAGACCGCGTAGTAGGCGATGAACACCAGGTAGGCCGAGTCGCCGGTACCGGTGGTGAGGAACGACTGGCGGAAGGCCAGGTTGACCAGCACCCCGCCGAAGGCGCCCACCGCGCCGGCGATGCCGATCAGCGCGCCGGACATCCGCAGCGCGTGCCGGTCGGCGGCCGCGCTGTCCCCGCCGGCGGCGACCTGCTGCATGGCCTGGGTGCGGAAGATCGCCGGGATCATCTTGTAGGTCGAGCCGTTGCCGATGCCGCTGAGCACGAACAGCAGCACGAAGCCGACGACGAACAGCGGCAGCGACCCCAGCTGGCTCGCCGTCCAGACCACCGCGGCGCCGGCGGCCATGGCGACGAACGTCGCGCAGGTGATGCGGGCGCCGCCGAAGCGGTCGGCCAGCGAGCCCCCGACCGGGCGGATCAGGCTGCCCAGCAGCGGGCCCAGCCAGGTCAGGGACGCCGCGGCCAGCGGGGTGGCGAAGGAGTCGGTGAACTGGTTCTGCAGCACCTGGCCGAAGGCGAAGCCGAAGCCGATGAACGAGCCGAAGGTGCCGATGTAGAGGAACGACATGATCCAGGTGTGCGGCTCGCGGGTCGCCTCCCGCATGGCCCGCGGCTGGTTGCGCGCCGACGTCAGGTTGTCCATGAGCAGCGCCGCGCCGACGGCGGCGACGACGATCAGCGGGACGTAGACGAGCAGGACCAGACGCGGGTGCTGCGCTCCGGCCACGGCGAGCACCAGCAGTCCGACCAGCTGGACGACCGGCACCCCGAGGTTGCCCCCGCCCGCGTTGAGCCCGAGGGCCCAGCCCTTGAGCCGGTCGGGGTAGAAGGCGTTGATGTTGGCCATCGAGCTGGCGAAGTTGCCGCCGCCGACGCCGGCCAGGCAGCTGACCACCAGCAGCGTCGTGTAGGAGACGCCGGGCTCGAGCACGACCGCGGTGGCCACGGTGGGCACCAGCAGCAGCGAGGCGCTGATGATCGTCCAGTTCCGGCCGCCGAACGTGGCCACGGCGAAGGTGTAGGGCAGCCGCACGAACGCGCCGAGCGCCGTCGGCAGGGTGGTCAGCAGGAACTTCCCGGCCGGGTCGATGCCGTAGACCGCCTCGGGCAGGAACAGCACGAGCACCGACCACAGGCTCCAGACCGAGAAGCCGATGTGCTCGGAGAAGATCGAGAAGAACAGGTTGCGGCGGGCGACCGTCTTGCCGGTGGACTCCCAGAAGGCGGGGTCCTCCGGGCGCCAGTCGTCGATCCAGCGCCCGCGGCGGGGCCGGGCGAGGGGTGTGGTGGTCGGCGGGGCGGTGCGCATCGGGGCGGCCATGCGACGACGGTGGCTGCCCGGCGTTTCCCCTCCGTCGCCGCGCGGCTGAACTCGTGTTCCGTTGTGCTCACCGGCGGTGACCCGCTGTGGTGAGACCGGCGATCATCGCCGTGCACGGCGGCCCGCGGAGCGGAGAGGATCGGGGGATGACTGCCACCGAGGACTCCCCGGCCGTCGGCCGCGCGCTGCTGGAGGCCGGCGCGGCGGTCGCCGGGTCGATGAGCCGGGCTGCGGCGAACGTCGTCTTCGCCGGCGGCTCCTCCCCCGCTCCGGCCGTCCGGCTCGACGAGCGGCTCGCCCGGTGCCTGCGTACCGCCGCGGACGAGGCCGCGGGCGTGCCGCCGTCCCGGGAGCGCGCCCGCGCCGGCGCCGTCCTGGCCTTCGCCGTCGAGCACAGCGCCACGCTGTCGAGCTCCGGCCGCCGCCCGCGCGACGACGGGTTCTTCACGCCGCGCGCCGGCGGCCGGTCGGCGGCCGACGAGGTCGCCGAGGCCGTCGTCGTCGCCGCCCGCGGCTCGGCCGAGGAGCGCCGGGTGCGCCACCTGGGCTACCTGCTGGCCGAGGTGGCCGTCTCCCCCGACCTCGACGCCGCGCTCGTCGCCCGGGCGCTGCGGCTGGCCGGGACGCTGTCCTGGCGGCAGCTGGTACTCCTGGCCGCGGTGGGTCGCCGCGACCGGCTGCCGCTGCCGATGACCCCGCTGGCCGACGATCCGCGCGCGTGGGCCGCGTGGGGCGCGCGCGAGGACGTCGCCGACCTGCAGCGCGGCGGCCTGCTCGACCCGCCGCCGGCGCAGCCTCGTCCCGGCGGCGCGGCCCTGCCCCGGCTGCGCCCGGCCGACCTGCGGCTGACCCGCCGCGGCGTGCTGGTGCACCGGCTGATGGCGCTGGGCTTCGTCCGCGACCACGAGGTCGCCGCGGCGCTGGCCGAACTCTCCCCACCCGCCTGACCCTCATCCGCGCTTTATAGCGATAAAGCGCGAAAGGGCGGCCGCCTCCCGGGG
>DATAAV010000271.1:0-3631 GCA_036259935.1 Geodermatophilus sp. | reverse complement strand
GAACACGATGTGCGGGATCATCCCGGTCCCCCACTGGGCCCGAAGCAGTGAGCGCAGCTCAGTGATCGCCCGCGGCACGTCGATGCGCGCGAGCCCGACTGCGACGAACGCGGCGTCCCAGCTCCACTGGTGCGGGTACAGGTCCGGAGCGGCTCGGGTCATCGACCCGGTGCTGTTCGCCCGCAGGACGGCGGCGGCCCGGGCGGCGAGGTCGGCGCCGTGGACGCCGGCAGCAGGGCGGGCGGCGAGGTCGCTGGGAGGGCTCACGCCGCCGCCCGCAGCGCCGACCTCAGCACGGCCGTGGCGCGGGGCAGCACCTGGGCGGGGTCCCCCGACAGCCGGCACTCGAACGCGAGGTGGCCGCCGTAGCCGATGGCGTCGAGGGACCGCAGCAGCGCGGGCCAGTCCAGGTGGCCGGCGCCGGGTTCGAGGCGGTTGGTGTCGGAGACCTGCACGTGTCCCAGCCGGTCCGCGATCGCCCGCAGCGCCGCCGGCGGGTCGGCCTCCTCGATGTTCATGTGGTACGTGTCCGCACCCACCTGCACGCTGGCCAGCCCGGTCGCCCTCGCCAGCTCCGCCGCCTGCGCGAGGGTGTTCACCATGTGGTCCTCGTAGCGGTTCAGCGGCTCGAGCAGCAGGAGGACGCCCTCCCGGGCGGCGACCTCCCCCAGCCGGCCCAGGGCGTCGAGCAGCACCTCGCGGTCCCCCTCGGCCGAGCGCGGCGGGGTGAACGGGGGCAGCCGCCGGGAGAACATCCCCCAGGACGCCGGCGTCATCGCCCCCACCCCGCCGAGGGCCCCGATGACGGCGAGCTGGCTGGCCATGTTGGCCACCGCATCGGCCCGGCGGACGGGGTCGAAGTCGCCGATGAAGTGGTCCATGTCCACGCACACCGTCGGCATGACGACGCCGTCCCGCTGGGCCGCGAGCAACGCCGGCAGCCGGGCGCGGAGCGCGTGCCCGCCGGCGCCGCGGAGCTCGATGGCGTCGAAGCCCCACGAGAGCGCGACGTCCCACTTGGCCTGCATGGTGTCGCCGGGGAGCAACTGCTCCTGGACGGCCAGTCTCACGCGGCACCCCCGCCACGTCGCGGTCGGCAGGTAGGGGACCACTTTATTCCAGATCCGCGACGCTTAATGCGTGCCGCGTCGGCATAACCGAGTTGTGACCCACGCCGCGTTCCGAGCCGCTACTGTCCGGAGCCCAGCAGCGTCGCCGGCGACTCCGAGGAGAGCTGATGGGCGGGACGAAGCGGCGGGTCCAGGTCTCAGCGGCAGGGGTCGGGGTGACCGTCCTGCTCGCTGCCTGCGGTTACGGCGACGGCGGCGGTGGTGGCGGGGTCGGCGACGAGGGCGGCCCGCTCACCGTGTGGACCCTGGAGAACCTGCCCGACCGCCTCGCCGTCCAGGAGGAGATCGCGGCCGCCTTCACCGAGAGCAGCGGCATCGAGGTCGAGCTCGTCGGCATCGACGAGGACCAGTTCAACCAGTTGCTCACCTCGTCGGCCGCCGCCGGGGAGCTGCCCGACGTCGTCGGCGCGCTGCCGCTGGCCGGCGTCCAGGCGCTCGCGACGAACGAGCTGCTGGCCCCCGACGTGGCCGCCGACGTGGTGGAGGGCCTGGGCGCCGACACCTTCTCCGAGCGGGCCCTCGAGCTCACCCGGGACGGGGACACGCAGCTCGCCGTCCCGAGCGACAGCTGGGCGCAGCTGCTCGTGTACCGCAAGGACCTCTTCGACGCCGCGGGCCTGGCCCCGCCGGAGACCTACGAGGGCATCCTGGCCGCGGCGCAGGCCCTCGACGGCCCGGAGATGGCCGGCTTCACCGGCGCCACCGCGCCGAACGACGCCTTCACGCAGCAGACCTTCGAGCACCTCGCCCTCGGGAACGGCTGCCAGCTGGTGGACGACGGGGGCGAGGTCACCCTCGACAGCGACCGGTGCGTCGCCGCGTTCGAGTTCTACGACCAGCTGATCACCGACTACTCGGTGTCGGGCACCCAGGACGTCGACACCACCCGCGCGGCGTACTTCGCGGGACAGGCGGCGATGGTGGTCTGGTCGTCCTTCATCCTCGACGAGATGGCGGGCCTGCGGGCCGACGCGCTGCCCACCTGCCCCGAGTGCTCCGCCGACCCCGCCTTCCTCGCGAGGAACAGCGGCGTGGTGACCGCCATCGCCGGCCCGGACGGGGACGAGGGGGCACAGTTCGGCGAGGTCGTCTCGTGGGCCGTGACCGCGGACGCGCAGACCGACGCGGCCACGCAGTTCGTCACCTACATGCTGGAGGACGGCTACGAGCAGTGGATCGGCTTCTCGCCCGAGGGGAAGGTGCCGACCCGTCAGGGCACCGCCGACGAGCCGACCCGCTTCATCGACGCCTGGGCCACCCTGCCCGCGGGCGTCGACACGAAGGCCCCGCTGTCGGACTTCTACTCGGCCGAGGTGCTCGACGGCCTGCGGAACGCCCCGGACACCATCTCCCCGTGGGGCATCCCCCAGGGACAGGGCGCCCTGGTCGGGGCCTCCCTCGGTGAGCTGCCCGTGCCCCAGGCGATCAGCGCGATGACCGGCGGCGAGCTCGACCCGCAGCAGGCGGCGCAGCAGGCGGCCGACGCGCTCCGCGAGATCGCCTCGTCGCTGGAGTGACCGGGGGCCCGGCCGTGTCCACACGACGTCGACCACGCCCCGGTGAGCCCGGAGCACGCGGTCGCGGGACCCTGCAGGCGCGCGAGGCCCGGACGGGGCTGGCGCTGATCTCGCCGACCGTGGTCCTCGTCCTGGTGCTCGTCGTGCTGCCGATCCTCTGGACGGTGGTGCTGGCCTTCCAGGACCTGCGGCTGATCCGGCTGCGCACGGCGGGCCTGTTCGGGAACTACACGTTCGACAACTTCGTCGACGTCTTCGGCTCCCCCGGGTTCTGGCAGGCGCTGGTCACCACGCTGGTCTACGCCGGCTCCGGCACCGCGTCGGCCGTCGGGCTGGGCCTGGTGGCGGCGCTCGCCCTGCGGCGGCCCTTCCGGGGGCGCGGGTTCGTCCGGGCGTCGCTGCTGCTGCCCTACGTGGCACCGGTCGTGGCCGCCACGTTCGTGTGGGGCGTCATGCTCAACCCGCAGTTCGGCATCGTGAACGAGATCGGCACGGGGCTGCTCGGCTGGGACGAGCCGATCGCCTTCCTCTCCGAGCGCCCGACCGCGCTCGTCACGGTCATCGTCTTCGAGATGTGGCGGTCGTTCCCGTTCGCCTTCCTGTTCCTCACCGCGCGCCTGCAGGCCGCGCCGGCCACGCTGGAGGAGGCCGCGCGCGTCGACGGCGCGACCCCCACACAGGTGTTCCGCCACATCGTCTGGCCGCAGCTGCTGCCGACGATCGCGGTGCTGGCGCTGCTGCGCTTCATCTGGACGTTCAACAACTTCGACGACATCTACCTGCTCACCGGCGGAGGAGCCGGCACCGAGGTGATCAGCGTGCGGGTGTTCGACTACCTGGTCAGCCGCGGGGACATCGGCACGGCGTCGGCGCAGGCGCTGGTCCTCGCCACGGTGCTGATCGTCCTGGTCACCGTGTACTACCGGTTCGCGGCGAAGGACGAGGTGGCCTGATGACCCGCATGGTGACGGCGCCGGCGGACAC
>DATAAV010000270.1:0-4716 GCA_036259935.1 Geodermatophilus sp. | reverse complement strand
TGATCGGCGAGGCGCTGGCGGACGGCGGGGGCCGGGCGGCGCTTCTCTTCGTCGACCTCGACGCGTTCAAGACCGTCAACGACTCCCTCGGCCACGAGGTCGGGGACGAGCTGCTGCGGCAGGTCGGGAGCCGGCTCGTCGAGCAGGTCCGGCCGGAGGACGCCGTCGGGCGGCTGGGCGCCGACCAGTTCCTGGTCCTCGCCCGGGACTGCGACACCGCCGAGGCCGCGGCCCTGGCCTTCCGGCTGCAGGACTCCTTCTCCCGGCCCTTCCAGGCCGAGGGCATCTCGGTGCCGCTCTCGGCCAGCATCGGTGTCGCCGCCGCGACGCCGGGCGCCGACCGGGCGCACCAGCTGCTCAGCGACGCCGACACCGCCGCCTTCGCCGCGAAGGGCGCCGGCCGGGACCGCGTGCACGTCTTCTCACCGGGGCTGCGCGAGGCGGCGCGGTGGCGGCTGGAGGTGGCCAACCGGCTGCGGGACGGCGCCGTCGACGAGTTCGTCGTCCACTACCAGCCGCTCGTCCGCGTGGACACCGGCGCGATCGAGGGCGTGGAGGCGCTGCTGCGCTGGCAGCACCCCGAGCGCGGGCTGCTCACCCCCGACGCCTTCCTCTCCGTCGCCGAGGAGACCGGCCAGCTCATCCCGATCACCCGGTGGCTGCTCGGCGAGACCACCCGGCAGGCCGCCGAGTGGGCCGAGCAGGGGCTGCCGCTGCGGATGTCGGTCAACATCAGTGCCCGGCACTTCTCCGCCGAGACGCTGGTGCGCGACGTGCGGGTGGCGCTGCACGACTCCGGCCTGCCCCCGGAGAACCTGGTGCTCGAGCTGACCGAGACCAGCGTCGCCGAGGACCCCACCCGCGCCGAGGACCAGCTCGCCGTGCTCCGCAACGTGGGGGTCCGGGTGGCGATCGACGACTTCGGGACCGGCTGGTCCTCCCTCGCCCAGCTGCTGGCGCTGCCCATCGGCACGCTCAAGATCGATCGCTCGTTGCTCGCCGCCGCGGCCCGGCTGGCCGCCGGCGGCACCGGCCCGGTCCTGGCCGCGATCGTCTCGCTGGCCCGCACGCTCGGGATCCGCTCGGTCGCCGAGGGCGTGGAGACCGCCGAGCACCTGCGGATGGTCCGCGACGCCGGCTGCGACTTCGCCCAGGGCTACCTGCTCGCCCACCCGATGCCGGCCCGCGACGTGCTCCGGTGGGCGTCCCGGGTGCAGGCGGCGGGTGGTGACTCGTGCGCCTTGGCGCTGCAGAGCCGCGGCCGCTGAGCGCCTCGGCGCGGGCCCGCCGGCCGCGCCGCCGCACGCGGCGGCGGGCCACGTCACCGACCGGTCCGCCGCGCGCCGCAGGTGCGCCGTCCCCCGTTCCGGCCCCGGCCGGGCAGACTGCCCTCCCGGGACCGAGCTGGCGAGGTCCCGCACGGACACAGCACCGCCGTCGGGCACGGGCGCGACGAGCACAGCGAGGAGGGCACGTGACCGACCTGGACGCAGCCGCGGGGACTGCCGCCACCGACGTGCTCGACGGGCGGGCACGCCCGGCGCTGGACCTGCTCATCTGGGACGCGCCGAACATCGACATGACCCTCTCGACGGTGATCGGCGCCCGTCCCACCGCGGCCTCCCGCCCCCGCTTCGACGCGATCGCCGCCTGGTTCGTCGAGGGCGCCGGCGACCCCGGCGCGCCCGACGCCCCGGAGGTCGAGGCCTGCGTCTTCGCCAACATCCCGCCGGTCGTGGGCACGCTGCAGCGCTGGGTGGAGGCGCTGCGCAGCTTCGGGTTCGCCGTCTTCGCCCGGCCCAAGCAACAACCCGACGACGACATCGACCAGGCGATGCTCGACCACATCGAGGTCCGGCAGCACAGCCACCGGCTGCGCCGGCTGGTCGTCTTCTCCGGCGACGGCCGCAACTTCGCCGAGCCGCTGGAGGAGCTGGCCCGCGCCGGCACCCAGGTCACCGTGGTCGCCTTCAGCGAGGTCGCCGGCTACGCCATCAGCTCGGACCTGCTCGAGTTCATCGACATCGAGGACGTGCCGGGCGCCTTCGCCGTCCCGCTGGACCGGGTCCGCCTGGACGCGCTGCCGCCGGACGGCGCCTGGCTGCGGCCCACGCGCAGCCTGCGGGACTTCGTCAGCTCCTACGTCCGCCGCAACGGCTGACCGGGGTGGCCGACGGAGGTGCCGGGCCGGTCGCCACCGAGGACCTGCTGGTCCCCGGGGAGACCTGCTGGCGGATCGAACGGGCCGAGCGGCACGCGGTCTTCGTGGACGCCGCCGACTACTTCGCCGCGCTGCGCGGCGCGGTGCTGCGGGCGCAGCGCCGGGTGCTGTTCATCGGCTGGGACTTCGACCCGCGGATCCGGATGGACCCCCGCGGCGCCGGACGGCACCGCAGGGGGCGCCGACGGCCGGACAAGCTCGGGCGGGTGCTGGAGGAGGCCGTCCGCACCAACCCGCGGCTGGAGATCGGCGTCCTGGTCTGGGACTACGGCGTGATCGGCGCGCTCGGCCGCGGCCTGGTGCCGGTCGTGCTGCTCGACCGGCGCACCCCCGACCGGCTGAGGATGACGGTCGACACGCACCACCCGGTGGGCGGGGCCCACCACCAGAAGATCGTGGTGATCGACGACTGCCTGGCCTTCGCCGGCGGCATCGACGTCACCACCGACCGCTGGGACACCTCCGAGCACCTCGACCGCCACCCGCTGCGCCGCCGTCCCTCGTCGCACCAGCTCACCGGCCCGTGGCACGACGTAACCAGCCTGGTCTCCGGCCCGGCCGCCCGGGCGATCGGCGACATGGCGCGGGAGCGCTGGGAGAGCGGCACGGGACGCTCGCTGGAGCCGGTCGAGGACGTCGAGGCCTGCTGGCCGCCGGGGGTCGAGCCACTGCTCACCGACGTCGACGTCGCCATCTCCCGCACCCGGCCCGAGCACGGCGGCACCAGCCTGGTGCACGAGATCGAGCTGCTGTGGCTGGCCGTCATCGCGGGCGCGCGGCGCAGCGTCTACATCGAGAGCCAGTACTTCGCGAACCGCCGGATCGCGGAGGCCATCGCCGAGCGGCTGCAGGAGCCCGACGGTCCCGAGTTCGTCGTCGTCAACCCGGAGAGCGCCGAGGGGTGGCTGCAGGAGAAGGCGATGGGCACCGCCCGCGCCAAGCTGCTCACCCTGGTGCGGGAGGCCGACGTCCACGGCCGCTTCCAGCTCTACGTGCCGGTGACCGAGGGACGGCGGCCGATCTACGTGCACGCCAAGGTCACGGTGGTCGACGACCGGTTCCTGCGGATCGGGTCCTCCAACCTGAACAACCGGTCCATGGGGCTGGACACCGAGTGCGACGTCTCCATCGAGGTGCGCCCCGGCGACCCGCGCGCGGAGGAGAAGTCCGCCGCGATCACCGGCCTGCGCGACCGGCTGCTGGGCGAGCACCTCGGCGTGCCGCCGTCCGCGGTCGCCGAGGCGCTGGAGGCCTGCGGCGGGTCGCTGCTGCGGGCGGTGGAGAGCCTGCGCCGGCCGGTGGGCCGCTCGCTGGTGCCCTTCGCCCCGCCGGACCTCGGCCCGGTGGAGCAGGCGCTGGCCGACACCGAGCTGCTCGACGCCGAGCGGACGCCCAACCGGTGGCAGCGGGTGCGCCGCAGCTTCCGGCCGCAGCTCCCGGGCTCGCTGACCGGACGTCGCTGACCGCCCGGGTCGGTGTGCCGATCGCGGTCCCGCTGCCGCGGACCGGCTCGTCGAGTGCGACGAGCTCGTGGCTGTCGGACGCTCGACCACCACGAGTTCGTGGCCCTCGGCGGGGTGTCCGGCGGGGGCCCGTCGGTGTCCCACGGCCCGCGCCGGGGAAGGACCTGACCCGGGACGACGAGGAGGGGTCATGGCGGTCTGCGAGGTCTGCGGCAACGACTACGAGATGAGCTTCGAGGTGGTCGCCCAGGGGGCGCGGCACACCTTCGACAGCTTCGAGTGCGCCATCCACAAGATGGCGCCGATCTGCGAGCACTGCGGTGTGAAGGTCGTCGGTCACGGGGTCGTCGTCGAGGGGCAGTTCTACTGCTGCGCGCACTGTGCACGGCACGAGCACGGGGACGCCCCGGTCCGCGACTCCGCCTGACGGAGGACCCGCCTGCCCCGCCACTCGCAGGCCCGCGGCGGGGCCCCCAGGCGGGCCGAGGCCCGGAGACAGGCCGGTGGGATCCGCCCCGGCAGCACCGGCGCGAGGGGCCGGCGTCGTGAGCGGCACGCCGACGCGGCGGTCTCGGCGGTGGGCGGGACGGACGGCGGGTACCGTTCCGCCGCGCGGGTCCCGTCACTGCGCGTGGCCACGCATGGACGGAGGGGCACCATGGCGACGCCTGGGGTCGACCACCCGCACCGGGACGGTGTGGTGGAGGTGCTGCTGCTGGGGCACCAGGTGTCCGTGAGTGCCAGGGTCGAGGCCGCCGACGCGGCCACGGTGGTCCTCCGCCCGTCGGTAGGTGAGTTCGCCGGGCAGCAGGTGGTCCGCATCGGCGAGGAGGTGCAACTCCTCTGGCCCGACGCGTCCGGTGCCCGGATGGTGACGGCCGAGGTGGCCACGGTCCAGCGCGGCGCCGTGCCGCGCTGGCACCTGGACGTCACCGCACCCGCCGAGGCGGTCCAGCGCCGGGAGGCGGTCCGCGGCCGCCTCGTGCTGCCGCTCACCGTGACCGTCGACGGCGCCGACCTCGAGGCTGACGT